>JAUSAU010000110.1 GCA_030652345.1 Coriobacteriia bacterium
GACACGCTCGAGCGCAAGTGCGAGACGGTCGGTCGCAAGCACGACGAGGTCGAGGTGCGCGTGGTGGACCCCGAGACCGGCGAGGACTGCGCGCCGAACGTCCCGGGCGAGCTGCTGTGCCGCGGCTACAACATCATGAAGGGCTACTACAAGATGCCCGAGGCCACCGAGAAGGCCGTCGACACGGACGGCTGGCTGCACTCCGGCGACCTCGGCACGGTGGACGAGGACGGCTACTACCGCATCACCGGGCGAATCAAGGACATGATCATCCGCGGCGGCGAGAACATCTACCCGCGCGAGATCGAGGAGTTCCTCTACACGATGCCGGGCGTCAAGGACGTCCAGGTCGTCGGCGTGCCGGACGAGAAGTACGGCGAGGTCGTCGGGGCGTTCATCGTGCGTGCCGACGGCTCCGACATCGGCGAGGGCGACGTGCAGGAGTACACGCGGGCGCGGCTCGCGCGGTACAAGTGCCCGAAGTACGTCTTCTTCGTCGACACCTATCCGATGACGGCGTCGGGCAAGATCCAGAAGTACAAGTTGCGCGAGATGGCCTCCGAGGCGCTCGGCCGCGAGGACGTGAAGGTCTTCGCGAGCGAGGGCTAGCCGCAGGTGCATGGCTCGGCGAAAGGGTGAGGATGATGGACAGGTCTGCGCGGATCGTCGCTTCTATCCTGCTGTTCGCCGCCGTGCTCGCGCTCTCCGCGTGCGGCGCGCCCGACGGTTCGAGCGCCGGGGACCTGACCGGAGGCGAGTGGACGCTCACCGGCTCGAGCATGAGTTCGACCGACATGAGTGCCACCGGCATCACCGCGAGCTTCGACGGCAAGCGGATCATGGGATTCTCCGGCGTGAACCAGTACGGCGGCGACTACACCGCGACGTCCGCCGGCGTCCTGAAGCTCGGTGAGCTGAGCAGCACGATGATGGCCGGCCCCGAGCCGCTCATGCAGGTGGAATCGGCGTATCTCGCCCTGCTGAAGGACTGCGACGGCTACCGCATCGATGCCGGGACGCTCACGCTCACGACGGGCGGCAACGACACCCTCATCTTCGAGCGGGCCAAGACCGCGGAACTCCCGGGCACCGGGTGGACCGTGACCGGCTACAACAACGGCAAGCAGGCGGTGACCTCGGTCTCCATCGGCTCGACCCTCACGGTCACGTTCGGCACGGACGGCAAGGTCTCGGGTCACGCGGGCGTCAACTCGTTCAGCGGCACCTACGAGGCGACCGACGCGACCGTCAAGGTCGGCGCGCTCGCCACGACCCGCATGGCGGGACCGCCGGAGCTCATGGCTGAGGAGGCCGCGTTCCTCAAGGCCCTCGAGGCTTCGACGGAGTGGAGCATCAGCCGGGGCCGCCTCGAGATGCGGGACGCCTCCGGGGCCACGCAGATCACCGCCGATCCGACTCCGTAGAGCCGCATCGCACCTAGTTGATGATGAACCAGGCGACGAGCGCCGAGCGCGTCGCCGCTTTGTTGAGAACGATGCGGAACGACGTCGCGCTGATCCGCTGCGTGTAGGCGATCACGACCCCGGTCCCAGCCGGGCCTTGGAGCGTCGCCATGATGAGCGAATCCGTGCCGATGTTCGCGACGCCGGTGATCGTGCGCGTCATGGCGCCCTTCGAGATCGATGCCCGGCCCGAGCGCGAGAACCGGGCCTTTCCCTCGACCTTGAGCGCTGTCCCGGCGCCGGCGTGCTGCGCCAGGACGCCATAGTGCGCGGCGTGGGCTGTGTGCCCGAATACGCCCGCGCTCCCCGGGTCGCCCCCGAAGGACTGCCCGTCCACGCCGTAGTGGATCAGACCCGTGTTCGCGGTCAGTGCCACGGAACTGTACGCGGGGCTGAATATCGCCCCATCGAAGGTGCGCATGATGAGCGTGGCATTGGCTGCTGAGTATGCGCCGGCGACCAGGACGTACTGACCATCCAGTGCGTGCGCCGTCTCGGGCTTCTGAGCCAGGAGCGCTCCCGCTGCGAGCGCGAGCGCACCCACGATCGCATCCCGCCGTGAGACGACTCGCGCCTCTGCTGCGTCCGATCCCTGTGTCGTGCTCATGGCGATCACCCTCCGTGACTCTCGGGTACGCGCATCTGCCGGAACGCGACCCTGTCGGAAAACCCCTGTTGCCCTCACGTCTCGCGGTTGGAGCATGGGCGCTGCAAACGTGGAGCCACGTGTACAATCTACCCGCTGTACGCCTCGGGGGAGTGGGGGGACACGTGGTGGGTCCGACGGGTGAGATGCACGAGATCCGCTGGCACGGCCGCGGCGGTCAGGGCGCGGTCACGGCCGCGAAGATCCTGGCCGACGCCGCGTTCCGCTCCGGTTTCGCGGGAGTCACGTCCCAGCCCTCGTTCGGTGCCGAGCGCCGGGGGGCACCGATCACGGCATCCTCGCGCCTCGCGGACAAGCCGCTGCGCATCCTGTCGCAGGTCACCGAACCCGACATCGTGGTCGTGCTCGACGACTCGCTCGTCGCCGTCGCCAACGCGACCGGCGGCATGAAGCCCGGCGGGACGCTCATCGTCAACACCACGAAGGGCGCCGGCGACTTCTCCGTGCGCGACGACATCCGCGTCGTCACGAGCGACGTCAGTGGCGCCGCCGAAGCGGTCGGACTCATCGTCGGCGGTCAGCCGATGGTGTCGACCGCGATCCTCGGGGCGGTGGCGCGCGCGACCGGACTCATCACCATGGACAGCGTCGAGGCGGCGATCGGGTACGCGTTCAGCGGCTCGGCCGCCACGAAGAACATCGAAGCCGCCGCGATCGCGTACGAGTGTACGCGGGCGTAGAAGGAGCGAAGCAGTGGGCACGAGGGCATGCGGTAGTGAGATCTCGATGTCGCGTCCGAGCGTGGGCGAGGCGGGCAACACCGGCGACTGGCGCAACGCGCGTCCCGTGATGGACCCGGCGCTGTGTCTGGCGGTCAAGCAGGACAAGGTCACCTGCCAGATCTGCTGGGCGTACTGCCCCGACGCCTGCATCGCCCGGGGTGTCGGCCCGGTGATCGACCTGACCTACTGCAAGGGTTGCGGCATCTGTGCCGAGGAGTGCCCGGCGGGCGCCATCGCGATGGTGCCCGAGTCGGAGCACGGCTCGTGCGAACTCGACGCGGCAGCGGAGGTGGCGAAGTGAGCACCGGAGCCGTCCGTACCGTCATGACGGGCAATGAGGCAGCCGCCAACGCCGCCAAGCTCGCCCGCGTCCAGGTCATCGCCGCCTATCCGATCACGCCCCAGTCGCCCGTCGTCGAGACGCTCTCGGCCTGGGTCGAGTCGGGCGAGCTGCCCGCGGAGTTCGTCACCGTGGAGAGCGAGCACTCGGCGCTCACCGTCTGCATCACCGCATCCACGGTCGGTGCACGCGTGTTCACGGCGACCAGCGCCAACGGGCTCGCCTACATGACCGAGCAGGTCTGGTGGGCGGCCGGCGCACGGCTGCCGATCGTGATGTGCATCGCGAACCGCGCGATGGCCGCGCCGTGGAACGTGCTCAACGACCAGCAGGACTCGATGTCGGTGCGCGACGCCGGGTGGGTCCAGCTCTACTGTCGCGACAATCAGGAGATCCTCGACACGACCGTGCAGGCCTACCGCATCGCCGAGCGCCTGCACCTTCCCGTCATGGTCTGCTACGACGGCTTCCTGCTCTCGCACACGGTCATGCCCGTCGAAGTGCCGGAGGCCGCGACCGTCGATGCGTTCCTGCCGCCGTACACGGAGCCGTTCACGATCGTGGATCCCGCCGACCCGTGCAACATCGGCCCGGTGGTCATCGCCGACCCGCGCGCCGATCGTGACGGCGTCACGTCCCACGGCTACATGGAGATCCGCGCCCTGCACCACGCCGCCCTCATCGAAGCGCTCGACGTCATCCCGGAGGTCAGTTCCGACTGGGGCGCGCTCACCGGCCGCGACTGGGGTGGGCTCACGTGGGAGTACCTGCTCGACGACGCGGAGGTCGTGCTCGTCGCGGCCGGCTCGCTCGGTACACAGCTCACCGTCGCCGTCGAGACGCTGCGGGCTGAGGGCGTGAAGGCTGGTGTGCTCGGCATCCGGGCCTATCGTCCGTTCCCGGCCGCGGCGCTGCGCGACAAACTCGCCGACCGCAAGGGCGTCCTCGTCTTCGACAAGGCGCTCTCGTACGGCTACGAGGGTCCGATCTGCACCGATCTGCGGGCGGCCATGGCCGGTGTGTCGCAGCCACCGCTCATCTGGGGCGCCGTATGCGGTCTCGGCGGGCGCGACGTCTCCCCGGACCACCTCGCGGACGCGGCCAGGCGCGCGATCGCGGACGCGCACGCGGGCGCGCACGAGCGCGCCACCGACTGGATCAACCTGAAGCTGGAGGGCTGAGGAATGCCGACGAAGATCCTCGACCTCCCGGATTCCTCGTACGTCCTGCCCGGCAACCGCGCCTGCGCCGGTTGCGGTATCGGCATAGGCCTGCGCCAGATCACGGCCGCGCTCGAGGGCCGGATGGTCATGACCGTCCCGGCCAGCTGCCTGACCGTCTTCGGCGGCATGTATCCGATCTCGTCGGTCGGCGTGCCGTGGGTCAATGTCGCCTTCCCGTCGACGGCTGCGGCCGCCTCCGGGCTCGCCGCCGGCCTTCGCGCGACCGGCCGCGCCTCCGAGATGACGGTGCTCGCGATGGCCGGCGACGGCGGCACCGGCGACATCGGCATCCAGGCGCTCTCCGGCGCCGCCGAGCGCAACGACGACTTCATCTACCTGTGCTACGACAACGAGGCGTACATGAACACCGGCACGCAGCGCAGCGGGCTGACTCCCGCGGGTGCGCGCACCACCACCACGTGGGCCGGCAAGCGCGAGAACCCCAAGGACCTGCCGCGCATCATGGAGGCGCACGGCATCCCGTACGTCGCCTCGACCTCCGCGGCATTCCCCACAGACGTCTACGACAAGGTCGCGAAGGCCCGCGACATCCACGGCCTGCGCTACATCCACATGAACGTGCCGTGCCCGAGCGGCTGGTCGTTCGACCCGAAGGACACCGTGCGCCTGGGCAAGATGGCAGTCGACACCGGACTCGTCGTGCTCTACGAGGTCGAGGAGGGCGCGTTCCGGCTCACCGGCCGCAGTGCCTCGCTCGCCAAGGCGGGCAAGCCGCTGGGCCGGGTCGCCGACTACATCGCGACGCAGGGTCGCTTCCGCGGCATGAAGCCCGAGGCGGTCGAAGCGGTGCAGTCATGGGTGGACGAGCGCTGGGCCGGCTACGTCGCGCGAGACGCCGCCGGGCGGTAGCCGCCGCTTCCGGGCCCGGTCAGCGTCGGACTTCCGAGGACGAGGCCGGGTCCGCGGGCAGCACGATCTCGAACACGCTGCCTCCGGCGTCGCCGGCGCGGACCGTCACCTGTCCTCCGAGCGCGTCAGACAGCGATCGCACGACGGAGAGGCCGAGGCCCGTGCCCACAGCGTCCTGGTTCGGGCCTCCCACCCGCACGAACGGCTCGAAGATCCTCTCGACGTCGTCCGGGGGGATCCCCGGCCCCGTGTCCACGACGGCGAAGCGCACGCCCTCCGCGCACGGCCCCGCTTCGATCGTCACGGTGCCGGACGGCGTGTACTTCAGTGCGTTGTCCAGCAGGTTGAGCAGGATCTGATCGAGCGCACGACGGTCGGTTCTCACCAGGGCGTCCCCGTGCACGACGCATCGCAGTCCCAGACCGAGTTCGGCTGCCGTGGGCCGGAGACTCTCGACGAGTGACTCCACGATCGCTCCCGCGTGGTACTCCTCGAAATCGAACGTGTGGTGACCTGTGTCCGCGGTCGACAGGTCGAGCACGTCGTTGACCAGCGCGAGAAGGTGCTCGCCCGCGCGGCGGATCATCCCGAGCTGCTTTGTCTGCTCCACATTGAGTGGGCCGGCGAGACCCTGAAGCATCGTTCCCGAGAAGCCGATCACCGAGTTGAGCGGCGTGCGGAGCTCGTGACTGGTGCGTGAGAGCAGGTCGCTTCGCGCCTGCAGCGCCCGGTCCAACCGGGTGTTCGTGGCCGCGAGTTCCGCGTTGACCTGCTCGAGACGTTCATTCGCCTCGACAAGCTGGTCCGTGCGCTCGTCGACGAGCCTCTCCAAGTCGGCGTGGTGGACGGACAACTCCGTCTCGCGGTCGTGCAGGGCGGTCAGCACTGCGGCGTGCTCGAACTGGACGAAGAAGTACCCGATCAGCACCGTTGCCGCTGTGGTCCCGAGGAACGGAGTCGGATCGTTGGAGCCGAGGTTGAACATCCACCAGACCGCCGCGAAAAGTCCGACGAAGAAGGAGACCACCAGCCAGGCGAAACTCGAGCCACCGACCGCCCGGAACGTGCGGTGCCGGTAGATGGCGAAGGACTGGGCTGCCACCAGCACGGCCGCGTGGATGCCGATCGTCGCGCTGAGCATCCACGGGATGGTCAGGTCGGCGATGACGAGGACCGCGCCGCCGATGGCGATCAGTCCGGCCGCCCTGCGGGCGTCGATCGGAACGAAGTAGGAGAGCGCTCCCACGATGAACAGCGTCGAGCCGATGAGCTCGCTTGCCGCGAAGCCGACCGCAAAGCGCGGGTCGATCGTCCGACTGAGATAGAAGAACGGGGGAGCCGCCGCGTACACGAGCCACCCGAGCATGAGCAGGTAGAGATACCGTGGCTCACGTCGACGCCGGTACGTGTCCCAGTAGAACGGAACGGGCACGAAGCTCACCACGAACAGGACGATCATGGCGTATGCCAGCAGCACGCGAACTCCCCGATCGGCGCGCACGTACGGGGTCCCGCGCGGGCCGCGGATCCGTGCGCCCCTGTCCGAGAGTGTATCCCTAGTTCGTGGGTCCCGAGACGTGCGGCCGCGCGGTTGCGACGGGCGGCGACCCGGCGCGTCGGTCCTACGCGGCGGCCTTCGCCTCAGCCTTCTTGCGCAGCGCGTTGGCCTGCCGGCGGAAGTTGAGCGCCTCCACGCCGAGCGAGAACAGGATCGCGAAGTAGACGTAGTTGCGCTCGATCTCCTGGCCGAAGCCCTCCGAGATCAGCAACACGCCGACGAGCACGAGGAACGCCAGCGCGAGCACCTTGAGCGACGGGTGGTCGTGGATGAAGTCGGAGAGCTTCCCGGCCCACACCATCATGACGATGATGGCGATCGTCATGGCGATGATGATGATCACGTACTGCTGGGTGAGGCCGACCGCCGTGAGCACCGAGTCGATGGCGAAGACCATGTCGACGACCATGATCTGTGCGATGGTGCCGGCCATCGAGAGGCTGTTGTGCTTCTTGGGCGCCTCGACCTCGTCGCCCTCTTCCCTGAGCTCGGTGGTCTTGTAGATCTCGGTGACCGCCTTGTAGGTGAGGAAGAGGCCGCCCGCGAGCAGGATCAGGTCCTTGATCGAGAAGTGATGGCCCAGGGCCGAGAACAGGACGACATCGAGCCCGAGAAGCCAGGTGATGCCCAGAACCATGCCGATGCGGCCGACGAGTGCCAGTCCGAGGCCGAGCTGCCGGGCGAAGGGGCGCTTCTCCGGGGGCAGGTCGCCGGTCACGATCGCTAGGAAGATGATGTTGTCCACACCGAGCACGATCTCGAGAATCGTGAGCGTGAGCAGTGCGACGAGGTTGGTGACGGTGAAGAGCTCAGGCACGGTGTGCTCCGGTTCCGGGCGTCGGGTGGTCGTGCCGATTATCGGGAGCGCGAGGGCGCGGGTCAACGGGGCCGACGCGGGTCGGCCTCAGGCCAGGCGCTCCTCCAGCCACTGCGCGAGCGGACGCCCGAACTCGCCCGCACCCGCCCACGCGTCGATGAGCTCCTCGTAGCATCCAGCGGGACACTCGTCGGCGATGCGGGACGCGAGCGCCTCGAGCGCCACCGGGTCGAGGAAACTCTCGACGTCCGCGTCGGGCGCTGCGAACTCCTCGAGGAGGTCGTAGACGTCGACCTTTCGCGCTGCGGCGAGTCCCGTCAGGCCCTCGCGCACGATGCCGAGTCCATCGCGGTAGAGCCGGTAGAGCGGGCCGTCGTGACCCCATCCCTCGCTCACGCAGATCCCCCTCGCTCGCATTTCTCTCAGTCTAGATGCCCGTGCGGGGCGTATCCATCGGTTCGCGGGGTATCCTCGACAGGCAGGCTCGACGATCCCGGGAGCGTACGTGTTCGAGAACGACTACATCATGCGCGTCATCAGCCAGATCGGCGTCATGCTGCGCGCGATGCTCAGCGACCTGCGCGCTACGAAGACGGGGCAGGTCTACGAGACGTCCCGGGAGGCGCTCCAGCTCCTCCTCGGCCTCCCGCCGTCGCTCGCGGACCAGCTGACCGCGGACGGGTTCGTCACCATGCTCTCGACCGACGGGACGTTCGACGCCCAGAGGGGGCGCTTGGTTGCGGAGATCCTGACGCGCAGGGCGCAGGCGTTCGCGCTCGACGGAGAGCCGGCGCGGGCCCGTACCGAGCGGTTGAAGGCCGAGCGCCTCGTCGCACTCGTCGCCGAGTACGGTGACGATGACGCGGTCGCGGAGGCAGAAGCGCTCCGCGGAGAGCTCTTTGCGATCGACGGCCGCTGACAGCGTTCCCGGCGAGCGGGTAGACATCCAACCGGAGGTGGTTCGCATGCGTCCCGTCGTCCTCTACATCGCCACCAGTCTCGACGGCTTCATCGCGCGCGAGGACGGCTCGATCGAGTTCCTCGACCCGTGGGCCGACGGCGACTACGGCTACGACCGGTTCTACGCCGGGGTGGACACGCTGCTCATCGGCGGCAACACGTACCGCCAGGCGCTCGAGTTCGAGGAGTGGCCGTATGACGGGAAGCGCGTCATCGTCTTCACGCGCCACATACCCGCCGACGGGGACGAGCGCGTTGAGTTCGTGACCAACGATGTGGCCGGGTTCACGCGGCGCCTGCGCGCCGAGGACGGGAAGACGATCTGGCTGGTCGGGGGTGCGCAGATCATCGGCACGCTCATCGACGCGGATCTCGTCGACGAACTCATCGTCTCGCTCGTGCCGATCATCCTGGGCGCGGGCGTCCCGCTCGTGTGGCCGGGTGAGCGCGACGTCCCGCTCGAACTCGTCAGCTCCGTGGACGCCGACGGTGGTGTCGTGCAGATGCGCTACAGGGTGAAGCATCGCCCGGCGGCCGAGCCCGCCGAGGACGAGATCGAGGTCGACTAGGCCTTGCGTTCGACCGCGAGCAACCGTTCCTTGCGGTGGACACCCCACTTGTAGCCGCCGAGCCCGCCGTCGGTCCGCACGACGCGGTGACACGGTACGAGCAGGGCGACGTGGTTGTCGCCGCACGCGCTCGCGACGGCACGCTGGGCCGTCGGTCGTCCGATGTTCTTCGCCAGCTCACCGTAGGTGATGGTCCGGCCCGCCGGGATCAGGCGCAGGGCGCTCCACACGCGCCGCTGGAACTCGGTGCCGTGCAGATCGAGGGGCAGGTCCGGAAGTCCCGTACGGCCCTCCAGATAGGCGAGTACGGCGGCGGTCTCGTCCCTGACGGCATCGTCATCACGCATGAGTCCCGCCGCACCGAACTCCGCCTCGAGCCCGGATATGAGCGTCGCCTCGTCGTCGGCGAGCATGATGGCGCAGACACCGGCGTCGGTGATGCCGACCAGCACGAGGCCGAGCGGGGAGGATTCGATCCCGTAGCGGATGCTGAGACCGGCGCCGCGGCGACGGTAGGCGTCGGGTGACATCCCGGTGCGCTTGCGGGTCGCCTCGTATGCGCCCCGGCTCGACCCGAATCCGGCGTCGTAAGCGGCGGTGCTGATGTCGGCGCCATCGCGAAGGCCGCTCTTGAGCGCCTCGACGCGCAGCGCTGTCTGGTACTGCTTCGGCGAGAGCCCGAAGCGTGCGGTGAACGCCCGCTGGAGGTGAGACGCGCTCAGCCCGACCTCACCGGCGAGCCGTTCCAGCGTCACCGTCTCGGCTGCGTGCGCCTCGAGGTACGTCGCCGCCGCGGTCACCGCGTCTTCATCCGCCATTCCCGGGCCTTTCGTGATCGCTCGAACTGCCGGTGCCTATCGTGCGCCCCGACGATCGCGTGCGCCATCCGATTCTTGCGGCGCGGCGCGGACTACAGCCGCGTGGCCTGCAGGCCCATCGCCGTGACGGTCGCCGCGATCGAGGGCGCACCGAGCGCCTCCCGGCACCGCAGCGCGATGGTCGCGCACGCCACCGCATCGGACTCGGCCTCGTGGTGGTTGAGCACGATGCCGCAGTGATCGCAGACGATATCGAGCTTGTGCGCGTGCAGCTCCGGGAAGGCGCGCCGTGCCATCAACACGGTGCACACGTAGTGCGACTCGGGCGTCTCGAGGCCGTGCCCGGCCACTAGAGCTCGTAGGACGCCGACGTCGAACGAGGCGTTGTGAGCGAGCAGGTGCGCGCCTTCGAGGTAGGGAAGCAGCACCGGCCACAGCTCAGCGAAGGTCGGCTCGCTCTCGGTGTCGGCGGGCCGGATCCCATGGACGCGGGTGTTCCAGTACTCGTAGCGGTTCCCCGGAGGCCGGATGAGCCACGAGGCGCGCTCGACGAGTTCTCCGTCGCGGATGACCGCGAGGCCGAGCGCACACGCGCTGTCGCGGTGCCGGGTGGCGGTCTCGAAGTCGATGGCGACCCACGTGTCGTGCGGGTCGTGGCGCGGTGGGGTCACGTCGTCGGCCTTCGGCGGTGGCGGGAGTCACGCGCGTCAGCCTAGCACGCCGGGGGGTCGGGGCGGTCGGGAGTTGACTCGGTTCCCGCCCGGAGGGTACAAAGTGACTGACGGTCAGTCAACACCAGCAAGCACCCGAAAGGGGCCCCGCCATGGCCCGTGTCGTCAAAGCCCGCGAAGAACGCACCGACGAGTTGCTGGACACGGCCCAGGTCCTCTTCGCCGAGCGCGGCTATCACGATACGAGCGTCCAGGCGATCACGGACGCCGCCGGCGTCGCCAAGGGCCTGTTCTATCACTACTTCGACTCCAAAGAGGACCTGCTGGACGCGTTGGCGAAGCGCGAGGTCGAGCGGATCTTCGAGGCGGTCTACGCGAAGTCCCGCGAGATCGAGGGCGTCCCGCTCGACGAGCTCGCCCTGCTCCTCGGCATGCTCGCGAACTGGGAGCTCAACGAGGCGCAGGCGCTCACGGGTGCGCTCCTCCATGTCATGTACGGCGACGGCAACGCCAGTCTCCGTCACCG
Organism: Coriobacteriia bacterium; assembly: GCA_030652345.1. Next base: position 11,205 of record JAUSAU010000110.1, read on the forward strand.
GCTGTATGAGCGATGGGGCGACTTGCTCAAGCCACTCGTCACCGAGCTGATCGACGAGGGGAACGCGCTCGGTCAGACGGACGTCGAGGATCCGGAGGCCACCGCGGAGGTGCTGGTGAGCATGCTCTCGGGCATGGGCGACCGGCTCATGGGCGTCCTCATGATCGGGGGGAGCGACTCGGTGGACCTCGTGGTTCGCAGTCTCGAGGCGGCCGAACGTGCGGCGGAGCGAACCCTGGGCGCGGCTGCGGGAACGCTCCACGTCTACGACCACGCGACCATCCGGCCCTCGCTGCTGGCGCTCATCGAGAAAGGGGCGTGAGCGACGTGACGCTCGTGACCGCGCAGTCCGACACGCTCTGCCTGCTCGAGGACGTCACCAAGTCCTACACGATGGGCGAGGTCGAGGTGCATGCGCTCAACCACACCGACCTGCTCATCCCGCGCGGCGAGTTCGTCGCTATCCTGGGCCCGTCGGGCTCGGGCAAGACCACCCTGCTCAACCTGCTCGGAGGTATCGACTCGCCCACACTCGGCCGCATCGTCATCGACGGCGAGGACATCTCGACCTACAACCAGCGCGACCTGACACTGTTCCGTCGCCGCAAGGTCGGCTTCGTCTTCCAGTTCTTCAACCTGATCCCGACGCTGAACGCACGGGAGAACGTCGAGTTCGCGCTCGAGCTTGCGACGCGCGACGGTTCGTCGCTCCCGATGACCGCGGCCGGTCTGCTCGAGAAGGTGGGGCTCGGCGCGCGCATGGATCACTTCCCGAACCAGCTGTCGGGCGGGGAACAGCAGCGCGTCGCCGTGGCCCGTGCGCTGGCGAAGGACCCGGCACTCGTGCTCGGCGACGAGCCGACCGGCAATCTGGACTTCCGCACCGGCAAGCTCGTCCTGGGTGCGTTGCGCGACGTAGCGACGATCGGCGGCAAGACCGTCGTCGTGGTCACACACAACCAGCCGCTCGCCCAGGTCGCGGACCGCGTGCTGCACATCCGCGACGGCCGCATCGCCGATGTCGTGGTCAACGAGAACCCCCTGTCGCCCGACGAGATCGAGTGGTGACGCGCAGTGCGCACGCTCCTGCTCAAGACATGGCGTGACCTGCTGGCCCGCAAAGGCCAGTTCGGCGCGCTCATCCTGCTCGTCTCGCTCGGGATACTCAGCTTCGTCGCGTTCCTGACCGGCTATCTCGACCTCACCGCCTCGGTGGAGCGGGCGATCAGCGAGCTCAAGTTCGCCGACTTCTCCGTGAGCGTTCTCGGGGCGCCGCGCGGTGAGATCGCCGCTATCGGGCGCATTACGGGCGTGCGGGCGGTCGAGGGGCGGCTGATCGTCGACACCGGCCTCGAGGTGGGAGACGGCAAGCAGCCGGTCGCGCGGCTGATCGGCGTCCCGGTCGATCATCGTCCGCGCGTCAACGACCTCCTGATCGAGCAGGGCCGCTACCTCATCGGCGAGGGCCGTCGCGAGGTGCTCGTCCACACGAAGTACGCCCGCGACACGGGGACGGCTGTGGGCGATGCGATCACGGTCCGACTCGGTAAGGAGCACCGCGACCTGCGCGTGGTCGGCATCGTGGCGAGCCCCGAGTACATGTACGCGATCCGCGAGAAGGGCGATCTTCCGTCGACCGGCGAGTTCGCCGCACTCTTCGTCCCTCAGCGTGACGTGGAGGAGATGTTCGGGCACCCGGGCACCTTCACTGATGCGGCGGTGCTCGTGGAGAGCGGCTACGACGTCGACCGTGTGATGGCGGCCGTGGAGGAAGAGCTCGAGCCGTACGGCGTCGTCGAGGCCGTACTGCGCGCCGACCAGCCGTCGCACTTCTCGCTCGGCGAGGAGATCAGGCAGAACCAGACGATGGCGTATGCGATGCCCGCGCTGATCCTGCTCATCTCCGCGAGCTCGCTCTTCATCGCACTGTCGCGGCTCGTCACGTCCCAGCGCGGCGAGATCGGGCTCGCCAAGGCGCTCGGCTACACGGACGGGCAGGTGCTCGTCCACTACATGCTCTTCTCGCTGTTCATCGCGGGCACCGGCTCGGTGCTCGGTATCGTGCTCGGCGACCTCGTCGCGCGCGAGATCGCACGGCAGTACGTCACATTGCTCGGTGTGCCCTACATGGACCACCACTACTACCCGCAGGTCATCGGCGGAGCGGTCCTGCTCAGTCTGGTCGCCTGCGTCGCGGCCGGGCTCGGCCCCGCGTGGCGCAGCGCGCGCATGGCGCCCGCGCAGGCGATGCACTCGGACCCGAACGTGGCGGTCGCGGGAGGACGGCGGCCGCTGCTCGAGAAGGCGCTGGGATGGGCGATGCCGCGTTCGTTCACCTTCCGGATCCCGCTTCGCAACGTGTTCCGCGCGCGCCGGCGCAGCGCGTACACCATCGTCGGGATCGCGTTCGCGCTGATCATGACCGTGGCGACGCAGTCGTCGTTCGACTCGATCGCGTCGCTCATCGACACGGTGTTCACGCGGGGCGAGCGCTGGGACGTGGTCGCGGTCTACGATGCGCCGTTCGGCGGCGAGCGGCTCGCGGAGGTCCGGCGCTGGAACGGCGTGACGCAGGCCCAGGGTGCGCTCATGGTGCCGACGGAACTCACGGTCGGCGGCAGGACGCACGAGGGGGTCGTGACCGCGATGGATCCGGCGGCGACGTTCCACGGATTCGACATCACCTCGGGCGATGGTGCCCGCGACACGCTCGCACGCGGCGAGGCCGTGCTCTCCGTCGGGCTGGCGCGGAAGCTCGGGGTGAAGGTCGGGGACACCCTCTCGGCCAAGACGCCGTTCCGGGACGAGCGCACGCCCATCCGGGTGGGCGCCATCAGCGACGAGCCGCTCGGCGCGCCGGCGTTCGTGTCGCTGCAGAAGGCGCAGGACCTGCTCGGCACGTCGATGACGTCCTACAACACCATCTACGTGGACGTGGGACCGCGCAGCGCGACGGTGACGAAGGACGAACTGCTCGAACTGCCGGGCGCCGTGAGCGTCAACGTGAAGGCGAGCATGCTCACGAGCCTCGTCCAGATGATGGAGTTCTCGACCTTCTACCAGGGCATCCTCTTCGCGTTCGGTTTCGCGATGGCGTTCGTCGTCATCTACACGACCTTCACGTCCAACATCCTCGAGCGCACTCGCGAGATCGCGACGATGAGGACGATCGGGGAGAGCAACGGGCGCCTGGCCGTCATGGTGACCGTCGAGAACCTGCTCCTGGCGGTGGCGGGGATCCCCCTGGGCGTCTGGCTCGGTCTCAGGGCCGCAGAGGCGATCTATGCGTCGTTCTCATCGGAGGCGTACTCGCTCAAGGCGATCATCGTGCCCCAATCCATCGCGGCACTCGTCGGACTCACGATCGTCGTGCTGCTGCTTTCCGAGATGCCGGCGATCCTGCGCATCTTCCGCATGGACCTCGCGGAGTCGACGAAGGTGATGGAGTAGGGCGTGCCGAGTGGTCGCCGAATGGTCGGCGTTGCTTGACCCCGGCGATGGGCGGCGGGTAGTATTTGCGGGCACCATGGCCAGGTAGCTCAGTTGGTAGAGCAGGGGACTGAAAATTCCCGTGTCGGCGGTTCAAGTCCGTCTCTGGCCACCATCGTGCATCCGAGAGCTCCAGTCCCCGTGACTGGGGCTCTTTGCGTCCCCCGCTCCGCTCGGCGGACGAGCGGGTGCCTTCTGTTTGCGAACTCGTTGGCAGGCATATACTTCTCGCTAACCGGAGCCGCGCCACCGAGTGCGGTGTGCGGAGCGGTCGGGCGATCGGCCGAGCAGGGCGATGGGGCATGGGAATCCGGGCGGGGAGCAGTCGCGATGAAGGCCGACGACGAGTTCTACCACAGACTCATCAAGTCGATGTCCGAGGGGTTCGCCCACTGCCGCATGGTGCTCGACGACGTCGGCGCTCCCGTCGACTTCGAGTATCTCGAGGTCAACGACGCATTCGGTCGGCTCACCGGGCTGAGTGACGTCGAGGGCATGCTCGTGTCGGACGTCATCCCGGGTATCCGCGAAACGAACCCCGAACTGCTCGAGGTCTACGGGCGGGTCGCCTTGACCGGTGAGCCCGTGGAGTTCGAGACCTCCGTCCACTCGCTCGGTCTCGAGCTCCAGATATCAGCGTATCGATCGGAGCCGGGATCCTTCGTCGCTATCTTCACGGACATCACCGGACGCAAGCGCGCGGAGGCGGACCTCCGTGCCAGCGAGGAGCGCTTCGCTGAGCTCTTCGAGCAGGCTCCTCTGGGATACCAGTCACTCGACGAAGACGGCCGCTTCCTCGAGGTGAACGAGATGTGGCTCGACACGCTCGGCTTCGCCCGCGAAGAGGTGCTCGGGGCGTGGTTCGGGGACTTCCTGGCTCCCGAGTTCGTCGAACCGTTCCGCGAGCGCTTCCCGCTGTTCAAGGAGCGAGGGGCGATCCACTCCGAGTTCCAGATGCTTCACAAGAGTGGCGCGAGGCGCACGATCGCATTCGAGGGCCGCATCGCTCATCACGCAGATGGCACTTTCAAGCAGACGCACTGCATCCTCACCGATATCACGGAGCGCGCCAGGGCCGAGGCGGCCCTGCGCGAAAGTGAGGACACGTTCAAATTCCTGTTCGAACGCTCGGTCGTCGCAAGCTCACTCACCTCACCGGGCGGCGAGATCCGCGTGAACGATGCATTTCGCGCCCTGCTCGGATACAACGTCGGAGGAACTCGCCGACGGCGCGACGTGGCGGCAGATCACCCACCCGGACGACGTCGCGGCGAGCGAGGCAGTGATCGCCTCACTCATCGTCGGCGATCTGTCGTCCGCGCGGTTCGAGAAGCGCTACCTCCACAAGGATGGAAGCGTCATCTGGGTAGACGTGAGTACGTCCTTGCGACGAAGCGATAGTGGCGAGCCCGAGTACTTCATGACAACGATCGTCGACATCACCGAGCGCAGGAGGGCCGAAGAGGAGTTGCGACGCACGACGGCGACCCTCCAGGCCGCGATGGACCAGAGCCCCGCGGGCATCGCGATCGCCGATGCCCCCGACGGTGCACTGCGCTACGTGAACGAAGCCGGCCTGCTCATCGGCGGAGGCGATGCCGCGACTCTCACGGATAGTGTCGGCATCGCCGAGTATGTGGCGAGTTGGCAGCTCCTCGATACCGACGGCAGGCCCCTCGAGGCCGATGAAGTGCCGCTCGCGCGCGCCATCATGTTCGGCGAGACGAACAGCCGTGAGTTCGTCATCAAGCGGGCCGAGGGTGACGAGCGCACGGTCCTGAGCAATGCCGCCCCGATCAGGGACGACGACGGAGCGGTAGTCTCCGCGGTCGTCGTGTTCACCGATATCACCGAGCAGAAGAGGTCGGCCGACGAGCTCCAGCGGTCCCAGATGCTCCTCAACTCCAGCTTGGAGGCCCAGAAGGACACGATCCACTTCTCGATCGACGCTGACTACCGGTATCTGTTCTTCAACCAGGCCCAGGTCGACGCGATGAGGTTCGCCTACGGGATCGAGATCGAGATCGGCATGTGCGTCCTCGACTGCATCACCTCGGACGACGATCGGATCGCGGCCAAGGAGAACTACGACCGGGCACTCGCGGGTGAGTCCCATTCGAACGTCCGGGTCTACGGCGATGTCCAGCTCGCCTACTACGAGAGCTACTTCAATCCGATCGTCGATGAGAGTGGCGCGGTCGTCGGCGCGACCGGCCTCGCCCGGGACATCTCCGAGCGTAAGGCGGCGGAGGATGCACTCCGGGACAGCGAAGAGCGCCTGAGCCGCGCGGTCGCGCAAGCTCCGATACCGATGATGATCCACGCTGAGGACGGCACCGTCGTCCAGATCAATCGGGAGTGGGAGCGCATCACAGGCTACGCGCTCGCCGACATCCCGACGACAGCCGAGTGGACGCGTCTGGCATATGGAGCCGGGGCGGCGTCGGTCCGCGAGGATATCGAGCGGCTCTACGGGCTCGGAGAACCGAAGGACGAAGGGGAGTACGTCATCCGCACAAAGGACGGCCGGGAGCGGGTCTGGTACTTCCGTTCGTCTCTGCTCGGCGCAGTCGCCGATGGCCGTCGGACCGTCATCAGCACCGCGCTGGACATCACCGAGCGCAAGCACGCGGAGGACGAGGTACTGCGCTTGAACGCGGAGCTCGAGCAGCGCGTGCAGGAGCGCACTGAAGAGCTCAACGCCTCCAACGAGGAACTGAGCGCGTCGAACGAGGAGCTTTCGGCCATCAACGAGGAGCTCGCAGGGGCCAACGCGCAGCTCAACGAGATGAACGTCAAGGTCGAGGAGGCGAACCGCGCCAAGACGGACTTCCTGGCGGCGATGAGCCACGAGCTCAGGACACCCCTCAACTCGATCATCGGATTCTCGGGCGTCCTGCTCCAGGGGCTGTCCGGTTCGCTCGGCGACGAGCAGCGCAGGCAGGTCGCGATGATCAACAATTCGGGACGGCACCTGCTGGCCCTCATCAACGAGGTGCTCGATCTCGCCAAGGTCGAGTCATCACAACACAGGCCGGTGTTCAGTAATGCCGACGTCGGCGCGCTCGTCCTCGAGATGTTCGAGACGATACGTCCGATGGCCGAGGCCAAGGGACTCGAGATGCGCCGGGAGATCCCCGCGGGGTCGATCCCGATCCTCACCGACGCGCTTCGGGTCGACCAGATCGTGCTCAACCTGCTCGGCAACGCGGTCAAGTTCACCGAGGCCGGGTACGTCTCGGCCCGCGTCGAGCAGGACGACCATGGCGTGACCGTCACGGTCGAGGACTCCGGCTGCGGTATCGGCGCCGAGGATCTCGACCGCGTGTTCGAGGACTTCTATCAGGTCCTTCCACACAGCAGCGCGAAGAGTGAGGGAACCGGGCTCGGATTGGGCCGTGTGCCTGCGCCTCGCCGAGTCCATCGGGGCGATCATCGAAGTCGCCAGCGAGCCGGGTCGTGGTTCGGTGTTCACGCTCCGCGTCCCGGATCGATCCCTCGCTGACAGCTCGAGCGGCTCGACGGCGAGGGGGATCTAGCGCTCGAGGGTCTCTCGGCCGCGGTTGCGCTAGTGTGTGCGTGGTCGTGTTCTTCTCTGCTCTCACCCATCTTCAGGAGGTCCACGTGTCGAAGCACTCATCCCGGTATCTGATCGCAGCGCTCGTCCTCCTCGCGCTCGGTGGTATGGCCGGATGCTCGAGTCCTGCGCCTGCGTCCACTCCGGCGGAGGCACCCGCCGAGCAGCCCGCGGCGCAGGAGCCTGCGGCTCCTCCCGTCACCGCCGACGTCACCGAGCTCAAGATCGAGGACCTCAAGGTCGGCACCGGCGCCGAGGCCGTGAAAGGCAAGACCGTCTCGGTCCACTACACCGGCTGGCTGACCGACGGCACGAAGTTCGACTCCTCCGTTGATCGCGGGCAGCCGTTCGAGTTCGCTCTCGGTCAGGGTCAGGTCATCTCCGGCTGGGATGAGGGCGTGGCCGGCATGAAGGTCGGCGGCAAGCGCAAGCTGACCATCCCGCCGGCGATGGGATACGGGGAGCAGGGCGCCGGCAACGGTGCGATCCCGCCGGGCGCCACGCTCGTCTTCGACGTGGAGCTGCTCGGCGTCAAGTAGTCCGAGGTATGCGCCATCCGAAGGGCCGCCCCTGTGGGGCGGCCCTTCGTCGTGCAGGCGCGACCCGGCCGTTCGACGCGGGTGCCGTCGCTTCCCCTTCCGTGCGGGCATACACAGATGCGTGGGAGTCATCGTGCGGCGGGGGAGGCCTCGGGTGGGCGTCGTTCTCGATATGCGCACTGTGCTCATCGGCGACATCCTCGCGTACGCGCTGTGCGTGATCGTGATGGCGCTGCTGTGGGTGCAGAATCGCAAACGGTCCGCAGGCGTCGGGATGTGGCTCACCGGCATCGCCCTGACGTTTGTCGGACTCGTGCTCATCGCTCTACGGGGCGCGATTCCCGACGCGGTATCGATGGTCCTGTCGAACGCGATGACCATCGGCGGGACGGTGCTGCTCTTCGCAGGCCTCGAGGTCTATCTGGACAAGCGGGGCCCTCACGCGCAGGACTACGTGATGCTGGGAGTGTTCATCTGCGTCCAGTCCTACTTCGCGCTCATCGAGCCAAGCCTCTTCGTGCGCAACATCAACGTCGCGGCGGCCCTGCTGTTCATCACGGCGGAGTGCGCGTGGTTGATGTTCGTGCGGGTCGAGCAGGATATACGTCGCGCCACACGCCTGATCGGCGCGGTCTTCCTCGGGTACAGCGTCATGAGCGTCATCCGCATCAGCACCCAGTTCTTCGAGCCGCACATCAGCGACCTGTTCCGATCAGGCTTGCTCGACACGGCCGTGATGATGTCCTACCAGCTCCTGCTCGTCGGCCTCACCTTCGGCCTTGTCCTGCTCGTGAACGGGAGGCTGTTCGAGGAGCTGCAAAAAGACATCCGTGAGCGGATGGCCGCTGAGGAAGCGCTCCGGCGCAGCGAGGAGAAGTACGCGGTCGCGTTTCGGAACGTGCCCTACGCGGTCGTACTCACGTCGGTGCCGGACGGTCGCGTCATCGAGGCGAATCACGCCATGTACGGCATGACAGGCCTCTCGAGCGATGTCGTGCTCGGGGCCACCACGGTCGAGCTCGGCGTGTGGGCGGATTCGCGCGATCGGGACCGCTTCCTCGCGGAATTGCTCGATCGACACAGGGTGCTGGAATTCGAGACGTCCTTCCGCCGGTCCTCCGGTGATGTGTTCCCGGCGTCCGCGTTCGGCGAAGTCATCGATATCGGAGGCCAACCTCATGTCCTTACGGTCATTCATGACCTCACCGAGCAGAAGCGCGCCGAGGAGGAGATCCTGCGTCTGAACGCGGATCTGGAGGAGCGCGTGCAGGAGCGTACGGAGGAGTTGCATGCCTCGAACGAGATACTCCGGGCGACGAACGAGGAGTTGGCCTCCGTCAACAGCAGCCTCACTGAGACCAACCTCCAACTCGAGGAGGCCACCCGGGCCAAGAGCGACTTCCTCGCCTCCATGAGCCACGAGTTGCGCACGCCGCTCAACTCGATCATCGGGTTCTCGGGCGTCCTGCTCCAAGGACTGTCCGGGAGGCTCGAGGCCGAGCAGCGCATCCAGGTCGCGATGATCAACAACTCCGGTCGTCACCTGCTCGCGCTGATCAACGGCGTCCTGGACCTCGCGAAGGTCGAGTCGGGGGAGAACCGTCCCGTGTTCAAGGCGGTAGAGATAGGAGCCGTCGCACGCGGCATGTTCGAGACAGTGCGTCCGATGGCTGAGGAGAAGGGCCTCGAGATGCGGTGGTCTGCACCGGAGACGATGCACCCGATCGTCACCGACGGCTTCCGGGTCGACCAGATCCTGCTCAACCTGCTCGGCAACGCCGTGAAGTTCACCGACCACGGGTTCGTCGGCGCCACGGTCGCGCAGGACGGCGATGCTGTCACTGTCACCGTGGAGGACTCCGGTTGCGGGGTCCCCGACGCAGACGCAGACCGCGTCTTCGACGACTTCTATCAGGTCCCGCCCGCCGAAGGGGGCAAGAGCGACGGCACCGGCCTCGGGCTCGCGGTGTCGCGCCGGCTCGCGGACTCGATCGGCGCAACGATCGCGCTGGCTGCCCGCGAAGGCTGCGGATCGGTCTTCACCCTGCGCATCCCCGACAGGGTGCGGTAAGGAGTCGATCGAACGGGCGTGCCCGGCGGCCGCATGCCGTTCGGCTCAGACCACGGCTTCGCGGGACACGAGCCCCGCTACTTCTTGCCCTCCCCGCGGACGTAGCCCGAGAAGGACACCTTGCCGACCGGCAGTTCCGCCTCGAGGGTCACCTGTGGGCCCCACATGAGGATGTTCACCGGTACCGACGAGGTGTTCGAGACACCTTTCGAGTACGACCGGCCTCCCGCGCTCAGCGTCCCGGTGCCCGCGACCTTCGTCGCCGTCAACTTGATGGTGCCGGAGCCGCTCCAGTCCGGTTCCGGAGTGAGCGGCGCCAGGGGAACGCCCTCCGGTGTATCCGGCTTCGGTCGGGTGAGGGGTGCGATCTCGCCGATGATGATCGTGATCCTCACATCCTTAGACGACCCGCTGAACGGGGCGCTCAACGAGCCGCCTCCCATGTTGGCGTTGTTCTTCGACAGCACCTGCGCCGTGCCCGTGTAGTTCCCGTCGATGTCGCCGCTCGTGTTCACGGCGCGCAGCGTGAGGTAGATCGTCTGCTTGATCGGTCCCGTCTGCAGGGAGTCGGAGCCGCGCACGAAGATGACCCAGTTGAACTGCGCGAACTCCTCCTTGGCCTTGTCGGCTGCGGACTTCCCGACCTTCGCCGCGCCCACGGGAGAGAAGTGCGTGACGAGGGCGGTGAGGACCGTCCCGTCCGGTCCGCCGGCGACCTTCGTCGGCAGCACGTCATAGCCGCCGTCCTCGCGGTAGCGCACCAGCGCTACGTCGTCGCCGAGTTTCTTCGGGACTGCGATCGAGACCCACGCCGGGTAGGCGAGCTTCGGGCCGGCTCCCGTGCCCTTCTCCTCCAGCAGGAAGCCTTTCACCAGCACCTCGGCGTCGATGCCGGGCGCCTCACTCAGCGGCGTGGCGACGATCGTGAGGTTCTTGCCGAGAGCGTCCTGCGGGAAGATCACGCGGGCCCGTGTGTCGTCGAGGTCCACGTCCAGCGCGCCCCCGTCGGCGGCCACGATGGCCTTCTCGACGGCTTTCGCGGTATCGGGCACGGCCGTGCCGCCGCTCTTCGCACCCGGTCCCGCCGCGTCCCCGCCCCCCGCGCACCCGCTGAGGGCCAGTGCCAGCGCGACAAGCACCGCTATCCTGATGATCGAGTGCCCCCGGTAGCCCGACATCGCTCCACCGCCCCTTCGGTGACGAATTCGACTCCGGTTCGGATGATACGCCAGCGGGCGGTGCCGTCGGCGTCGGGATGCCGCGGCAGGGGACTTGCTACAATCCGAGCGCGCATCCGACGCGCGCGCCCCCGGTACTCCTGAGAATCGAGAGACCATGACCACCGAGATCGTGCTGATGTGGGCCGCCCTCTCGCTCTATGTCGTGGGCACCGCGCTGTTCGTCTTCGGCGTCACGTTCGAGCACGAGAAGCTCGTCCAGGGCGCGGTGTGGGCCTCCGGGCTCGGCCTGCTCCCGCAGTTGGCGTCGATCATCGTGCGGTGGGTCCGACTCGGGCACGGGCCGTACCTCGGCTACTTCGAGGTCACGTCCGCACTCGCCTTCTTCAGCGTCTTCCTCTTCGTCGCGCTCGCGCTGCGGCGGCCGCAGTTCAGCGTGGCGGGTATCGCCATCATGCCGGTCGCTCTGCTGCTGATCGCGGCGGCGATGCTGGCCCCGAAGAGCGGGCTGGACGTCTCGCCGACGCTCGCGAGCTGGTGGCTCGTCATCCACGTCACGTTCGCGAAACTCTCGTTCGCCACGTTCGTCACGTCCTTCGGTCTCGCTGCCGCCTACATCATCAGGAGCCGGTCGGCTGACGGGCCGTGGGCGCGTCGCCTGCAGCGCTTGCCGTCTCAGGAGCGTGTCGACCACCTGTCGTCGCGATTCGTCTACGCCGGCTTCCTGTTCTGGGGGATCATGATCGCGTCCGGTGCGATCTGGGCGAACGAGGCGTGGGGCCGCTACTGGGGATGGGATCCGATCGAGACCTGGAGTCTCGTGGTGTGGATCATCTACGCGGCGTACCTGCACCTGAGGCTGACGATGGGGTGGCGCGGCGAGAAGATCTCCTGGGTCGCGGTCTTGTCGATGCCGATCGCGATGTTCTGCCTGGTCGGGATCCCGTTCGTCTACGTGTCGATCCACTCGGGCTACATCAGCTAACACCGAGACATGCGCACCCAAACAGGAAGGCCGCCTCGACGCCGAGGCGGCCTTCCGCGTACCGAACCCCCTCAGGGCGGTCGACTAGAGGTATTCCCACACATCGTCGATGCCTGCATCGGACGCGGGCATCGCCTCGGAGATCTCGAGTGCCGTGGCAGACCCGTCCGAGACGCGCAGGTCGACGACGGGCGTGTCCTCCATCCAGCGTCCGTCCGGGTCGACGAGCACCTTCACGCGCGGGCGCAGAAGGTCGTCGCGGTTGACCCGGAAGACGACCGCGACCGACGCGTCGCTCAGTCGGACGACCGCGCCCATCGGATAGATGCCGAGCATCGCCACGAACGCCTTCGTGATCGACGGGTCGTACGCCTTGCCGCGACCCTGCATCAGGACCGCGAGCGACTTGTCGGGACGGATCTCGCGGCGGAACGGGCGCGATGTCGTCATCGCGTCGTACGCGTCGCAGAGCGCGACCACCTTGGAGAAGAGGTGCTGCTCCTGGCCGCCGATGGTGTCCGGGTAGCCCTGGAGGTCGTGGCGCTGGTGGTGCTCGTACGCCACGATCATCGGCATCTGGTCGACGAGCTGGATGCGCTTGAGCAGGTCCGCGCCCTCTGCCGCGTGACTCTTGATGATCTGCCATTCGTCCGCGGTGAGGGGGCCTTCCTTGTTCAGGATGTCCTCCGGGATGCGTACCTTGCCGAGGTCGTAGAGCAGCGCGGAGAGGCCGAGTGATTTGAGCGACTCCTCATCCAGCCCGAGCGTGGCTCCAAGCGAGATCGACAGGATGCAGACGTTGATCGCGTGGTTGAGCGTGTAGTCGTCGTGGCTCTTGATCGCGGTCAGGCCCAGGACGGCCGCCGGGTCGGTGAAGAGCTGTTCCAGCAGGCCGTTGACCATCGCCTGGAGCGGTTCCACGTCGAAGACCTTGCCGAGCTTCACGCGAGTCTCGACGTCCCGCATCGTCACGAGGCCGCCGTCGTACGAACGCCGCGCCCGCGCCTTGTTCTCGCGCGCTCGCTCGCTCGTGCTCTCATCCTCGAGCGTCGTCGTCTCCGCCACCGTGATCGCCCGGCCGCCGTGCCCGTCCAGGAAGTCCTGCGCGGTCTCGATGTCAGTGACACCGTCGGCCACCAGCAATGCCGTGAGCGCCTCGCTGTCCGTCCGCGAGAAATCGTCGCTGATCGTGACGGCCGAGATCCCGCGGTTGAGCAGGTCGTCGATCAGCTTGGAGTAGGTGGCGCTCTCCTCCGGAAGCACGTGGTCCTCGACGAAGAGGGTGCGCTTGAAGACGTTGATGGTGAGCTCATCGAACCCGAGGTCCATGACGGCGCACACGGCGGTCACGAGGTCGTCCACCGACTGCACGAGTGCGGGGTGCGCGGCGGGGTAGAGCGACGCGTTGGTCGACGCGACGGCGATCGCCCTCACGAGTTCGCGAGCGCGATCCAGCCGCTTGCGGCTTGAGAACGGGGAGCGCGAGGCCGACGAAGTGGCCGCTGCCATCTCCTCGGGGGACTCGAGCCGGTCCTGTCCTTTGTCGGTATCGGTCACCGTGGCATCCTCCCGGTCGTGTCATCCGTATCCGGCACTGCCGCTCTGATCGCGACGAGCGCGTCGCGCGCGGCTTGTCGCAGCATGCGCCGCTTCGCCGTGAAGGCGAAGATGTGGCCCGCTTCACGCTTGAGCGCCGGCACGGCCTCGGATGCGTGGAGCTCCTTCAGGCAGTCTACGACTTCCCGCTTGAACTCCCAACTCCGAGCGGGAAGCGGACTCGTGAGCGTCGCCACGAGGTCCTGCACGGCTCGCTCGTTCCGCGCCATCCTGACCTCGTAGAGCGCCCGTCGGGCCGTCGGTTCGTCCGGGTGATGCAGCGCGCCCGAGACGACGGCCCATGCATCGTCGTTCCCGAGCTTCGCGAGCGTCTCGATCGCTGCGGACCGGACCTCCGACGACGCGCTGTCCAGCGCCTGAGCGAGCACGGGTGCGCTGCGCCGGTCGCCGAGGCGGCCGAGGAGCCCGACCACTTCGCGGGCCTCGTTCGGGTCGCCCGTCCGCACGCGTCTGCCCGCGACCACCAGCACCTGATCCGCATCCGCGCGCAACACGTCCTCGAGCGCCTGCCGGCTCGCACCGTGCGCAGCCGCCCAGGCGGCAAGCAGCGCTTCGGCCCCCGCAGCTCCCGCCGCGGCGAACGCGGGGCCGGCGGAGGCCGCCACGGCCGCGTCCCGCACCCGCGCGCACGCGTGTGCGAGCACGTCCGCGTCTCCGAGTGCGAGGCGCGCTTTGCGAACCGACGTCTCGAGTGAGGGGTCGGCGGCGGCCTCCGTGAGCATCCGCGCTGCCGCGGTCACCGGGCCGAACGCGCCGGCGGCGAACGCGGGTCCGAGCGCGTCCCCGACCGCCTCCACCGTGCCCGCGTTCGTCATCCGTCGTGCGAGGGCGAGCGCCGTCCCGAGTGCGCGTGCCGCCGCCAGGCTCGGCGAGGCCGCAGCGACCTGCGCCCGGAGGCGCGGTTCGTCCTCCTCGTCCTCCTCGGTGGCATCGGCCGCGACCTTGTCCGGGTCGATGTGCGGCGGTACCCCGCTGTCGCTCTCCGAGCGGGGGTTGGGGCGGAGGAGCAGCATGACGGCCTCCATCGCCTCAGGCGGCAGCTCAAGCTTGCCGAGGACGGAGATCGCGTCCCCGCCGGTGCGGTTCGCGGCGAGCGTGAGCAGGCGCGCAAGTGTCGCAGGTTTCATACCGGCGACGACGTCGAGCATGCCCTTCATGGGGGTGCCGCTCGTGTCCTGCCGCATGGCGGCGGCGACCACCGCGGAGCGGGTCTGCTCGTCGAGTCGCGAGAGCGCTTCGGCGATCCGTGACGCGGCGAGCTCCCGGGCGGCCGTCTCCAGGCTGCCGATGGCATCGGCGACCTGGTCTGCCCCGGTGCCATTCGCCGCGCTTCGTGCCCAGTCGGCAGCCGCCCGCACGATCGCCGGGCCGATGACGTCGAGAGGCGCGGATGTCAGGTCGATGCCCGCGAGTCCCTCCTCGGTCGAGGCGCGCAAGGTCAGTTCGATGACCGCGATGTGGGTGACGCCCGCGGAGCCGAGGACGGTCCTCAGGCCGCCCTCCTCGCGCACGGCGGAGGCATCCGACGCCGTGCATCGCAGGAACGCCTTGATCTCATGGTCGGACAGTCCCGGCGCCACGATGAGCTGCCCGACCTGATGCGCGTAGAGGATCTCTGCGAACCCGGAGACCTGCGCCATCGTCTCTCCGATGAGCTGGTCGCCGATCTTGAACGCCTTCGGCTCGACCATGAACCGGATCGGCGTGCCCTGAGCGGTGATCGCTGCGCACATCTCCGCCGCTCGCTGGAGGGCCTGAGCGGGCAGTTCGGATGTCGGCGGGTACAGGCGCATAGCAGCGGCGGCCATGCCCAGGGCGCGCACGACCTCTTCGGCACTCACCTGAGCCCGATCACCCATCCAGCACCCTCCGCGTCAGTCCCGTCCGTTCGCTATCAGCATCGGCAACTCGCGAGTCGGCGGGTGTGTCGCACGGCACACTATCGAGAGGCGCCA
Organism: Coriobacteriia bacterium; assembly: GCA_030652345.1. The sequence continues at coordinate 26,616 of JAUSAU010000110.1, forward strand.
CTCGTACCTCTACTTCTTTATCCGTATCACGGATGTGTGAGACTGGCCGATATAGGTGACAGTCAAGAAAAGACCGCCCCCGGATCGCGAGACAGGGGCACGGATGCCGCTCCGGACCGATTCGTACTATCGCCAACTGGTGAACGACCATCTGAAACAGGCCGATATCGGTGAGCCGCCGATATCCCTGGACGATGTCGCCGCCCGCATCGGCGTGCCCGTGATCAGGGTCAGCTTCCCCGCGTGGTTCACCGGCGCGATCGTCATGGACGAGGGCATGCCCGTGATCATGCTCAACGAGGCGAGTTCGCCCGAAGGGCGTCGGGCGGCGCTCGGCCACCTCCTGTCGCACATCCTGGTGCGCATTGACGATCCGTCGACTCCGTATCCTCGCAACGACCAGCCTGATCACCGCCTGGCCGATCTGATGTCCGAGGAGTTCATCATGCCCGCCTATCTCGTGCACGAACAGGCGCGCAAGTGGTTCAACGACTACCGGTACCTCGCGCGACTCTTCGGCGTCTCCGAGACGGACATGCTGGAGAAGATGCGGGACATGGGACTCATCAAGAGCCGGGGCATGATCTGGGACTACTAGCCGGCGCGCGGGTGACTCGTCCGCGAGCGGTATCATCTTGAGCACGGGCCCGCTGGGCCGCTTCGCTCCATCCGGGAGGGACCTCAATGCGAACTGCCTATGCCATCGGTCTCGATGTCGGCGGGACCCGTATCGCCGCCGGCCTCGTCGAGCGCAAAGGGCGCATCGTCCGGGAGACCAAGGTGCTCACGCCGAAGGCGTCCGGACCCTTCGCGATCGTCGATGCGGTCGTGGACGCGATCGCCGAGGTGACGCAGAACGTGCATCCGTCGGAGATCGCGGGCATCGGCATCGGCCTTCCCGCCCAGATCGACTTCACCAAGCAGACCGTCGAGTTCTGCACCAACCTGCCGCTCGGTGGCGTGGACATGCGCGGACTCGTGACGTCGCGGGCCAAGTTCCCGGTGACGATCGACAACGACGGGCACACCGCGGCGATAGCCGAATGGCGGTTCGGCGCGGCGAAGGGCCTCAAGGACTTCGTGATGGTGACGCTCGGCACCGGCGTCGGCGGCGGTGTCTTCGTCGACGGCCGGCCCTACCGCGGATTCCGCGGCTTCGGCGGCGAGATCGGGCACATGGTCGTGCAGTTGGATGGCGAGCTGTGCCCGTGCGGAGGCCGCGGCCACCTCGAAGCGTATGCCGCGCGGCCCGCAATCATCCGTGACGCGCTCGCGGCCGTGAAGACCTTCCGGGGATCCGGTATCCGGCGCCTGGCCAACGACGTGCCGGAGAAGATCACCGCGGAGGTCGTGATCCAGGCTGCGCGCTCCGGTGACGAGGCCGCGATCGAGATCATGAACCGCGTCGGCGATGTGCTGGGCGAGGCGATGGTGGGGCTCGTCAACCTGCTCAACCCGCAGGCCATCATCGTCGGTGGGGGTATCGGGGAGAGCTCGCCGCTCGTGATCGAGCGCGCGTCCGCCCGGATCCAGAGCGAGGCACTCGCGGGCCGTCGTGACGTGCGGGTCCTTCCCGCCGAACTCGGCAACGACGCGGGGCTCGTCGGCGCCGCCGCACTCGCGTTCGATGAACACGATTCGCGTGAAGGGATGCACCGATGAGCGCAACGGTCTATTTCGCACCCGTCAGGTCACCGAAGAAGACGTCGCTCGTCGCCCGGGCGGGCGCTCTCCTGGACAAGGCGGGCCTCGCCGACGCGATCGCGAAGGACGACCTCGTCGCGGTCAAGATGCATTTCGGCGAGAAGGGCAACACCGGCTTCGTGCAGCCGATCTACATCCGCGAGGTCGTCGCCCGCATCAAGAAGCTCGGCGGCAAGCCCTTCCTCACCGATGCGAACACGCTCTACCGCGGCGCCCGCGGCAACGCGGTCGACCATCTGCAGTGCGCGATCCAGAACGGCTTCTCGTACGCCACGGTGGAGGCGCCGATCGTGATCGCCGACGGTATGGACGGCCGTGAGGCGTGCGACGTCCGCGTGGACGGCAAGCACTTCGAGTCGGTCCGCATCGGCTCAGCGGCCGTGCACGCCGACGCGATGGTCGTCGTCACCCACGTGAAGGGCCACGAAGCCACCGGCTTCGGCGGCGCGCTCAAGAACGTCGGCATGGGCCTCGGTTGCCGCTCCGCGAAGCAGCGCATGCACGCCGACTTCCGGCCCGAGGTGACCGCGGAGAAGTGCACCGCCTGCGCGCGCTGCGTCAAGTGGTGCCCCGTGAACGCCATCGTGATCGGTCCCGACAAGGTGGCCGCCGTCGACTACGAGGTCTGCTACGGATGTGGCGAGTGCGTCGCGGCCTGCCCGTATGCCGCGATCGCAACGCAGTGGAAGACGACACCCGAGGCCATCCAGGAGAAGATCGTCGAGCACGTGAAGGGCGCTGTGGCCGGCAAGGAGGGCAAGGTCGTCTATCTCTCGTTCGTCACCGCCGTCTCGCCCGACTGCGACTGCTGGAGCTTCTCCGACGCCCCGATCGTCGGCGATATCGGCGTTCTCGCGTCGACCGACATCGTCGCGATCGATCGTGCCGCATACGATCTGGTCACGGCGGCGGCCGGTCTGCCCGGATCGCGCGGCGACGGTATGGCTCCGGGCACCGACAAGTTCACGACCATCACGGGCATCGACGGGACAGCCGCGATACGATACGCACAGGACATGGGTCTGGGTTCGCAGGACTACGAGCTTGTGACCGTCGAGTAGGGCGGATCGCCGAGGCGAGGGGGATCACGGATGGACTACACGGGCATCATCAAGCGCGCGTGGTACGTGACCTGGAACTACAAGATCCTGTGGCTCTTCGGCTTCTTCGCCGGCGCCGGCGGCGGGGCCGGCAACCTCAACACCGGCGGCGGCAACAACTTCTCGAACACGGGCAGCGGGTCGCAGCAGACGGCGCAGATGCAGCAGTTCTTCGAGCGCTACCTCGTGCTGATCATCGTCGTGGCGGTCGTGCTCATGATCATCGGGTTCGCGATGTGGATCCTGTCCATCGCCGCGCGAGGCGGCATCATCCACATGGTCAACGAGATCGAGGAGCGCCGACCCGTCACCGCGTCCGATGGGTGGCGCGTCGGTTTCGCGAAGTGGGGCCGCGTCTTCTGGCTCTACTTCCTGGCAGGGCTTCCGATCTTCCTCGTCGTGATGATCTTCCTCGTGATGGTCCTCGTACTCTTGGGCGGTACTGCTGCGACCGGGGCGTTCCAGAGTGATGCATCGCCGGCAGCGCTCTTCTCCCTGATAGGCGGCGGATGCTTCTTCTACGTGATCCTGCTCGTCGTGCTGTTCGTTCTCAGCGTCCTCATCGCTCTGGTGGGCAGCCTCGGCGTGCAGTACGCGGTGCTGCGGGACATGACAGCGATGGACTCACTCAAGCAGGCGTGGGCTGACGTGCGGGCCAAGCGGGGCGCCTTCATGATGTACCTCTACCTGTTCGGCGTCGGCATCGTCTACGGCATCGCCATCGCGATCGTCCTCGGGATCATCATGGTCCCCGGCATCGTCGCGATCATCGCGGGTCAGGTCGGCATCGGTGCCTTCTTCATCATGATGGGCGTGCTGATATCGATCATCCCGAGCTCGGCGTACGGCGCGTTCGTGAATGCCGCGTGGACGATCTTCTTCCGTCGGATGACGGGCATGGAGCCCGCGCCGGGCATGGCGGCACCGGGCGGACCGTCACCGTACGGCACCGGCTATCCGCCGCCGGCCCCGGGTGCGTTCCCGCCTCCTCCGGTGGCGGATGCGTTCCCGCCGCCTCCGCCTGCGGCACCGCGGCCGCCCTCGAGTGCGGACCAGCCGCTCGGCGCAGCGTACGCGCCGTGGCTCGCCCCGCCCGAGGACCTTCCGGCCGACGCGCCGCCCGCACCACCTGCCGGCCCGACAGCATCCGACCCGTGGGCTGCCGCGCACGACCTTCCCGGGGAGCCGCCCGCCGATGCCTGACGGCCGGCTGATCGTCTGTGCGACTCCGATCGGCCACCTCGGGGACGTGACCCTTCGCGTCCTCGAGGCGTTACGCTCGGCCGATACCGTCGCCGCTGAGGACACGCGCGTGACGCGCAAACTCTTCGCGCGCTTCGACATCCACACGCCGCTCGAGCCGTATCACGCCAAGAACCTCGAGCGGCGTACGCCCGAGCTGGTGGAGCGCATGCTGGCGGGCGAGTCGGTCGCCCTCGTGAGCGACGCAGGCACGCCCGGAGTGAGCGACCCCGGCTCGAAGCTCGTCGATGCGTGCCTGGATGCCGGCGTACCCGTCGACGTCTTGCCCGGCGCGAGCGCCATCATCACGGCCCTCGTCGCGAGCGGGCTCCCGACGCACGCGTTCTACTTCGGGGGCTTCCTGCCGCGAAAGGCCGGCGATCGGCGCCGCGCTCTCGAGGCGGTCGCGCTCCTCGACGCGACGCTCGTCTTCTACGAGTCCCCCCGTCGTACCGCGGCGACGCTGGCCTCCATCGCCGAGACGCTGCCCGGACGGCGCGCCGCGATGGCGCGTGAGCTCACCAAGATGCACGAGGAGGTCCTGCGCGACGACGTCGCCGCGCTGTCGACCGCCGTGGAGGGCAGGGAGCTCAAGGGCGAGGTCGTGGTGCTCGTCGGCCCGCCTGCGCGCATCGGCGCCGCCGAACGAGCCCGCGCGAGCGACCCGACCGAGCTCAAACAGAGGGTGGATTCCGCCATCGCCGGCGGCATGAGTCGCAAGGACGCGGTCCGATCCGTGGCCGACGAGACCGGGCTCCCCCGAAACGCCGTCTACGAGGCGTCACTCTCTTCATGACACCCGGACTGCCGTGCAGCACGAGGAAGGCCCCGCGGGTTCGCGGGGCCTTCTCATCTCGATCGGCGGTTCGGGGTGTCAGAGCCGCTTGACGGCACCGACGCAGTCGGCGCAGACTGCGCGCTCCCGGACACGCACGATCTCGTCGGTGCTGCCGCAGATCACACACGAGTCCTGGTGCTTGCGAAGGATGATCCGCTCTCCCTCGACCGAGATCGAGAGCGGGTCCTTCACGTTGATGCCGAGTGTGCGACGCAGCTCCATGGGTATGACGATACGACCCAGGTCGTCGACTCGCCGAACGATGCCGGTGTCGCTCATGGTGCCGCCCTCCGTCCCGAACGCTGTGCGTTGCTAGAATAGCGGGAGCCGCTGCTCCCACCGCGCCTACGTTTCCTACGTTTCCCAACAGGAAAGTGTTGTAACTCAATGAACCGACCGTCGTTCTATCTGACCACACCGATCTACTACGTGAACTCGGTCCCGCACCTAGGGACCGCGTACACGACGATAGCCGCCGATGCGCTGGCGCGCTATCGGCGGATGACGGGCTTCGATGTCATGTTCCTGACGGGTCTCGACGAGCACGGGCAGAAGGTCGCTCAGGCCGCCGAGGAGAACGGCATGTCGCCGCAGGACTGGGTGGACACGATCGCTCCGAAGTTCCTCGAGGCGTGGGAGATGCTCGACGTCACCAACGACGACTTCATCCGCACGACGGAGGAGCGTCACAAGCGGGGCGCCCGGAAGCTGCTCGAGGTTCTCAAGGAGAACGGCGACCTGTATCAGGGCCACTACGAGGGCTGGTACTGCCTGCCTGACGAGACCTTCTATACGGAGGATCAGTTGGGCGAGGGGAACGTGTGCCCGATGTGCGGACGCGACGTCCGCTTCATCCGCGAGGACAACTGGTTCTTCCGTCTCTCCGCCTACCAGGAGCGCCTGCTCGCCCACTACGAGGCGAACCCGGCGTTCATCCAGCCGGAGACGCGCCGCAACGAGGTCGTGTCGTTCGTCTCGGGCGGGCTCAAGGATCTCTCCGTCAGCCGTACGACGTTCACCTGGGGCATCCCGCTGCCCTTCGATGAGGACCACGTCATGTACGTGTGGTTCGACGCGCTCATCAACTACATCACCGCGGTCGGCTACGGCGATCCGGACCGGGCCGAGGAGTTCGCTCGCCGGTGGCCGGCGCAGTACCACTTCGTGGGCAAGGACATCATCCGTTTCCACTGCGCGATCTGGCCTGCGATGCTGATGGCCGCGGGGCTGGAACTGCCCGAGGCGGTCTTCGCGCACGGCTTCCTGCTCACCAAGGGCGAGAAGATGAGCAAGTCCACGGGCAATGCGGTCACCCCCGCCTCGCTCGTGGAGCGCTTCGGCGTCGACGCGTATCGCTACTACTTCCTCCGCGACGTCCAGTTCGGTCACGACGGGTCGATCTCGATGGAGGGCATGGTCCAGCGCTACAACGGCGACCTGGCCAACGACTGGGGAAACCTCGTCAGCCGCCTCCTCAACATGACCGAGAAGTACTGCGACGGGATCGTCCCGCAGCCACCCGCCTCCACCGACGAGGCGGACGCGGAGCTGCTCGCCATCGCCGCCGCCCTTCCCGACGTGTTCGAGGCGAGGATGGCTGCCCTCGACTACTCGGGTGCGCTCGAGGCGGCCTGGGAGCTCGTGAAGCGGGCCAACCGCTACATCGAGGACTCCGCGCCGTGGAATCTGGCCAAGACCGACGAGACGCGCCCCCGGCTCGAAGCGGTTCTCTACAACGCGCTCGAGTCGGTCCGCATCGCCGCGCTCTTCATCGCACCGGTCATGCCCCGTACCTCGAAGGAGGTCTGGAGCCGCCTCGGTATCGGCGACCCGTTCGCAGTCACTGACATGTCCGCCGCCGCCGCGTGGGGCGGTCTGCCGGCCGGCTCGCGCGTCACCAAGGGTGACGCGCTCTTCCCCCGCATCTACGAGGAGTGACCGATATGAGTCGTGACGATCGTTCGACGGAGCCCGCCGCGCGTGCCGCCACGCCGCCTGTCGACCTGCCCGAACTGGGTACGGCGGTCGCCGACACCCACGCCCACCTCGACATGCTCGACGACCCCGCCGGCGCGCTCGAGCGCGCCGGAGCGGCCGGCGTGGCGTTCATCGCGACGGTCGCGGATGTGACGGAGGAGCCGCTCGGCACGTTCGATGGACTGGCCGCCTGGGAACGTGAGGCGCGAGAGCGGCTCCGCGAGTGGGGTAACGAGCACCTCTCCATCCCGGAGACGCGCATCATCGTCGGTGTCCACCCGCACAACGCGAAGCACCACGACGCCATCGTCGAAGCCGAGCTGCGCAGCCTGGCCCTCGACCCGCGGGTCTGCGCGATCGGCGAGGTGGGTCTCGACTTCCACTACGACCACTCACCCCGCGAGGACCAGCGCGCGATGTTCCGCGCGCATCTCGCGATCGCCCACGAACTCGGACTCCCGGTCTGCGTCCACCTGCGCGAGGCCCACGAGGAAGGTCTGCGTGTCCTGGCCGAACTCGGTGTCCCTGAGGCGGGATGCATCATCCACTGCTTCACGGAGGGCCCCAAGACCGCCGAGTTGTTCCTCGAGCTCGGCTGCCATATCGCCTTCGGCGGAGTGGTCTCCTTCCCGAAGGCCGATGTCGTGCGTGAGGCCGTGGCGGTCGTTCCGCTCGATCGCATGCTGCTCGAGACCGACTGCCCGTTCCTCGCTCCGGCGCCGTATCGCGGCCGCACGAACGAGCCGGCGTTCGTGACGCTGACCGCCGCCGCCGTCGCCGCTATCAGGGGTGTCAATCCGGTCGAGATCGCCTCACGCACGTACGAGAACGCGCGTGCGTTGCTCGCGCGTGGCGGCGCGGCGTGAGCACCTCCGGACGGCCCGTGCGGGTCCTCGGCATCGCCGGCAGTCCGCGGCGGCACGGCAACAGCGAGCGGCTGCTCGATGCGTGCCTCGCCGGGGCTCGGGAGGCGGGAGCCGACACCGATGAGCTCATCGTGGTCGAGGAGGGCATCGCGCCGTGTCGGGGCTGCAACGCGTGTTCCTCGACGGGTGAGTGTGTCGTCCATGACGGCATGCGCGAGGTCTATCCGCGCCTCGACACGGCCGACGCGATCGTGGTCGCGACGCCCGTCTACTTCGCAACGGTCCCCGCTGTCCTCAAGGCGCTGTACGACCGCTGTCAGCCGTATTGGGCCCGCCGCTACGTCCTGGAGGAGCCCCGCCGGCCACGCCGTCCGGGCGCGCTGCTCATCGTCGGCGGCGGCGGAGACCCGTTCGGCACCGGATGCGCGACGACCGTCACCCGCAGCGTGTTCGCCGTCCTCGAGACCGATCTCGTCTCCGAGGTGACCGCGGAAGCGGATTCGCCCTCCGACATCGGCCGTCTTCCCGACGTGCTCCGGCGTGCCGGCGAGGTCGGGGCGGAACTGGTCGCGGAGGCGAGCAGGCGCACCGGATCGGGCTCCTGACGGGTCCATCCGGGCCGTCGCGGAGTCTATTCGTGGCGACCTGCGGGTTTGTCGGACCACAGCGCTACGACTATAATTCGAGGCCGTTCCGTAACCGTCCTGTAACCGATCATCGGGGGATATCAGTTTGAGACTGCCGGCGGGCCCGGCACGTTTCCTGAAGACCCAGTACCTCATCGCAGCCTTCGTCGCAGCACTCATGACACTCGCGAGCCTCACTGGATTCGTTTGGGCCGATACACGCGTCACGCTCGTCATCGACGGAGAGTCGAAGACCGTGACGACACAGAGCGACAACGTCGCGTCCCTGCTCTCTGAAGCGGGGGTCGAGGTGGGTCAGGGCGATCTCGTCAGCCCGGCGCAGTCGGCGACGGTATCCGACGACATGGTCGTGGTCGTCCGTCATGCCGTCCCCGTGACCCTCAAACTCGGGACCGAGTCCGTCTCCCTTCGCGTACTGGGGCGCAGTGTCGCCGATGCGCTGATCATGGCCGGTCTCGATCCGACGGGCGGCATCCACACGACGCCGGCCGCCGACGCCCGACTGCAGGCCGGGATGGTCATCACAGCCACCGACGTCTTCTTCCGCATCGTCGAGGAGCGGGTCGAGCTCCCGTATTCGACCATCGTCCAAGGTGACCCCGCGCTTCCGGCGGGTGCCCGCAAGGTCGTCTCGCAGGGCTCGGACGGCTCCGCGGTGCGCGTCTGGCAGGTGCTCGTCACCGGCGGGGTCGAAGGTCAGCGCAGCCTCAAGTTGACACGCGAGGTGACGCCGCAGGTCAACGAGGTCGTCGCCGTCGGCACCAAGAGCCCCTTCAGGCAGGTCCTCGCCCCGCGCAAGGTCGCCCGTGTCCGCACTCCCGCTCCGACTCCTGTGATCGCCGGCGCCTCCATCCAGGTGCGTACCACCGCGTACACCCCGTGGGATTCGAGCTGCGTCGGTCACAACAAACCCTCGGTCGGGTTCGGTTGGATCGCGGGCAAGATGCGCCGGGCTCACATCCCTGCAGGCTGGGGGATCATCGCCGTCGATCCGCACGTCATCCCGCTCGGCAGCAAGGTGTTCGTCGAGGGCTACGGATACGCGATCGCCTGTGACACCGGGGGAGCGATCAAGGGCAAGAAGATCGACGTGTGCTTCTGGGGCGCCGATACGAGCGCTCCCTTCTCGGGCGGCAACCCCCAGATCTCCCAGGCCCGCCGCGCCGCGTTCAGCTGGGGAGCGCGGAACGGCAAGCGCACGATCCGCGTCACCGTCCTCGGCCGGTAGTCGCGTGCCGTTCTCCCCGCTCGCGTCGCCCGCGGCGACCCGTGCCGCGCTCGAGTCGCACGGGTTGCACCTGAAGAAGTCGCTGGGTCAGCATTTCCTGATCGACGACAACATCGTCGCGAAGATCCTGGAGCTCGCCCGGATCCCGCACGGCTCCCCCGTGCTCGAGGTCGGCCCCGGTATCGGCACGCTGACGGCCGCACTGTGCTCGGCGGCCGGCCACGTCGTGGCGGTCGAGCGCGATGCGGACCTGCTGCCCGCGCTCGAGGACGTCAGCGACCGGTGCGGCAACCTCACGGTGGTCCGTGCCGACGCCGTCAGCGTCTCGCTCGGCGAACTCGACACCCCCCTCGGTCCGCCGTCGGCGCTCGTCGCCAACCTGCCGTACGGCGTCGCCGCGACCGTGGTCCTGCGCTTCTTCGAGGAGTTCCCGTCGATGACGTCCGCCACGGTCATGGTGCAGCGGGAGGTCGCGGATCGCATGGCGGCCGAACCGGGCCGCAAGGACTACGGCTCCTACTCGGTGAAGCTCCGCCTGCTCTCGCAGCCCGCCGGGCGTTTCGCTGTGGCCCGGACCTGCTTCATGCCGCCTCCGCGCGTCGACTCGGCCGTCCTTCGCCTGGAGCGCATCGAGCGGCCCGAGCCCGCGCATCTTCTGGTCGCCGCAGCGCGCCTCGCCGACGCCGCCTTCGCGCAGCGCCGCAAGACGCTGCGCAACTCGGTCCTGGCCTCGACGGGATGGTCGGGGGCGCTGTTCGACGAAGCGCTGTCCGCGACGGGCATCGACGGCCGCCGCCGCGCCGAGACGCTCTCGGTCGACGAGTACCTCGAGCTCGCGAGGGAAACGGCCGCACGGGGCTTGTGAGCGTCGATAGAAGGCCTGTCTGATCGTATTCGCGACCACGCGCCAAACCGCATACATATGCGTCGGCGATTGTATAAGAGGCCTCCCGCCTGTATAATCCATCAAGTTTGAGGAGGCGTTGCATGGAGCCGATGAACCAGATCGAAGTGGTGGGCCGCATCCGGAGCGACCTGCAGTCACTGATGGGCACGCGCATGAAGCTTCGCGCCAACATGGGCCGCTCGAAGATCGTCGAGCGCGAGGGTGTTCTCGAAGAGACGCATCCCAGCCTGTTCGTCGTGAAGGTCGAGGAGAAGCGCGAGCGCACGGCGCGCGTGTCGTACTCCTATGTTGACGTGCTGACGGGTACCGTCGAGCTGACCCATCCCGACAGCGGGGAGAACGTCTTTCCCTGGCTCAACTAGTAGCAGCACGGTATCGAATATGACGGGCGCGGCGCCGCGACACGGCGGCCGCGCCCGACGTGTATGGAGGTACGACCTTGTCACTGATGATCGACGCACCCGCGAAGCTGAACCTCTACCTCGCTGTCGGCGGCCGTCGCCCTGACGGGTATCACGACGTCGACACCGTGCTCGTCTCGCTCGAGCTGCACGACACCGTCGTGGTCAGCGCTGCACCGGCTCTCAGCGTGGTCTGTACGCCGGATGTCGGCGTTCCTGCAGAGGAGAACCTCGCATATCGGGCGGCACGCGCACTCGGAGAAGCGGTGGGACGGGACCCGCTCGTGGCCATCGCGATCGAGAAGCGGATCCCGTCGGGCGCCGGCCTCGGCGGTGGCAGCGCGGACGCTGCGGCAGTCATCGCGGCGCTCGCGGCACTCTGGGATCTCGCACCGGACGCACCCGTGCTCACGCGGGTGGCCGCGTCGCTGGGCGCGGACGTGCCCTTCCTGCTTCGGGGCGGCTGCGCGCTCTACGCCGGTCGGGGTGACGAGTACCTTCGCTCGCTGCCGGTTCCCGATGCGCACTTCGTCGTGGTCAATCCGGGAGTCCCCGTGCCGACCGGCGCGGCGTACGCCGCGTTCGACCGGATGCTGCGTCCGGCGGCTCCCGGGGTACGGTTCATGGGCGATGCGCTGCGAATAGCCCGCACGCCCGCGGCGCTCGGGCAGGCGTTGTTCAACAACATGACAGAGGCCTCGACAGGATTGGTCCCGGAGATACGCGAGGCCCTCGTGTCCGTCGCGGCGGCAGAGGGCTGCCTCGGCTCGGCGATGGCGGGAAGCGGGTCGTCGGTGTTCGGTGTGTTCGAGGACGAGGCGGCGGCGCTCGCGGCGGCGACGGCGGCCGCCGAGCGAGGCTGGTGGTCGACGGCGACCCGGGCTCGCGCCGCCGGCACGTTGGCGCAGACGAGAGGGGAGCAGGCGTGACTCAGACCAAGGTCGACGTCGTCATACTCGCCGGCGGGGACGGAGAGGTCATCGACCCGAGTTGCCGCTTCAAGGGCCTGCTCCCGGTCAACGGGAAGCCGCTCGTCGAATGGGTCGTCGAGGCGTTCCTGGACGCGCGCCTCGTCAACGAGATCGCGGTGGTGATGCCCACCGCCGAGAACCTCGGCTCGTGGGTGGACCGCGTCGACAAACTCGTCGTCTCCGACCGTGACTTCATGGACAACGTGATCTGCGGCATCGGGTCGTTCCGCGCCGATCGCCGGGTGCTCGTCGCGACCGGCGACATCCCGCTGCTGACGGGCGCCGGGGTCGACGAGTTCGTGACCGCCAGCCTGGAGAACGGCGCCGACTTCATCTACCCGCTGGTGCGTCGGGATGACCTCGAGGCGCAGTTCCCGGGTTCGGACCGCACCTACTTCCGGCTCAAGACCGGCTGGCACACGGGCGGCAACGCGATGATCGTCAACCCGCTCCTCGTGCCGCGCGCTCGCGATCTCGGCCAGCGCCTCTTCAACGATCGCAAGAACCCGGTCGCGGTCGTGAAGACCGCCGGTCTGGGCTTCGTCGCGAAGTTCGTCCTGGGCCGCCTGCAGCCGGAGGACCTCTCCGACAAGATCCGGGACCTCCTCGGCGGGTCAGGCGCCGCGGTCCTCACCAAGGATGCGTCGATCGCGATCGATGTGGACAAGCCGTCCGACCTGACGCTGGTCGAACGCGTGCTCTCGGAGCGTGACTGAAGTGGTACGCTCGGCTTAAGTGTCGGGTGCTTTGAGCAGGGAACTGTGGCCGGGGGGCGAATACAGTTCACAGCCGCATCGGGAATACTGTCGCAAAGCGTGGGGGGAGCGAGACAGTGATGGACATCACCAAGGTGACGCTGCGCGCGGTCGCGATGAACAAGGTCTGCGCGATCGCGAGTGTCGTGATCGACGACCAGTTCGTCGTCCACGACCTTCGCGTCGTCAATGGGGACAAGGGCCTCTTCGTGGCCATGCCTTCGCGCAAGCTGCCGAATGGCGAGTTCCGCGACATCTGCCATCCGATCAACTCCGATGCGCGTCAGCGCATCCAAGAGGCTGTCCTGGACCAGTTCCAGCTCGACGGCGGGGTGGAGTTCTTCTCGTCGGCCGCCGCGGTCGACGGTGCCGGTCCGGAGCCGGTCTTCGAGTAGCGGGTCCGTGGCGGATCCCGGAGGTCGTGCCTCTCAGAGGCGCGACCTCGTTCTGGTACACTCCGCAGGTACCGGTGGGGCGTCGCCAAGCGGTAAGGCAGGGGCCTTTGGAGCCCCCATCCGCAGGTTCGAATCCTGCCGCCCCAGCCACGTCATCCCCCGGGACCCGCAGAGACCGATCGCATCCGAGGAGCGCCAACCGATGAGTGTCGCCGCCCTCATCCTCGCGGCCGGCGAGGGCACGCGCATGAGGTCCGACCTGCCCAAGGTCGCACACTGCGTTCTCGGCATCCCGATGGTGAGCCACGTGCTCGCCGCCGCCCGTCTGGCCGGGTGCGACCCCGTCGTCACGGTGACGGGTCATCGCGCCGATGCCGTCGAGGCCCTGCTCCCCGGAGAGTCCTTCGCGCGGCAGGACCGTCAGCTGGGCACGGGCCACGCAGTCATGTGCGCTGAGGACGCGCTGAAGGGCCATGTCGGCTCCCTGCTCGTGCTCTCGGGCGATACGCCCCTGATGCGCCCCGAGACCCTGAGAGCGCTCGTCGAGGCCCGCCAGGCCTCCGGCGCGGCCGCCTGCGTCCTGACGACGCATATGGACGACCCGACCGGTTACGGACGCATCGTGCGCACCGATACGGGCGAGGTCGCCGGCATCGTCGAGCAGAAGGACGCGTCCGCGGCGCAGGCGGCGATCACCGAGGTCAACACCGGCACCTACTGCTTCGATGCGCAGGTGCTCTTCACGCATCTCCACCGCCTCCAGGCGGACAACGCCCAGGGCGAGTTCTACCTCACCGACATGATCGCCGTGTTCCGCGCAGAGGGCCTGGAGGTCGCGGCGGTCACGACAGCCGATCCGGACGAGGCGATGGGCGTGAACAACCGCGTCCAGCTGGCACGCGCCGGCGACGTGCTGCGTGACCGGGTCAACGAGGGACACATGCTCGCCGGTGTGACGATGACCGATCCGTCACTCGTCTGGATCGCGCCCACGGTCTCGCTCGGACGGGATGTCGTCATCGAGCCCATGACCTTCCTCTTCGGCTCGACGACCATCGGTGACGGGGTGCTCCTGGGCCCGGGCACGCGCATCTACGACGGCGAGGTCGGTGCGGGCGCGGTGGTCGAGCAGTCGCTCGTGCGCGGCGGCCGGATCGGCACGGACGCCACCGTCGGTCCCAACGCGTTCATCCGCCCCGGCACCGTGCTCGAAGCCGGTGCGAAGGTCGGCTCGTTCGTCGAGGTGAAGAACACGACGATCGGGGAAGGTTCCAAGGTGCCCCACCTCTCATATATGGGTGACGCGACGATCGGTCGGGGGGTCAACGTGGGGGCCGGTTCGATCACATGCAACTACGACGGCGTAAGCAAGCATTCCACCATCATCGGTGACGGCGCGTTCATCGGTTCTGACACGATGCTGGTCGCACCGGTCGAGATCGGCGCCAACGCCATCACCGGCGCAGGCAGTGCGATCGCGAAGGACGTCCCGGCGGGGTCGCTGGGGATCGAGCGGACCGACCAGCGTACGGTGGAAGGGTGGGCCGACCGACGTCGGAAGGCCCGCGACGACGGCAGCGAGTAGAGGAGCGCGAGGCGGCCGTATGACAGAGATGAGCAAGAGCATGATGGTCTTCACGGGCACGGCGAACCCGGGGCTCGCGGAGGGCATCGCGGAGCACCTGGGCATCGAACTCGGCAACGTGAAGATCCGCCGGTTCGCCAACGGCGAGATCTACGTGCGCTATCTGGAGAGCGTCCGGGGCGCTGACGTCTTCCTCGTCCAGTCCGTCTCGGCGCCCGTGAACGACTCGCTCATGGAACTGCTGATCATGGTCGACGCCGCGAAGCGCGCGTCGGCCCGCTCCATCACGGCGGTCATCACCCACTACGGCTATGCGCGTCAGGATAAGAAGTCCGCCGCGCGCGAGCCGATCACCGCCAAGCTGGTGGCCGATCTGATGACGGTCGCCGGGGTCGACCGGGTCATCTCCATGGACCTCCATCAGGGGCAGATCCAGGGGTTCTTCAACGTCCCGGTCAACCATCTGACGGCTCTGCCGATACTCGCCGACTACTTCGAATCGCTCGGACTCGACGATGTCGTGGTAGTCTCTCCGGACGTCGGGCGCGCGAAGGCGTGCAAGAAGCTCGCAGACATGCTCGGAGCGAGCCTCGCGATCATGCACAAGGGCCGTCCGGAGCACAACGTCGCCGAGATCACGCACGTCATCGGTGAGGTGGACGGCAAGACCTGCATCGTGGCGGACGACATGATCGACACCGCGGGTTCGATCTCCGAGGGTGCGAAGGCGCTGATACAGAAGGGCGCCAAGGCGGTGTACGTGGCCGCGACCCACGGCATCTTCTCACCGCCGGCGTTCGAGCGCATCGATGCGGCGCCCATCATCGAGGTCGTCGTCATGAACACGCTGCCCGTACCGCCGGAGCGGCTGACGGGCAAGATCCGCGTTCTGTCCGTTGCGCCACTGTTCGCCCACGCCATCCAGAACGTGTATGACGACGAGTCGGTATCGGAACTGTTCGATCCCGAATTCCAGCTCTGACGCACCGTAGCCAGTCATTCGAGAGGGAGTGTCACGATGACCGAGACCATAGAGATGACCGCAACAACCCGCGAGATCGTCGGCAAGGCCAATCGCAGACTCGACGCCGACCGCCTCGCCGCGGTCGTGTACGGCACGAAGCACGACGCGACCGCCGTGTCGCTGGACCGCCACGCGTTCGAGCTGCTCGCCAGCCACGGTGACGGCCTCGGCTCCAAGATCATCAAGCTCATCGTCGACGAGAACAAGCCGGTCAACGTCATCGTCAAGGCCATCCAGCACGACCCGACGAAGGGCTACATCCGCCACGTCGACCTGTGGGCCGTCAACATGAGCCAGACGATCACGACCTCGGTCCAGCTGCACTTCGCCGGAGAGTCCCCCGGAGTGAAGAACGGCGGCGTCATGACCCACAACGTCCAGAGCATCCAGATCGAGTGCCTGCCGGGCGATATGCCGGAGTACATCGAGATCGATGTCTCCGCGCTCGAGATCGGCGACGCCGTCCACGTCTCGGACCTGGCCGTCCCCAAGGGCGTCACCATCCTGGACTCCGCTGAGGAGATCGTCGCCGCGGTCGTTCCGCCGGCGAAGGAGATCGACGAGGAAAGTGCCGCTGAGGCCGTCGAGCCCGAGGTCATCGGCGCTTCCTCTGACGGGGAGTAGCTCGGCTCGATGACACGACTTGTGATCGGCCTCGGCAATCCGGGGCCGGAATACGAACACACCCGCCACAATGCAGGGTTCCTCGTGGTCGACCTGCTCGCCGGCACGCTCGGGGCGTCCTACTGGAAGGACGAGGCCGGGGCGAAGACCGCGCGCGTGCGCATGGGCGAGGACGAGCTCATCCTGGCGAAGCCGCAGGCGTTCATGAACGTCTCCGGCAAGTCGGTCAAGCGCCTCGCCGACGCGTACGGCGTGCCGGCTGACGAGGTCATCGTCGTACACGACGACCTCGACCTGCCGGAGGGTGTCGTGCGAGCCAAGCGGGGCGGCGGCCATGGCGGCCACAACGGATTGCGTTCGCTGCACGAGGCGTTCGGCGATGCCTACCTGCGGGTGCGGGTGGGGATCGGCCGTCCGCCCGGCCGTATGGATCCTGCCGACTACGTCCTCGAGCCGCTGCGCGGCGAGAAGCTCGCCCGTTTCGAAGAGTCGATCCCGTCCGGTGTGCAGTGCCTCGTCGATGTGGTGGGGTCGGGCATAGACGCGGCGATGCGGGAGTACAACGGGTAGGCGGAGCTGTACCGGGGTCGGGCCGGCTAGAGGTAGTTCATCGGGTTGACGGGGTCTCCGTTGACCCGGACCTCGAAGTGCAGGTGCGGCCCCGTTGAGAGGCCCGTGGAGCCGACGTATCCGATGGTCTGGCCGGCGCTGACGGACTGGCCGGTGCGGACCGCGATGCGCTTCTGGTGCGCGTAGACCGTCACGACGCCGTCACCATGGTCGATCATGGTGCAGTTGCCGTAGCCGCCGCGCACACCCGCGAAGATGACGTTCCCGTCCCCGGTCGCCACGATACGGGCGCCCGACGGTGCCGAGATATCGATCCCGTTGTGCATCTTGCGGTAGTGGAGGATCGGGTGGATGCGGTAGCCGAAGCTCGAACTCACGCGGTTGTAGCCGGGCGTCGGCCAGGTCATGGAGCCGGCGTACTTGCCGCCGCCATGTGACGAGCCGCCCTTCAGGAGCTGGGCGATGCGCTGCGACTCCTGCTCTTCCGCCTGCGCGGCCGCGCGCAAGCGTGCGACGTTCTTCTTCGTCTCCGCCAGCATCCGGGCCTTCAGGTCCTGCACGGACTGCTGCTCGGCACGCTTGTTGTCCTCGGAGCTGCGAAGATGCCGCAGGCTCGTCTCCTCGGCCTTGATCTCGGCCCGCTTGGCGCCCACGGTCTCGAGTGTGCGACTGAGCTCCTCGTTGGCGGCCTCGAGTGCGCTGCGGTCGGCTTCGAGGCCGTTGGCCATCTCCTCGTCGGAGCGGATGAGGAGGGTGACGAACTCGGTGCGTTGGATGAAGTCGCTCAGGTCCTGTGAACCGAGCAGCATCTCGAGGTAGACCCAGTCACCGGCCCGGTACACGGCGTCGGCGCGGGCCGAGAGCGCGGCGACGCGGTCGCCGTACTCCCTCTGGATGCCGGTGATCTTCTCTTCCTTGTCCGCGATGCTCGCGCGCAGGAGTGAGATCTCCTTCTCGAGGCGGGCGCGCCGCTGGGCGGCCGTGCCGATCTCTGAGCCGAGCTTGGCGATCTCGGATTCGAAGCCGTCGATCTTCGTCTCGAGTTTGCGCGTCTCAGCCAGGAGCGCCTCGGCCTTGACGGCCTCAGCCGCGGCCTTCTTGCGTGCGGCCTCGGCCGCGGCCCGGTGTTTGTCGACGTCGGTCCGCGTATAGGCGAACGCGCTCGCGGGCATGACAAGGCACGCCACGACGGCGATGGAGACGAGGGATTTGAGCAGTCTGCTCTGTGACATCGGTGACGCGTACCTCCGGCGGGTTTCTACGATGATGGACCACAACTCCCGCGTGGTGCGGTATACACCGGATAGAATGGTAGCACAGAGCGGTATGATGCTCTCAAGCAAGCGGTATGATGCTCTCAAGCAGGAGGACGTCAAGGGGTACTGCAGAGGAACGGAAGGGGACTGCTATGAGCGACAGCTCGAATATGACGCCGCCACCGGCGCCGGCACCGATGGGCGGTCCGTCCAGCAACGCGAAGCTCATCGCGCTGCTCGGGTGGATCTTCGCACCGTGGGGGATCATCGCGATCTTCCTGGACGACTACAAGAGTGATCAGTGGGTCCGCTCGCACGTCATCCAGGGCGCGGCAGTCGGCATCATCGGCTGGATCCTCAGCTCCTTCACGTTCGGCCTCGGATGGGTGATCGTCTTCATCTATCAGATCGTCATGGCCCTCAAGGCCAACAAGGGCGAGACGGTCGAGGTCCCGGTCATCTACGGCCTCGTCAAGAGCTTCATCGAGGGCTAGCACCTCACGTAGATCCCGAACAGGGCGGACCGCTTCGGCGGGCCGCCCTGTTCGCGTCTTCGGCCGGTCATCGGGTCGGTGCGCGCTGCGTCTCGAGGATCGGCTCGCCCGAGCCGGATGGGATGTTGGACGTCACCCTGCCACGGTCGTCGACGATGAAGACGCCGATCGCGTGCGCACGAGCGTACTCGAGCGCGCGGTCCCGTCCCATGACGAAGAGCGCTGTGGACAGGATGTCGGCGTCGAGCCCGGCCATGCGGCCGAACACCGTCAGCGACCGCAGTCCGCTCGCGGGACGACCGGTCGACGGGTCGAGGATATGGTGGTAGCGGATGCCCGCACGTTCGAAGTACTGCTGGTAGTCGCCCGAGGTCGACACCGACAGCGTGCCGTCCGCAGAGACGGTGGCGATGACCCGCCCCGGTTCGCGCGGGTCTTCGATACCGACCCGCCAGGGCTCCCCGTCCGGCTTGCTGCCGTACGCCAGCGTGCTGGAGCCGGCGGTGATGAGCCATGGCCCCGCACCCAGGATACTCGCGGCCCGATCGAGTGCGAGGCCCTTGGCAGCGCCGCCGAAGTCGAGCCCCGGGGATGCGCTCGCCGCCGGACCGGCGGGACGCACGAACACCACCGCGCCGCTGGGACGCTCGCGGAATCCGGAAGCCGCGCGGACCGCATCGTCGAGCGCCATGGTCGACGGTACGGACCCCCGCCCGCCGAAGTCGTAGAGGGCCGTCAGGCGGAAGAGCGCGGGCGAGAACTCGCGCTGCACGCCGAGCCGCTTCACGGCCTCGAGGATCGTGGTCGCCGCCGCCGGCAGGACGCGGGCCACGTACGGGTCGCGGTTGAACGTCGAGACCGATGAGGACGCGTCGTACGGGCTGAGCGCGCTCTCGAGAGCCGCCATGTCCCGGAACGCCCTCGGGGCGGCCTCGCGGGCGGGGTCGGCGTACGCGGTGATGGTGACGGCCGTGCCCAGTACCTGTCGACTCGAACGGAAGGGCTCCGCGACGCCCGTGCATCCGGTGGCCGTGAGGGCGATCGATACGGCGACGACGGCCGTGAGGACAGCGCGCACCCATCCACCCCCGATTCCCCGTCGTCCGACGAGGCTAGTATACTGATGCGACCTTCGACCGGCCCGGCCGCGAGCGGCCGTCACACGAGGACAGCGATGTTCCCGATACTCAGCGTCAAGCAGCTCTCAGACTCCGTGTTCGAGATGACCGTGGTCGCACCCGCCGTCGCGCGCAAGGCGAAGGCGGGACAGTTCTTCATCCTGCGTGCCGACCGCAGCGGCGAGCGCGTGCCCTTCACGTTCTCCGATTGGTCGGCCGAGGAGGGGTGGATCCGCTTCATCTTCATGCGCGTCGGAGCCACGACGCACAAGTTGTCCCACCTGCAGGGCGGTGACCTGATCGCCGACGTGGTCGGCCCGCTCGGCGTCCCGTCGCACGTCGGTGGCCTCGGGCGCGTGGTCGTCGTGGGCGGCGGCGTCGGGGCGGCGGTCGCGTACCCGGTCGCGCGCGCGATGTGCTCGTCCGGCGACAAGGTCACCGTGGTCCTTGGTGCCCGCAATGCGGACCTTCTCATCCTCGAGGACGCGTTCCGGGCGTTGCCGCTCGAGCGTCTCGTCGTCATGACCGATGATGGTTCCGCAGGCGAGAAGGGGCTCGTGACGCACCCCCTCAAGGCGATGTGTGCCGCGGGAGAGGTCGACCACGCGATGGCGATCGGGCCCGCCGTGATGATGAAGTACTGTGCGGCGACCACGAAGGAGTTCGGTGTCCCGACGGTCGTCTCGCTCAACCCGATCATGGTGGACGGCACCGGCATGTGCGGCGCCTGTCGCGTCACGGTCGGCGGGGAGACGAAGTTCGGGTGCGTCGACGGCCCCGACTTCGACGGACATCTCGTCGACTTCGAGGAGCTCATGAGCCGTCAGCGCATCTACGCCGATGTCGAGCGTGAGGCCGATGCCGAGGTATCGAAGGGATGCTCGTGCCACCTGTAGACGACACCATCGAGCCGACGCCCCGCCATCGTGCGGTCCGCGGCCCCCGCACCCCGATGCCCGAGCGTGACGCCGCCGAGCGCGCCCGCTCCTTCGACGAGGTCTCGCTCGGATACTCGGACGCCGACGCGCATGCCGAGGCGATGCGGTGCATCCAGTGCGCGAATCCCACGTGCATCGAGGGTTGCCCGGTCAACATCGACATCAAGTCCTTCATCGGGGCGATCATCGACGGCGACAACCGTCGCGGCGTCTCCGTGCTCAAGGAACGCAACGCACTCCCGGCCGTGTGCGGGCGCGTGTGCCCGCAGGAGGAGCAGTGCGAGGCCGCGTGCGTGCTGGCCCGCAAGGGGGAGCCGGTGGCCATCGGCCGCCTCGAGCGCTACCTCGGCGACTTCGACCTGGCGTGCGACCTGGAGACGCGCTGCAGGCCGCAGGTCGCCGAGTCCACCGGCAGTCGGGTCGCGGTCGTCGGCTCCGGGCCCGCCGGCCTCGCGTGCGCGGGAGAGCTCGCGATGCTCGGTCATGAGGTGGTCATCTACGAATCGCTCCACGAGCCAGGCGGCGTGCTCGTCTACGGGATCCCGGAGTTCCGGCTGCCCAAGGCGATCGTCACCGCCGAGATCGAGGCGCTGATGGAACTGGGAGTCGAGATCATCACCGATGTGGTCGTCGGCACCACGTGTACGGTCGACGAACTGCTCCGTGAGGAGGGATTCGACGCCGCGTTCATGGGCGTGGGGGCCGGCCTGCCGGTCTTCATGGGCATCCCGGGGGAGAACCTCAACGGCGTCTTCTCGGCCAATGAGTTCCTCACGCGGGTGAACCTGATGCGCGCCTACGACTTCCCGAAGGCGGACACGCCGGTGTGGCGCGGTCGCAAGGTCGCCGTCGTGGGCGGCGGCAACGTGGCGATGGACTCAGCGCGCACGGCACTGCGGCTCGGGGCGGAGGAGGTCTTCCTCGTCTACCGGCGCACCGAGGACGAGATGCCGGCCCGACGCGAAGAGGTCCACCACGCCAAGGAGGAGGGCATCGAGTTCAAGATGCTCTGCTCGCCGTCGGCGATCCTGGGTCGCGATGGCTATGTGACCGGGATCTCCGCGACGCGCATGGAGCTCGGTGAGCCGGACGCCAGCGGGCGTCGTGCGCCGGTGTGCGTGCTCGACGCGGACTTCGAGATCGAGTGCGACACCGTGATCATGGCGGTGGGGACGCGGGCGAACCCGCTCGTGGCCAAGGCGGCGCGAGGGCTCGATCTGGATCGGCGCGGCTACATCGTCACGAACGAGGACGGTCAGACGAGCAAGCGCCGCGTCTTCGCAGGCGGGGACATCGTGACCGGCGCGGCGACCGTCATCCTCGCCATGGGCGCGGGCAAGAAGGCGGCTCGCGCGATAGATGCGCGGCTGACCGGCCGGGGCTAGCCAGGCCGCCGGGCGTGGACATCTTGACTCTCGGCCAACCGTCGTGACCATTCATCTAGGCAACGATCGCCCCCGATCATCACCCAGAGCCTGCCGAGCGGCGCTCAGGAGAGTTGAGCGGTCGTGATACCGTTCGTCGTCGTTTCGGTATAAACTCGACGAACGGCGCACCCGATGCGCCGGTTCCGCAGGTCGCCGCGGGGAGGCAGGTTCTATGGAATCCACCATCAACGTGCTGGTCGTCGATGATGATCCGTCCATCGTCGAGATGATCAAGCTCGGCCTGGAGACCGATGGCATGCACGTCGTCAGCGCCGGCGACGGTGCGGAGGCGCTGGACGTACTGACCCGCGAGGCTGTCGACGTCATCCTCCTGGACATCATGATGCCGAAGGTCGACGGCTGGATGGCGCTGATGGAGATCAGGAACAACCCGCAGACCGCGGATATCCCGGTCATCATGCTGACTGCGAAGACACAGGACCTCGCGAAGATCCTCGCGTTCAAGCAGGGCGTTCAGCAGTACGTCACGAAGCCGTTCAACATCCTCGAGTTGTCCGCGCGCGTGCGCTCGCTCGTGCACACCCGGATCCGGACCACCGAGAGCGCGTCGGCCGAGGGCGAGTTCCGCAAGCTTGCGGTGCGCAAGGGCGGCCGCACGGTACTGCTGTCGATCGACGACATCGTCTACGTGTCGGCCAAGAACAAGTCGACCTACGTGCACACCTACGAGAACCAGTATCTCGTCGACATGACGCTCGGTGAGCTCGAGACCAAGCTCGCTCGGGAGAACTTCCATCGGATCCACCGCAGCTACATCATCAACCTCAACTGCATCAAGGAGATCCTGCGGATGGACGGCGGCTACGTCGTCGTGGCCACGGATCGGGACGAGACCCACATCCCGGTCGCGCGTCGCGAGGTCCGCATCTTCCGCGAGTCTGTCGGCATCTAGCATGCTCGCCGCAGGCGGTATCCGGCGCCTCGCGCCCTTCATGCTACTCGCGCTCTGCGTCGTCGCCGCGGCGCACATGGCGGTACCCGCCACTGCCCGCGCCGATCGGACGCTCGGCATCTCCACCCCCAAGTTCGAGTTCAGCGCTGCTCCGGGCGCCACGGGCAAGGGCGATCTCTATGTCGTCAACGACGGGTCTGAGCCGCTCAAGGTCATGGTCTACATGGCGGACCAGTCAGTCGACGCCACCGGGGGCACGGCCTACACGGTCCCCAAGGTCGGCGATGCGGACTTCATGACGAGTCCCGCGCTGTGGTTCAGGATCCAGGTTCCGGAGAAGACCCAGTCCATCGGCAACATCCCGTTCCTCGAGATAGGTCCGGGCGGGCGCGTCCCGGTCAAGTTCAACTTCCAGGTGCCTGAGGGTGTCGCCCCCGGCGACAAGAACGTCGTTCTCTTCTTCGAGATGTTCGAACTCAAGGGCTCGCAGGGCGCGCAGAGCCAGATCATGGGCCGGCTCGGCAGCCGTATACGCATGCGGATACAGGGCACGCTCGTCGAGAAGGTCGAGGTCGAGCCGTTCTCGGTGCGCAACTGGGTCATCGGCGACCTCATGCCCTACGAGTTCGCCATCCGGAACTCGGGCAACATCGATGAGTCGGTCGCGGGCGAGCTCGTCCTTCGGGACGGGAACGACACGACACTCGACGCGAGCCGCGTGATGACCGAGACCGCGGTCTACGCGTCGTCGATGACCGAGCGGACCGGAACGATGAAGCTCGAGAAGGCGACGCTGGGTGCCTTCACCGCGCGCCTCACGGTGACGTATCCCCGTGGCGGAGGCGTGGGCGAGCCGGTCACGATCGTGAAGGACCGCACCGTCTACGTCATTCCGCTCTGGCTGGCCATATTCGCCGCTGTCGTGCTGGGCGTACTGGCGCTCTACGCGGCGTGGCGCGCTGCGGTCCGAGCCGCTGCGGGCGAGGCGGGTCGCAGCAGGAGCCGCGCCGCTCGGGAGGCGGACAGGCGTCTCGCCTCGCGCTCAAAAGCGGAGTCCGATGCGGACGACGCCCCTTCAGACCGCGACTGACCCGAGCACGGTAGCCGGCGCCGCGGCGCTGAGCACCACGACGCCGGCTGAGGAGCCTCGGGGACCCCTAGTGCTCCGTCACGACGACGAAGCTCGTCGCGTCGGCCGGGATATCGATCCGCACGGCGCGGGCGTTCTTCTGACCGGTCATGGTCACCGTGCCGCCGGGGGTTGCGACGTCGAGCCTCCAGGGGGCGTTCGAACGCAGTTCGATGTGGGTCCTGTCGACCACGGTGTAGTCGACCTTGGCGTTGACGGTGGCGCTCACTGAGACGCCTCCCGTGCCGGACCCGTGTGACGCTGCGGCGGGAGAGGCGAGCACGCCGATGAGCGCCACGCTGGCAAGCATCGAGGCGAGCACCCTGCGCTTCATCGTATCCACCCCCTGGAGACTCGGCCGCTACCTTACATAGATAGGTTCGGCAGACCAGCGGGACTGTGTTAGCGACAAAGGGCAAAGTACGGCGATAAACGGACGAATGGTGAGAGTGAACGGGTTCTTCAGGTCGGTCTGACGCGGGTGGTCTCATAGAGAAAGGCCCGGACCTCATGCGGCCCGGGCCTTTCTTGTCCCGGCCCTCGAGGGCCGGCGTCATGCGGGAGTGCTACGGCTGCTGTACCGCCGAGTACTGGACGGTGGTGGTCAGCGCGCCGTCGCCGGCGGTGAAGGGCACGAACAGCGTGTAGGTGTCCGGGTAGGCGGTCGTGCCGCGGGCCTCGCCGATCTTGTCCGCGAAGCTGGTCGACAGGCCGATCGAAGCGGCGTTGACGCCCATGGTCTTGCTGATGTCGTACTTCTTGTTCGACTTGACGGTGACGGTGACGTTCTTCGTGTAGGTCATCTCGGGATCAACGACGCCGAAGTCCACCGTGGCCGTGCTGACCGTGAGGGTGAGCATCGGGTTCACCGTGGCGTTGACGGTGACGGTCTTGCTGTCGCTGGTGCCGGCCGACGCATAAGCGACGATGCCGAAGATAACGGCCGCGACCAGGACTACGATCAGTGCGATTCTCTTCATTGCTTCTGTCCCTTCGATTCCAACCTGTGGTTTGTCGATGAGGGCGGCCTCTCCGACGCCCCGATCCGTCCACTGCTTGTATCGGGACGCAGCGCCCCGGCATCCACCGCTCATCGCTGCACGGATGAATAACGTGATGGTTGGCACGATGATTGTCAGACTCGCGGATGAGCGGACGGAATGCCGGATAGACGGCATGGGTGCGGAATCATGCCCCATTCGTAGGCGGTCAGGTGGCCGGTTGGGGGCGTCGGGCGGACAGACTGCGACATCGCCAAAGCGGCAGATGCATGGAGTACCGCCCATTTCGCATGGAGTCGGGCTCTCGGATGTCAGTTCCTGAGCGACCCGAGGGGAGAAGGAACACGGCCGCCGCGCTGCGTGAGGCCGCTGCCGGCCCATTCGTTGACGGCCATGACGGGAGCCGACCCGAGCAGGCCGCCGAACTCGACACGGTCGCCGACCGTCTTGCCCGGTACGGGGATGAGGCGGGCAGCAGTGGTCTTGTGATTGATGACACCGATCGCGCATACGTCGCCGATCACCGCCGCGATGGTCTCGGCGGGGGTCTCGCCGGGGATCGCGATCATGTCGAGTCCCACCGAGCAGACCGCTGTCATCGCCTCGAGCTTCTCGGGCGTCAGGGCGCCGGCTTTGACCGCGCGGACCATGTCAGCATCCTCGGAGACCGGGATGAACGCGCCCGAGAGCCCGCCGGCGTTCGAGGTGCCCATCGCGCCACCCTTCTTGACGGCGTCGTTGAGCAGCGCCAGGGCGAGCGTCGTTCCCGGTCCGCCGCATCGTTTCACGCCGATCGCCTGCAGGATGGCGGCGACGCTGTCGCCTTCGGCGGGTGTCGGCGCCAGGGACAGGTCGACGATGCCGGGCGTGACGCCCAGGCGGTGCGCGGCTTCCCGGGCCACGAGCTCGCCCATCCGGGTGATCTTGAACGCCGTCGCCTTGATGGATTCGGCCACCACGGTGAGATCCGCGTCGCGCGGCAGGGCCTCGACGACGGCGCGTACGGCGCCCGGCCCCGAGATGCCGACATGAACGACCTTGTCGGGCTCACCCGACCCGTGGACCGCGCCCGCCATGAACGGGTTGTCTTCGACCATGTTGCAGAAGACCACGAGCTTCGCGCACGCGAGCGCGTCGCGCTGTGCGGTCAAGGCGGCGGCCTCCTTGATGACCCGGGACATCAGGACGATGGCGTCCATGTTGATGCCGGCCCGCGTGCTCGCGACGTTCACGGATGAGCACACGCGTTCCGTCGTCGCGAGAGCCCCGGGGATCGAGGCGATGAGTCGCCGGTCAGCCTCGCCGATGCCTTTGTGCACGAGCGCGGAGAAGCCGCCGATGAAGTCGACACCAACGGCGGCGGCGGCGCGGTCGAGTGCGACGGCGATCGGCGTGAGGTCCCGGTCGGGGCAGGACGCGACCAGCTCGGCGATCGGAGTGACCGAGATCCGCTTGTTCACGATGGGGATGCCGTATTCGCGCTGGATCGCATCCGCCACAGGGACCAGGCGCTCGGCGGCGGAGGTGACGCGCTCGTAGACGCGGCTGACGATCGTGTCGATATCGTCGGCGGCGCAGGCGCGCAGGGAGAGACCGAGCGTGACCGTGCGGACATCGAGATGCTGGCGTGTGATCATCGCCAGTGTCTCGGCGATCTCCTCCGGGTCGATACGCATGCGTCCTCCTAGATCCGGTGCATCGTGCGGAAGACGTCCTCGCGCTGGAGCGTGACCTGGTTCTCCAGTCGCCCGGCGACCTCTGCGAGCGCGGTCTGGACGGCCTCGAAGGAGCAGCGCTCCTCGTCGACGGTGACCAGCATGGTCATCGAGAAGACGCCCGAGATGATGGTCTGACGGATGTCCTCGATGTTGACGCTGTTCTCGGCGAGGCACGCCGATATCGCAGCGACGATGCCCACGCGATCCTCACCGAGCACCGAGAGGATGGCTCGTGTCTTCACGTCGGACCCCTTTCCGCGGTCT
The DNA here is from genome assembly GCA_030652345.1 of Coriobacteriia bacterium. The sequence continues at coordinate 53,708 of JAUSAU010000110.1, forward strand.
AGCTTCCGGCCTTGCCAGTGATCTGATCGATGTCGAGGCGGGCGACGCGCATCCGCTCGTAGACCGCATCGCCATCCAGGCGGTTGCGCTCCCAGACCGGTCCGGGATCCGCTTCGAGGTGCCCGAGGAGGATGCGCATCCCGTGTCGTGCCTCGTCCGGGTCCTCGACGAGTGCCATCGTGCCCGTGATCACGACCGACTCGTAGTGGTGTTTGCAGGCGCCTTCTTCGTAGCCGCCATCGATCACCACCGTCGCGCAGACGCCGGGGTGCTCTCGCATGGCGGCGATCTTGCGGCCCTCCGGCGCGACGTGGAAGTACAGCGCGCCGCGGTCGGCGTCGTGGCCGTAGGAGAGCGTCACGACGTACGGCTCGCCCTCGTGGACCATCGCGATCGCTGCGTAGCGGCCGCGGCGCAGGACGGAGTCGACGACGGATGCCTCGGTGAGGGCACGGTCGGCTCGTCGCAGGTGGAACGGGGACATACGTCCTCCCTCATCGGTGCCGGGTGCGTGGTCGGATGCCTGACCATACAATGGTGCGACGAGACGGTAAAGCGCGCTTCACGAGGAGGATGTCGTGGCGGTACCCATCACTCCCGTGCGGCTGGGCGACGTCGTGCGGCTCAAGAAGGTGCACGCGTGCGGTGCGAATGAGTGGGAGGTCACGCGGCTCGGCATGGACATCGGCCTGACGTGCGTCGGGTGCGAGCGCAAGGTCAGACTCCTGCGGGCCGAATTCGACCGACGCTTCCGGGGCTTCCTCCGTCGCGCGGAGTAGCTCCGACTAGCGGCGCGCCGACCCCGGCGGGTCCTCTCCCAGGTTCCAGATGGCGCCCGGGGTCTTGATGCGGTTGAACTGCAGGTGGCAGTGGTTTCCGCCCTCGGCGGTGTAGTCGGTGAGCTGCAGCCCGGAGACCTTGCCCGCCAGCGCGCGGACCGATGCGATCCTATCGACACCTGCGTTCACGTGCTGGCCCTCGGTGACGGACGGGTCGGTGACGTGGATGATGACCGCGTCGACGTCGGAGAACAGGTCGGGTTTGATGTGGATCTCGATGTCGGGGTACTTGCCGTACAGCTTGTACTGCCGGATCTCCATCACGGTACCGTCGATGGGTGAGTAGACGGCGGTTCCCGGACGCGCCCCGCAGTCCAGCGCGGTGTCGGGCTTGCCCTGGCGGCCGCTGCGCCACAGCTGGATCGCCGGGCCACCGAACACACCCGCTTCCGTCACCAGCGTCGGCGCCGAGGTCGGCGGGGCCGTACGGCTCGATGCGACCGAGGAGCTTGCGACGACCGTATCCGTCGCGCCCTTGCCCGCCTTTGCGGCCTTCGCGGCCGTCCGCGCCGCGCGCTGCAGCTTCGCGGCGCGCGCCGTTTTGCCGAGACTCGCCCGGGCCAGGAGCGAGGTCATCGCGAGCGAGTCCGTGTAGGACGCCTGATGGAAGGCGAGGATCGTGACGTCCGACGCCTGGACCGGAAGACGCAGCCTGACGCCCCGGAACGATGCGAAGAACGGCGTGGGAGGGGAGGGGTCGGCGGCTGGCGGCGCGGGCGAGGCGACAGCGGTCGCCGCGGGTACGCCGGCGCTCGGCTTGCCCGGTGAGACGCGTGCCAGGAGGAACCCGGAGACCAGGAAGATGGCGACGATGCCGAGCATGGGGAGCAGCCACGTGTCGGTGACGGGGCGGCGGCGATTGCGGCGCGGGCCCGAACCCAGCGTGATGCCGGTGTCCCGCGGGGGCGCGAGGGTCGGCCGGGGACCTCTGCCTCGGCGATGACGGCGCGGCGTATCGCTCACGTCGTGTGACCGGTGACGTGAGCGCTCCACGGGTGCGGTCGGCTCGGCATCCGACCTGATGTGCGCCGTATCGGCGGTGTGATTGGCATCGTGACTCGCGGTCCGTGAGCGTCGGTACGCGCATGTGCGCACCCGAGTATACAAGCCCGGGCAGGGGCGGACGCGGGGGTAGCGAAACCATGTAGCGCGGACACCCCCGCTTCGTGGTAGATTTCCAAGGGTCCCGGTCCGGGACGTTCTCTGCCGCACATGAAGGCCATACAGGGGGTCGGAGTGGAGAAGCTCGAACGGGTGCTCGCCGCCGAGGAAGAGGCGCGGCAGACGGTCGCCGACGCCCGGGAGCGCGCGTCGCGTGCTCGGACCGATGGCGCCGGGGCCGCCCGGACCGCCGTTGAGCGGATCGCGACGAACGCTGCTGCGGCAGCCGCTGCCGAGCGCGACCAGGTCATGGGCGTCGCGGCCGCGGAGGCTGCAGAACTGACGCAGCAGGCCGGATCCACGCGCGACTCCGCTGTCACGAACTCCGCAGCGAAGATGGACGACGCCGTCGCGCGCCTGCTGGGCGCCCTGGGGGTCTGAAGGTGGCCGTCGCGCGCATGAGCAGGGTCGAGGTCGTCGGCTATCGGCCCGTCCTCGATGACGTCCTGCAGGCACTCCAGCGCGCGGGTGTCCTGGAGGTCGATGCCGCACCCGAGGGTCTCGACACCGAGGAGATCGACGTCGCGGACGACCGCCACCGCCGTCTCGAGGAGTACGCCGCCGACGCGCGGTTCGTGTGCGACTTCCTGGCCCGTCACCATACGGCGACCCAGCCGTTCTCAGCGTTCGTCAGCGAGAAGATCCATCTGAGCGCCGCGGAGTTCGACTCGCTCGATCCCGGAGCCTCCCTCCTGCATCTCTACCGGCGCTGCGCGGAGATCGCCGACCGCACCGCCTCGCTCGAGCGCGAACGCCTCCGCCTCACGTCCCTGGTCGCGGATCTCGCCCCATGGAGCGATGTGAGGATGCAGATATCGCAGTGGTCCGGGACCGAGCACGTCGCGCTGCTCGCGGGAACCGTGCGGACGAGCGAGGCGGAGCGGGTGCGGGCAGCGCTTCGCGAGATCTCTCCCGACGTGAGCGTGGCCGAGTACGGAGGCGCCGGACCGCGGAGCGCCTGGATCGTGCTCGCGCATCACAGCGTGCTGGAGCCGGTCCGCTCGATGCTCGCCACCACGACCTTCGTCGAGACGTCCTTCCCGGGACTGCAGGACTACCCGGCGGAGGAGTCGTCGCGCGCATCCGACCGGATCGTCGCGATCGATGGGGAAATCGCCGAGCTGGGCGCGCTCGCGACAGAACTGGCCGCCGCCCACTACACCGACTCCGTCGCGCTGCTCGAGCGAATCGAGACGCGGGCCGCCTCGATGAAGGTGCGCGAGCGGTTCGGCCGGACCGAGCGGGCCTTCGTGGTGCGCGGGTGGGTGCGAGAGAGTCGCCGGGGCGATCTGAACGCCGCACTCGCTCCCTGGGCGGGAGATCTGGATATCGCCTTCTCCGAGCCGACCGATGAGGATTCGCCACCGGTACAGCTCGACAATCCAGCATGGCTGCGCCCGTTCGAGATCCTCACCGACCTCTACGGCAGCCCGAACTACCGGGAACTCGATCCGACGCCTCTGCTGGCGCCGTTCTTCCTGCTCTTCTTCTCGATCTGCATCAGCGACGTGGGCTACGGTGCGATGCTCGCGAGCGGCGCGTACTACATCAAGACGAAGGTCGATGTCGCTCCCGGCGTGAAGAAGTTCATGGACCTCATGATCATCGGCGGCTTCGGTGCCATGGTCGTCGGCGTCCTGTTCGGCTCCTGGTTCGCGCTGCCGGTCGACTCCCTGCCCCCGCTCCTCCGCTCGCTGCAGGTGTTCGACCCGATGCTCCAGCTCACCACCTTCCTCATCGGCACGGTCGTCCTCGGGTGCATCCAGGTCTTCTTCGGCGTGCTCGTCGCGGCTTACGCCGCGTGGCGCGGCGGTGACGCGGGTGCGGCCATCTTCGAGCAGCTCTCGACGCTCTTCCTCTTCGCGATGATCGCCGTCGCCGTGGTGGTCAAGGGTTCCGCCGGCTGGGCGCTGTCCGTCGGCATCGTCGGCACCATGCTCATGCAGGGCCGCTCGCTCGAGACCTCGCTCGGTGACCCGGAGGCGCCGCTGTGGGACCGCGCCGTGGGCTGGGCGTGGCTTGCGGGCATGGCCGCCTCGGTCGTCGCCATGGCCACCGTGTCGGTCGCCACGGGCCTGGGCGTCGTGTTCGCCGTGAGCATGCTGGCGCTGGTCTCCCGGACCGGTCGGCGCTCCGTCGTCTCTCTGCTCGGAGGGGCGTACAGTGTCTACGGCATGAGCGCGTTCATCGGCGACATCCTCTCGTACACACGCCTCGCTGCGCTCGGGTTGTCCGGTGCGCTCGTCGGTTCGGTGTTCAACCTGCTGGCCGGGCGCGTCTGGGGTCCGGTCGAGGGGCTGTGGGGTGGTGGTGGGTTCGGCATGGTCGGCGCCGTGATCGTCGCAGTGCTCGCGGCGACCGTGTTCGTGGTGGGGCATGTGTTCAACGTGGTGATCAACCTGCTCGGCGCGTTCGTGCATCCCGCGCGTCTGCAGTTCGTCGAGTTCTTCAGTAAGTTCTACGAGGGCGGGGGCCGAGTCTTCGACCCGTTCCGCCTGAAGACGAAGTCGGTGATGCTCGGCGAGCCACGCGCTGCCGGGCAGGAAGGAGGAACTGGATCGTGACAGAACTCATGTGGGGCCTGTCGGGAACCGATTGGGCGCTGCTCGGAGGCGGAAGTGCCGCCATCCTGGGCGGCATCGGCTCGGCGATCGGTATCGCGATCGCGAGCGCTACGGTCTCGGGCATCGTGGCGGAGGACGGCGAGAAGTTCGGCAAGCTGCTTCCGATCGCGGCGATGCCGGGCACGCAGGGCATCTACGGCTTCATCGCGGCGGTGCTCGTGCTCATCTTCTTCCAGATCCTCAACGGCAAGGTCGACCTGGCCGGGCCTGCGGGCTTCCAGGTGTTCCTGGCGTGCCAGCCGGTCGCGTGGCTGTGTCTGGTCTCGGCGATCTACCAGGGCAAGGCGGGCGCATCGGCCGCGGGTATCGTCGCGCGTCGCAGCGAGGACTCGGGCAAGGCGCTCATCTTCCCCGCGCTCGTCGAGACCTACGCTGTCCTTTCGCTGATCGTGACGATCCTCATGCTGACCGCGCTCTCGGGCGCCTACATCAAGTAGCGGGGGCATCGTGGCGATCGACGATATCGTCGGACGGATACGCGCGGATGCGGAAGCGGAAGCAGCGGCCATCGTCTCCGAGGCGGAGGCGGAGGTCGCACGGCTGACCGCGGAGGCCGTGGCTCGTGCCGAGGCGGAAGCCGAGCGCTCGCTCGTCAGGGACGCGGCACGTGCGGCCCGGGACGCGGCGACGGTCGTGGCCGGAGCGAGGCTCGCTGCGCGCGACGCGTTGCTGGGCGCGCGGCTCGCTGCCGACCGCGAGGCGCTCGAACGCGCCGAGCAGGCGCTCATCGCGCTGCCCGACGCCGCCTACGCGGCGCTGCTGGCGGCCGGGGTCGCCGATGCGGCGGCCGGGGACGAGACGCTGCTGCTGGGCTCCGCGGACGCCGAGCGGCTGACCGCGGCGCTTCCGGCAGCGCTCAAGGCCGCGGGTGCGCCGGCGCTCACGATCGGTACCGAGGCGGCGGGTGTCGAACGCGGCGTCGTGCTCTCGGGTGATCGCGTGCGAGTCGAGATCTCGCCGTCCGCGCTGATCGACGGCCGTCGCGAGGAACTCCTCGCCCTGGTCGATTCCGTGTTGTTCTCGGAAGGGGCGTAGGGCGCGATGCCGCGGAGAGGCGACGATATCCGCTACGGGTTCGCGGTCGGGCGCGTGATGGTTCTGCGCACCCGTCTGCTGGGCCGTGCGGCCTACGAGCGCCTGCTCGACGCACCGACCTTCGCCGAGCAGAAGCGCGTGCTGTCCGAGACGCACTTCGGCCGCTTCATCGAGGGCACGCAGACCGGGACGGACGTCGAGCGCGCTATCGACGAGTCGCTGCTCGACTTGCATCAGGAGTTCCTGGAGAGCGCCGGGCTGCCCGAGCCCGTCGTGGCCTTCTTCCGGGCGCCGTATGACTTCGCGATCCTCAAGGCCGTACTGAAGGCGCGGATGGTCGGCGTCGAGCCGGAGTTGCCTTCCGTCGCTTTGGGCGCTGTCCCCCTCGATGTGTTCGCCGAGCCCGCGGCGCTTCCCGGGCCACTCGGCGAGACCGCACGCGAACTCTTGTCGGACGGCGAAGCGGTACCGGAGGCGCTGGACGCGGCGGTGGACCGTGCGATGTTCGCCGAGCTCCAGCGTCTCGCACGGCTCTCACGGGTGCCGTTCCTCGCTACGCTGGCGGCCCGCGAGGCGGACGTCGCCAACGCCAAGGTCCTGCTGCGCTGTGCGCTTGCGCGGCGTACTCCTGAGGCCGCACTCGCGATGCTCGTTCCCGGCGGCCGGTGGGACGCGGCCTCGCTCGCGGACCTCGTGCGCAGACCCGATGAACTCGCTGCCGCCGTCATGGTCGCTCGCGTGCTGCCCACGCCCGCCGTATCGGATCTGCTCGATGTCTCGCGCCTCGACGTGCTCGCTGACGGCGCCATCGCCGCGCTCGCTCGCGAGGCCTCGCTCATGGGGATCGGCCCGGAGCAGGTGCTCGGCTACGTCCTCGCGCGCCGCGCCGAGGCCGTCACCGTCCGGTCGCTGCTCGTCGGCCGGCTCGCGGGACTCTCCCGCGACACGGTCGCCGGACGCCTGAGGGAGGCGGTCTCGTGAGCGGCCGCGTCGCCATCGTCGGCGACCCCGTCTCGGTGGCCGGGTTCCGGCCGCTCGGGTTCACGGCGTTCTCCGTCGAGGATCCGGTCGCGGCTCGCGATCTGTGGCCGGAACTGTCCGGCGGCGAGTACGGCGTCGTCTTCGTCACGGAGGCGGTGTGGGCGTCGATCGCGGACCTCGCGGCCGAGATCGCCGACAGCCCCGTGCCTGCTGTGACCGTCATCCCCGGCGCCGGCAGCCCCGGCGGGGTGGGGCGCGAGAAGCTCGAACTCGCTATCGTGCGTGCACTCGGCACCTCGGTGCCGTTCGGAAATGAGGAGTAGATGGAGCAGGGCGTCATAGTCAAGGTCGCCGGGCCGCTCGTCGTGGCCGAGGGACTGACCCGGGCCCGGATGTACGACCTGGTGAAGGTCGGCGCGCAGGGCCTGATGGGCGAGATCATCGAGATGCGCGGCAACCGCGCGTCCATCCAGGTGTACGAGGAGACCGAGGGCCTCGGCCCCGGCGACCCCGTCGCCGCCACCGGTGCGCCGCTCTCAGTGGAGCTCGGCCCCGGGCTGCTCGAGGCCGTCTACGACGGCGTCCAGCGCCCGCTCGACGAGCTCGAGCGGGTGGCCGGCGCGTTCCTCGCGCGCGGGATCTCGGCGCCCGCGCTCGACCGTGACAAGCGGTGGGAGTTCACCGCCACGGCGAAGACGGGAGAGCGGGTCGAGGGTGGTCACGTCCTCGGCACCGTGCCGGAGAACGTCGTCATCGAGCACCGCGTCATGGTGCCGCCGACCGTCTCGGGCACGCTCGAGTCGCTGAAGTCCGGTACGTACACGGTCACGGACGTGATCGGCGCGGTGAAGACCGATGCGGGAGAGGTCGTCGAGCTGCGCCTCATGCAGTCGTGGCCGGTCCGCATGCCGCGGCCGTACGCGAAGAAGACCGCGCCGACAGAGCCGCTCGTGACCGGCACGCGCGTCATCGACACGTTCTTCCCGCTCACCAAGGGCGGCACGGCGTGCATCCCGGGGCCGTTCGGCGCCGGCAAGACGGTCACCCAGCACCAGGTCGCCAAGTGGTCCAACGCGCAGGTCGTCGTCTTCATCGGATGCGGCGAGCGCGGCAACGAGATGACCGACGTGCTCATGGAGTTCCCCGAGCTCACCGACCCGTACTCGGGCGAGCCGCTCATGAAGCGTACCGTGCTCGTCGCCAACACCTCGAACATGCCGGTCGCCGCGCGTGAGGCGTCCGTCTACACCGGCATCACGATCGCGGAGTACTTCCGCGACATGGGCTACGACGTCGTGCTGCAGGCGGACTCGACGTCGCGCTGGGCCGAGGCGATGCGCGAGATCTCCGGGCGCCTCGAGGAGATGCCCGGCGAGGAGGGCTTCCCTGCCTACCTCGGCACCAAGCTCGCCGCGTTCTACGAGCGGGCGGGCAAGGTCGCGACGCTCGGCGGCGAAGAGGGCTCCGTCACGGTCGTCGGGTCGGTCTCGCCCCCGGGCGGCGACCTCTCCGAGCCGGTCGTCCAGAACACGCTTCGCGTCGTGAAGGTCTTCTGGGCGCTGCAGGACCGCCTCGCCTACGAGCGCCACTTCCCGGCCATCGAGTGGCTCACGTCGTACTCGCTCTACCTGGACCGCGTCGAGCCGTTCTGGAACGAGAAGGTGAGCGCCGAGTTCCGCGGCCGCCGCGACGCCTGCATGGCGATCCTCCAGCGCGAGAGCGAGCTCGCCGAGATCGTGCGGCTCGTCGGCCTCGAGGCGCTCAGTCACGACG
>JAUSAU010000017.1 GCA_030652345.1 Coriobacteriia bacterium
CTGTCGATGTGGCAACCGACGCACACCTTGTTGCGCGGGGCGGTCGTCGCCTCGAGCGAGATCGTCGTCGGTATCGTGTGGGCTTCCCAGAGCTTCGTGTCGTGGCACTGCGTGCACGCGAAGCCGCCGTTGTACGGGACGACACTCGTCGGCTCCCAGGCGGTGACGGTGTGGCTCGTCGTGTACTGGTCGTAGTGCGGCTTGACGCGCGCACCGAGCACGGTCGTCGTCGACTCGTTCGCGTAGGTGCGCGTGCCGATGACGCCGCTCACGTGGCAGTCGACGCAGTTGGTCGTCTTGCCGGTGCGGATGACGTTGTAGGTGCCGAACTTGCCGGTGTAGGTCCCGTGGCAGACGTTGCAGCTGCCCACACCGCCGCCGTTGAGGTTGGCGTGGATGCCGGCGACGTTGCCGTCATGCGCGCCGGTGTTCGCGTCGGGGTGGCAGTCCACGCACTCGCTGCCGATCGCAGTCGCTACGACGTGGTTGCCGCCGGCCGACGGGCTGTGGACGTTGATCGCCGGGGCCGCGCCGTAGGAGCTGCCGTGGCACTCGTAGCAGTTGCGTGTGACGTCGGTGCGCAGGTGGCCGCTGACGTTCTTGAGAAGCAGGTAGTTGTAGCCGACGCCGCCGGGGCCGGAGTTCAGGGCACCGCCGTTGCGGGACAGGCCGAACACCTTCTCGGTGGCTGACACGGCTGTATACGTGCCGGTCACGCTGTTCCAGACAGAGCCGTCGAACGTGGAGTGGCACGACAGGCAGAAGCGGCGGGTCAGCTCGGACCCGGCGGTGAAGGTCGTCTCGAGGTTCTTGCCGAGCGTGTCGGCGATCAGGGAGTGGTTACCGCGGGTCGAGCCGTGCGGGTTATGGCAACCGAAACACGGCAGCGGCGCGTTGACCGGGGCCGACGGGGTGGCGCTGACGATGCGGTGGCCGGACGTGGCCCCGCCGGTCGTCACGTACTGCTTGATGTCGACCGCGCCGGAGGCGGCCCACGAACCGGTCCCACCGTGGCAGCGGAAGCACTCGGCCGCGTAATCGCCGGTCGCGTTGTCCGCGGCGACGGTCGACGTGGTCGGCACGACGAAGTTGGAGAGCAGCCCGTCGTACTTGCTGGGCCCGCGGTGGGTCGCGTGACACCAGCGACAGTCGCCCTGGACCATGCCGTTGGCGCCGACGGTGCTCGAGGCCGGGATGCGGCCGTGCGCGTTGGCGGTGGAGCTCGCATAGACCGTCGGGCCCGGGAACGTTCCCGTGACCGGATAGCCGGATGCATCGATCGCGGGCGCCGATGCCGTCGGGTACGAGGAGCCGGTCTTCTTCACGTACCAGTCGGCCGCGTCGTTGTGACACGCGGTGCACCAGGTCGTGTCGCCGGCGGTGATCGTCGTGCCGTTGATCTTCGACTTCCACAGAAGGCGCCGGGTCGCGTAGTCGCGATGGGGCGAGTGACAGTCGGAACACGTGTTGACGAGGTCGGAGGTACTCGTAGTGTCGAGAGCCTCCACCGTGTGCCCGCTCGAGAGCGCGAAGGAGTCCCCCGAACCCGACTTGATGTTGGTCGACGACGCCGTGCCGTCATGGCACGAGTAGCAGACGGAGAGCTCGCCCTGGTCGGCCGTCGCGACGCGCAGGATCCCCTTGCGTGTGAGCGACTGGTGGTTCGCGTGACATCCCTGACACAGGTCTGTCGTCCGCGTGTAGGTGGCGTGGGGTGTGACGGTCCACGGGGCCGTGATCGGGCCCGCCGTCGCCGACAGGGAGCCGACGTTGCCTGAGGAGTCGAACGCCAGGACCTTGTACCAGTACTTCTTGTTGATCACGCCGGACTGGTCCGAGTAGACGAGGCCCCCGGTGCCGCCGATCTGGGTGTACGTGCCGGTCGCGGTGGTCGTCCGATAGACCCGGTACCCGGACACGAGCACGTCGTCGGAGGCGGGGTTCCAGCGCAGCGTGGCGATCACCGGCGACGCGGAGCCCGTCGTAGCCGTCAGGCCCAGAGGGACCGTCGGCGGGGTCGTATCGGCCGCGAACGCAGGAGTCACCGACGCGAGGCAGAGAAGGACGAGCGCGAGGAAGAGGGCCGCCTTCATCGAGGCCGTGGATCGCGCGCCGGACGCGCCAAAACGCACGCACGTGTGCGCGCGACAGTCACCGGCACGATTCTGTCGTTGCGGATACATCCACTCGCCTTGGCCAGGAACTGGCTCCCCACCGGAGCAGGGACTTCGACCCGAGCATGCCTACTTTACTGCAAGCCGCTTCCTAACGGAAGAAACCCGAGGACGGACGAGGGTATCAGAGCAAGCCATGAGCCAGATTCCGCACCCTGTCCGCACATCTCCCCTGAGCGGACCTTAAGACGCTTCGGCCTACTCGCTCCCCGATGACACATTGTAGACCACGATGCGCCCTGAACCGGTGTCGGTCACGTAGAGCCGGCGCGCCGCCGCGTCCCAGGCGGCAGCCCGGGGCGAACCGAGCCGGGCCTCGGGCGGCAGCGTCGATTCGGCGGAACCGATGCTCAGTTTGGTGGCACCGTCCAGGGTGCAGAAGCGCACGGATCGGCCGAACGTGTCGACGACCGCGAACGTGCGCCCCCGGATCGCGATGATCGCCCGCGGCTGCGCGAACCGATCGGGGAACGCGTCGATCATGGCGCCGGTCTTCGGATCGAGGAAGACGACGCGAGCCGCGTTAGTGTCCGAGACGACGAGGACGCCGTCGACGAGTGCCATCCCGCTCACGAAGGTGAGACGCGGCTCCACCTGCGAGCCGAGTGTCCGAAGGAGAGCGCCGGTGCGTGAATACACCTTGATGGTCTTGTCCGCCCCATCGGCGATCGCTATCTGTTCTCCGCCGAGGGCTGTCACCGCTGTCGGCTGGACGGGAGTGGCGGTGGGAGTGCTCGCGCGGAACGAGCCGGTCGGAGAGATCGTGCCGTCGGGACGCACCTCGAACAAGCGGACTCGCTGGGACGCGTTGTCGACCACGGCCAGCCGGCCGTCACCCAAGACCTCCAGATCGGAGGGGTACGCCGTCGGCGCTCCTCGCTCGGCCGGCAATGCGAGCGTCTGGATCGTGACACCATCGAGGTCGAGAACACGGATGCTCGATCCGTCTGCTTCAGAAACGTACACGTGTCCGCTGAGGACCGCGGCCCCGAACGGACCCCGGAGAGGCGGCTCCGCACCGCGCGGCAGGACTCCCGCGAGTGAGACGGGACCCTTGCCCGGGTCGTGCGCGGCCCATCCGGGAGCGCGTACGACGGGCCACAGCATCCATGCCAGGACCGAGAGGGCGGCCGCCAGCACGAGGAGCGCGACGACCGCGATCCACGGGTGATCCTTCAGTGCGGTTGCGAAGGGCTTCACGGTGTCCTTCCGCGGCGGACGTTCGGGAACCGATGATGGCAACCGACGGGAGCGCAGTCAAATCACCGCCCCGAGACGCCCGGTGTTGACACGCATTGCAAAGCGGGTATGTTAGTGAGCGATAACTAACAACACCCTGTCCGGGAGCGGCTCGTGTCATCGCGCACCCCCATCGCACTCTTGATCGCCGCCGCCCTCGCCTCGGCAGGCTGTGTGCCGGCGACCGGGATGGCCGGAGGCACGCTGACGGCATCCGGCCGAGTGCGCGATGACACGATCGTACTGCGCGCACCGTTCCCTCAGCGCACGCCGCTCGACGCCGCGATCGGGATTCCGGGGGTCCGGACCGTCCCGGTCGCCTCCGCACGCTCCGCTCGCTCGGCACTGCCCACGATCTCGGCCACGCTCGTCGCCGTCGAGGCCTCCGCCGGTACCGAGGTGACCGCCGGTGCCGTGCTCGCCCGCCTCGACGATCGCGACGCGGCCATCGGCGTGACGCTCGCCGGAGCAGCCGCCCGCAAGGCACACGCGGACGTCGACGTCATCGACGCACGCCTCGGCGATGTGCGGACGGCGACCTCCGATCTGAACGCCATGCGTGCTGATGTCCTCGCCGCTGTGACGAAGGCGCGTGCGGCACGTGCCACGCTCCTTTCGAACATCGCTCTGCTCGAGCCGATCGTGGCCAAGCTCCCGCCGCTGCCCGCCCCTATCCCGGTCCCGGGACCTGACCCGCGCGTGATGCTGCCCCGGCTCAAAGCGACGCTCGCGAAACTGGATGCGAGCCTGCTCAAGGCGGATGCGGGACTCCGGAAGGTGGCCACCGGCCGCGCGAAGTTGCGCGATGCGCGATCCATGCTCACCGGCGCGCGCGGGATCCTGCGTGATGTGGCCACTGCCGCCGATATCGGCGTGAGCGTCGCGAAAGCGAAGCAAGCGCAGTCCGTCGTGAGCGCCCCGACCGACGGAGTCGTGAGCTGGATCGCCGAGCCGGGCACTGTGCTGATGGCCGACGCCCCCGTCGCCAGGATCCTGCCGGCCTCCCCCACCGTGGTCGAGACCTACCTCACGGCCGAGGACGCCGCGCGGGTCCGCCCGGGTATGCGAGCTCGCGTGACCGTCGACGCCGACCCCGGCTCCACGTTGCCCGCGACCGTCACCCGCATCGGCGCGCTCTACGAGTACCCGCCGACCGCACTGCCGACGACCGAGATCCACATGCTTCGAGCAGTCCTGGTGGTGGTCACGCTCGACGACACGTCGGATCGCCTACCCCCCGGCACTCCCGCTGACATCACGATCGACACGAACTGACGGACGCATCGCAGGCACGGGCCGCATGTCATCGAACGGAGAGCACGCCATGAGAAAGCGCATCGCCATCGTCGCCATCGTCGCGGTACTCGCCGGCGCGGGATACCTCGCCTGGCGCTACCTCACGCCCACGGATGGGACGCAGCCCGCAGCCGCGTTCTCCGGGACCGTGGAAGCGACCGAGGTCGTCATCGCTCCGCTCACCTCGGGACGCATCGTCTCCGCCACCGCGACCGAGGGCGCTGCGGTGAAGGCCGGTGACGTCCTGTTCCGCATCGACCCGTCGGTGCCGACGCTGCAGGTGAAGCAGGCCCGTGCGGGCGTGACTGCCGCGAAGGCGGCCCGCGATCAGGCCAAGCGCGACGGGAAGTCACGAGCCGACATCGCAGCCGCCCAGGCGCAACTGGACCAGGCGAAGGCACAGGCCGAATTGGCTGCGCTGCAGCTGTCCTACTGCACGGTCACTTCGCCGGTGGACGGCACGGTGCTCCAGTCCGCTCAGGACGCGGGCGAGAACGCGAGCCCGGGCAAGACGATGGCCGTTCTCGGCCGCCTCGACGCCCTGACGGTGAGCGTCTTCGTACCTGAGACGGCCATATCCGGGATGCGGCTGGGCCAGAGCGTGTCGGTGACCACGGGCTCCGGAGCACCGCTTCGCGGGACGGTCTCCTTCATCGCGAGCGAGGCGGAGTTCACGCCATCACAGGTCGAGACGAAAGACCAGCGCACCAAGCTCGTCTACCGCGTCCGCGTCGCCATCGCTGACTCGGCCGGCGCACTCAAGCCGGGCATGTCCGTCGACGTGGCGTTCGAGTAGGCCATGACGGGACCCATCGACATCGCGAACGCACCCGCGATCCGTGCCGCCGGCCTGACTCGCGTCTTCGCCGGGAAGCGGGGTGCGCCGGGACTGACCGCCGTGGACGCCGTGGATCTGGAAGTCGCGCGCGGGGAGGTCTTCGGACTCGTCGGGCCCGACGGCGCGGGCAAGTCCACGCTCATCAGGATGCTCGCCACCGTGCTGGAGCCGAGCGCAGGCACCGCCGAGGTCTTCGGGCACTCGGTCACCCGCGACGGCCAGGCGGTCAAGCGCCGGATCGGCTATATGTCGCAGGCGTTCTCGCTCTATCCCGACCTGACGGTCGCGGAGAACCTCGACTTCTTCGCGGAACTGCGCGGCGTTCGCGGCGCCGAGAAGACGGAGCGCTCGCAGCGTCTGCTCGAGTTCAGCGGTCTGACCGAGTTCGCCTCCCGCCAGGCACGCAACCTCTCGGGCGGGATGAAACAGAAGCTCGCGCTCGCCGCGACACTCATCCACGAACCGGACCTGCTCTTCCTCGACGAACCGACGACCGGCGTCGATCCCGTGTCGCGCCGCGAGTTCTGGCGCATCATCGCCAACCTCCACCGGCACGGCGTGACCATCTTCGTCGCTACGCCCTACATGGACGAAGCGGAGCGCTGCAACCGCGTCGCGTTCATGCGCGACGGGCGCCTGCGCTTCGTCGACACACCGGCGGGACTCAAGGAGCGCCTGCCCGGGACGCTCTACGAGGTCATCCTCACCGAACAGCGCGCGGCGATGCCCGTGCTGCGTGGCGTGGCGGGAGTCACATCCGTGTCCGTCTACGGCGACGCACTTCGCACACTCGTCGCACCCGGGGGACCTGACGCCGACTCGCTGCGCGCCTCACTCGAGGCCGCCGGCTTCGTCATCGCGTCGGTCGCCCCCGCGCATGTGGACATGGAAGCCGCCTTCGCGTTCCTTGCGGAGGAGACCGCCGCGCCGGCGGGGGGCGGTGCGTCGTGAACGGGCTTCGCCGCATCCTCGCGATCGCTCGCAAGGAGTTCATCCACATCATCCGGGAGCCCCGGCTGATCATCGCGGTCCTCGTCCTGCCCGTGAGCCAGCTGCTGCTGTTCTCCTACGCCATCTCATTCGACGTGCAGAACGTGGCCACCGTGGTCGTGGACCAGGACCGGACGGCCGAGAGCCGGGCGTTCGTCTCGCGCTTCGAGCAGTCCGACTTCTTCGAGGTCGTCGCGCGCGAGGACTCGATCGCAGCGGTGGACGGCTATTTCGACCGCTCGGCGGCGCGGATCGCGATCGTGGTGCCGCCCGGCTTCGCTCACGGGATGGCCCGCGGAACGAAGCCGGAGGTGGCGGTGCTCATCGACGGCAGCGAGCCCAACGCCGCGCAGCTCGGTCAGGCGTACTCGGCCGCTCTCTCGCAGCGCCTCTCCCAGGACATCACCGTGTCGTGGGCCGAGCGCCGGGGGGTGGATCCGGCAGCCGCGGGCGGGCTCCAGGTACGCACGCGCATGTGGTACAACCCCGAGCGCAAGAGCGCCGACTTCCTCATCCCGGGCCTGCTCGTGGTGATCATCATGATCGTGACGGTGCAGCAGACCTCCACGACGCTCGTCCGCGAGAAGGATCAGGGGACGCTCGAGCAGCTCATCGTCTCCCCGGTGCGGCGCGGAGAGCTGATGCTCGGTAAGGTCCTGCCGTGGGTGTTCCTCGCGATGGTGGACGTCATCGGCATCATCCTGGTTGCTGTGTTCCTCTTCCAGGTGCCGCTGCGCGGGTCGTTGCTGACGCTCGGGATATCGAGCTTCCTGTTCGTGCTGTGCTGCCTCGCGATCGGTCTGCTCGTCTCGGCACGGGCGCCCTCGCTCGAAGCGGCGAACTTCGCCGGACTCATCATCGCGTTCCTGCCGGGCTTCATGCTCTCGGGCTTCGCGTTCCCGCTCAACTCGGTGCCGGTGGTGCTGCAGGGCATCAGCTACCTGTTCCCGGCACGCTACATGATGGATATCTCGCGCGCGGTCTTCCTGAAGGGCGCGGACTTCGCCGTGCTCGCACCGCAGATCGGCGCGCTGTCGCTCTACGCGGTCGTCTCGATCACCCTGGCCTCCCTGCTGTACTCGAGGAGGATGTAGATGAACCCGAAGCGTGTCGCCCTGCTCATCTGGAAGGAGTTCACCCAGTTCCGGCGCGATCCTCTGCTGCCGCAACTCGTGCTCTTCA
>JAUSAU010000031.1 GCA_030652345.1 Coriobacteriia bacterium
ATGAGGAAGGGCACAGGCGTGGTCTCGCTGCTCGCATAGATGCCGGCGAAGACGACGCCGCGCTCGTCGTAGAGATAGTCGAGCGTGTAGGTGGTGGCGTCGCTGCGGGCCGCGGACAGGCCCAGCAGGCGAAGGCCGTCGTAGGTCCAGGTTGTCGTGGTCGTGATCGAGCCGGACGTGGTGACCGATGCGGGGTCGCCGACGCCACACCAATCCCTAGCGAAGAACAATCTCGCGGGCGTACACGGCGTCGGAAGTCGCAACCAGTCTCGCGGTGACTTGTTGGCTAGGCGGCCCGTCGACATATAGGCGCTCGATGTCGGCGGCCGTCACGCGCCGCCGGACGCTCCCGTCGACCAACGTCGTGGACGAGTCGACCAAGAAGTACTGAATCCGAGAGATCGTCCTGGTCGGCCTGCGGTCTGCGCCGAGTGGGCCGTCCAACACCCCCAGGTACGCGGCTCCCTCGCCTGAGCTCGACAAGTCCCCGAGGACGACGCTACCGCCTACCTCCAGCTCCACTCCCGGCGGAAACGGGTTCGGAATCGCTCTCGCGGCGCCGGTGGAGGTCTCATCCGACGCCCAGGGGGGTCGGAGAGGGACACCAGGCGCCAGGGACACTTCTGTTGAGATGATCGCCCCGTCACTGACCGGGCCTCTGACGGACACGATGTTGCCCTCGTAGGCGCCGAGAACCTGGCCGACTCCTCCCAAGCCGCTCGCCGGCTTCCGGTAGTTCAGCGCTGTGAAGACAGTCTGAGGACCGACGGCGCACTGGGCGACGCGGAACACCCAGAGCTGTCCACTGACTGACTGGTAGACCGGGACGGTGGCCGTTTCGCCACTGTCGCCAAGCTCATACGGGGTCTCAAGAGTGCCGCTCCACGAAGTGATCCGCGGCTGCTGAGTACATGCCGAGAGGAGGACAGGGATGGCGATGAGGACACCCAGAAGAGCGCTGCCCGTCGCCGCACGCCCGTTCCCCCGCCGCTGTTCGAATCGAACGTGCTCTGCAGCGAGTCTGCCGCGGCGACCGGGCGAACGCGTGTTGTGGCCCCTGCGCGGGGTTGGTTCGTCCAATTGGATTCCTCTTCCACTCGGGGTCGTCTGCCAAGGCAGCACCACCGCTTGTCTCGCATTGCCGGGTTCGATTGCATCGGAACCGCCGTTCCGTGGCTCGCCCTAGTTCGGACTCGGGTGCGCCCCTCCTGGATAGCCGGAGTCAAGTATCCAGGTGCCTCCAGTCGCTGCCACTGTCTTCTTCTTCCTAGTGTCGAATAGGTTCACCTTGTAGAACACGTAGACCTTTCCAGCGCTGGAAAACCCGAAAGCGGGCAGGATGCGGTGTGTCGGACTGACATCCCATCCCGTCCAACGCGACCAACTGTTCACCGATGCCTGAGGGACACTGACGAACCGCCGCTGGTCACGCCTGCTCGGCGAATCGTAGCTTCCGATGCGGTAGGAATAGGGGCTGTACCAAGTGCCGCGGCCGTCCTTGTACCCCCACGCTTGTGCCCACTCCCCGATGCCGTACTTGACCTGCGACACGTAGTACCTGCGCGATCTGGTGAGAAACTGCGCCCTCACGCGGGTCGCTGTCCAAGCACCTCCAACGGGCCAGGTGTACTCGATTGCCAGATGAATCTTGTAGTCTGCCTTCACCGCGATGCTGGAGAACTTGGTGTACAGCCCGCTCGGATCCACCTTCCCCACCGGGTCCCCGCCGCAGTACTGATACGCGCTCTCCTCGCCGTCGGCCTCGGCCGGGTCGCGCGAGATGAACTGGCAGGTGGCCGGGTCGTAGTATCTCGCCGAACAGTAGTAGAGGCCACTGAATTCATCGTACACATACCCGGCGTAGCGCAGCGCCTGGGCATCCGCGATGCGCGCCACCCCGTAGCCGAGACTCCCCGGGTAGACCGTCGGATCGACCGGCAGTCCGTACGGGTCGTAGGACCACGATGCGACTCGGTTGCCGGACATGTCCACTAGCGCGGTGACGTCGCCCCGGTCGTTCGTCGCGATCGCGAGCACGATGGGGGTGGCCGTGTCCGGTACGCTGCCGACAAGCGCGAGCGGCTTGCCGTCCTCGTCGTAGAGGTAGCACAGCGTCGTTGCGACGCCGTCAGTCACGCTCTCGAGACGCTCGAGCTGCAGCCCATCGTAGGTGTAGGTCGTCGTGGTCGTGGAGGAGCCGCGAGAGACGACCGAGCGCGTGCGCTGACCGGCGGCGTCGTAGGCAAACGCGGCGGCGACGTCCGCCGAGCCGTCCTTGCCGACGTCGAGCACGTAGCGGCTCAGCCGGCTGGAATCCGTCCACGTCATCGTGGCGGAGGCGGTCTGCGACTCGAACGATCGGCGCCTACCCCTCGCATCGAAGGAGTACGCGACCTCGTTCGTGCCGCTGAGGCTGGAGGCGAGATGCCCGTCGCTGTAGACGAAGGTGGTGGCCCCGGCGCGGGCGATCTGGCCGGCCGTGTCGTACTCGTAGTCGCAAACGAGATACGGCACCTCGGACGAGGCCAGCTGCGCATGCGCCGGGCGGCCGTCCGGGTAGGCCCAGCCGACCGCGGGCCAGCTACCACACGCACAGGCACGTGCTTGCGCGAGCCGCCCGCCCGCGGTGTAGGAGTAGGCGCGCGAGCAAGCGTAGCCCTCGCCGAACTGGTCGGTGAGCACCTCTTCGCTCAGTTTGCGGCCGGAGGCGGGATCGAACACGTAGCTCGTGTGGTCCATCCCGACACCCGACTGCCAGGCCCGTCCCGCCGCATCGCGGACATACGAGCGCTCGAGCGTGCCGGCGGGTGCACCATAGCGCCACGAGGACGGTCGGCCCGCGGTGTCACGAGCGGTGATCACGACGGAAAGCGTCATCGTCGGGGACGACGAGAGAGCGGCGATGGTGCGCGTGCCCTCGAGTCCCTGCGCGCTGGACATGATGGTGGTCTTCGCGCCGCGCACCTCGCGGGTCACGACCGACTCGTCGGTCGGGGTCGTCGCATAGGTGAACGTCGTGGTGGTCTCTGCGGCCTCATCCACGCTCCGCTCAGGTCGGCCGAGTTCATCGAAGTTCGAACTCACGTCGTGGACGAGCGCGCCGGCGGCGGTGCGCTCTGTGCGCCGCTTGACGCGGCCGAAGGCGTCATGCGCCCACTCGATCACCGTGCCGTCGGGGTTCGTGGTTGCCGTCTCTCGCCCCAGGTCGTCGAAGCGATGGGTCGTCTCCGCCGAGCTTCCGCCGACCGCCATGGTGCGCGAGACCGCCCGCCCGCACTCATCGTAGACCAAGGTGGTGATCACCCCGTCGGGGTCGCTTGATGAGAGCACCCAGCCCAGCGCGTTGTAGGTCGTGGCGGATACGCGGTCGCCCGCGATGGAGGCACCGGTCTGCCGGTCGAGCAGGTCGTAGGCGAGGGTCGTCACGTTGCCGGACGTATCGCGAGAAGTGACGAGCCGCCCGCCGAGGTCGAAGATCCTCGTGGCGAGAAGCGTGCCGCCGCCCGGGGCCGGCACCGTCTCGGTGGTCATGTTGCCAGCCGGGTCGTAGGCGAAGCTCGTCGCGTTCGCGTCCGGCGGGTCGACGGATGCCACTTCGCCCTCGGAGTCGTAGGTGGTTGTAGTCGCAGCGTCGGTAGCGACTCTCGAGGAGACCTCCTGCCCGTCGGCGTTCGTGACGCTGGTCGAGGCGGGCGGAGCGTCCGCCGGCGGGGCGGTCGCGGCAGGAAGCCACGTTTGCGAGAGATCGCCCTTCGCATCGAAGGTGGTCTTGGTGACCCCGGTGTCACTCGCGACCGTAGCGAGTTCTCTTCCCGAGCCGTCGAAGATGTGCGTCGTCGTCAGTGCGAGCGCGGGCGCGCCGGATGAGTCGGCGAGATACGCCTCTTCTGTGAGCACCAAACCCGTGGGATCCACGACGCGGCGCGTGAGGTCCGTCCACGCGGTCCCGGCCGTGCGCGAGGTCTCGGTCTCGTGGCCGAGCACGTCGTATGCATGATGTGTGACCGTGCCGGTCGCGTCCGTCTCGGAAACCACACACCCCCACTCGTCGAGCTGCCGCGCGACGGTCTCGATACCGCGCGCGTCGATCTCGGACGACACGTCGCCGAAGGGACCGAATCCCTTGCGCGTGACGAGATCGACCGTTCGCGTGGAGGAGAGCATGACGCCCTTGTTCGTGGTTGTCGTCGGCTCATCCCAGTCCGGATGCCCGGTGTAGTCGCTCGCCGTCACCGCATAGACCCCCGGCGCGATGCTGCGCGTCTCGACGGTGGTGCGACCGACGCTGTCGACTTCGAAGAGGGTCTCTGCGGTCTCGGTAGCGGAGAGCGTGCGTACGGTCGCAGTGAGGCTGCCGTGGTCGTCGTAGCGATTCGTGGTGACCGCACCCTTGGGGTCGGTCACGGTCGTCGGCAGATCGAAGGTGCCATACGTGGTGGTGGTCGTGTGCCCTTCCGCGTCCGTGGAGGAAAGCTCGTTTCCGTTCGTGTCGAAGGTGCGTCTCGTCGTGACACCGGCGGCGCTCGTCTCGATGAGCGGCGAGCCGGTCACACCCGGCACGGCGGTGGCGGTCCCGGGGTGCGAACTCCCCTCCCCGGGCAGGCCGTGTGCGAGCTGCCATCCGTTCCCGTCGAAGGTGAAGGACTCCGTGACTGTCGTGTCGGTGCTGGCGCTGCCCACTCGCGCGGGCCGGCTGACGTCACAGCCGCCCGACGCGTACGCCAGTCCCACCCACCGCTGGGAGACGCCGGCGGCTCCTCCGGGCAGAGTCGCTCGCGTGAGCTTGCCGCTACCGCCGTAGGAGAAGGCCCACGTCGCCGCCACGCCGCCCGGCGTGAAGCCCGGGACCGACAGGGTGGTGAGCAGCGAGCCTGTGTAGCCGTACTCGACGACGAGTGGATCCGGCATACCGACCCGGCTCGTCACACGGGTTCCGGCCGCGTCGTAGTCCACCTGTCGGGTGATCGTCCCGCGGGTGTAGGTCGCCTTCGTGACCTTGCCGCTCCCATCGAGGGTGACGACGACCTCGTGCCCGTTGGCGGCGGTGATGTGAACGCCGGGGGCTGACCAGTCGTAGGTCACCGGGTTGCCGATGCGGTCCATCACCGACAGCAGCCGTCCGTCGATGCCGAAGCGCGAGACCTCGCCGTCGGAGCGCTCGAGCTTCCACGTGGCAAGGATGGGGTCCTTGGTCAGCGTCGCGACCACGCCGCGGGGAGCGCGCCACGCGTTCGTGCCCGCGGACGTGAAGCGAAGACGCTCGCCGGTCTCATCGATGTAGGTCACCGAAGCCGTGGTGGCATACGAGACGTCCACAGCGGCCTCGAAGCCGAACCGCCACCCGGGCGCGAAGGTCGTCGTCTGTGTCGCATCCGAGCGATAGGTCCGGGTAAGCGAGGCGTCGGGGCCGTAGGAGTTCACGGCGAGGTCGGTGACGGATGCCACGAGCGTACCTGTCTCCGCATAGGCAGCCAGGGCATGGCCCGCGGCGTCGCCGAGGTCGACCTCAGCATGGCGTGGCGTGGCGTTCGCATAGATCGTGCGCTTCGGGAGCTGCACGCTCATCGTGGCGCACTCGGACAGCGGCGTCTCGCCGCCGAGGTTGTACGGAACGACCTTCAGCAGGTAGCCGGGATAGGCGTCGAGAGACGTCCCCGCCGTCTTGGCGTACAGCGGCGTCGGGTCGTCGCGGAGATCCATCCCGGTGCCCGCAAGGAAGGGATTGGATGCGGTCCCGGGCGCCAGCGCTGAGACGCCCGAGTCGCTGGGGTAGAGCCTCTTGCCATCACTCGTCCACGAAGTCGTGCTCGACGACCCAACGTTGCGCCATGTGTTGCCGTCATGGAGGTACACGCGATAGCCACTGACCGTACCGGCCGCCGGGCTCCATGTGAGGTCCACCGCCCCGCGTCCATGGAGGCCGACATCGGCCCCCCCGTCCGGGATGCCGTCGGAGTTGCCGTCATGCTCGAAGAACCAGTCGAGCCCGCGCGCCGCGGCGCTTGCTTCCGCCGCACCCGGAACGACGTTGAATACCGGCCCGAGGGTGTACCACGGCGTGACGATCTCTGAGCCGCCCCCGCCGGTGCCGTAGCCGACCTGGAAGCCCACGGTGTTGCCGACCGGATAGCCGAAGTTCGCATTCGGCCGGTAGACGAAGGTGACGTCATAGCCCACAAGGCCGTTCTCGCTGGCGGGCGCTACGTCGCACCTGTCCAGCACAGGGGTTATCAGTGCTGTGTTGTACGAGTCAGCGGGGTTGTAGGCGAACCAGCCCTTGCCGCCGCCCAGGTCGCGCCTGACGGGCCGGGAGGGGCCGGGATCGGTCGCGAACCATTCAATCAGCCCGCGGCGGTTGGCCGGATCGGCATAGTTGCCGAGCATGTTGACCTGCCGGATGTCCGTCTCGCTCATGGACAGCACGCGCACCGTTGCGGTGACCTCGTGTGCGCCGTCGGCCGGCACCACCCCGGTGGTGTTCACACCCGCTGCATGGATGGCCGTCGCGGGGTCGACATACTCGACTTCCAGTCGCGGTCGATTCGGCTCGGCCGCCCGCACCGAGCTGTAGCGCTGCAGGTTCCGCTGGGCCTCGTCCATGGTGAGACGGAATCCGTAGTTGGGATGGGCGCCGACCCCGTAACTGCCGACCCAGGAGCGGACGGTGGGGGTCACCGGCCAGTTGACATAGCCCTGCGCGGCCGGGATCTGAGCGGTGATGTACTCATAGCTGAGCGGTCGCGTGTTGTAGGTGGTTCCGACCCCCGACTTGTCAAGCGACTCCCACAGCTGCGTGTAGACGGTCGAGCCCCAGTTGGAGTACGTGCGCAGGTTCGCCGTCCTCACGAACTTGTTCGCGAGGCTCGAGACGTTGAACTGCATGTAGGGTCGACACATGCCGCCGACGCCGTTCCACACAAACCAACCGCACTGGAGGTAGGTGACGTAGTTGTAGCAGACGTTGCGATAGCCGGGATTGCTGTAGATGTAGCTGTCGGTCCCATACGTTCCCCAGTTGTAGGTGGGATCGATCATGACGGGGTAGACGCGCTTCGGGTCATCGAGCCATGCGCGGGGGACGGTGTAGCTCATGCGCGCGCCCGTCGACGTGGCTTCAACGTGCATCTCGGCGTCCGTGGACGTGGCCGGATCCCCAGCCGCGTCCTTGGATGAGTCAAAGACACTGAAGCCCCCGAGGTGCCCCTCCGGCGCGGACGCGCCGGGCTTGAAGAACGCCCACGTGCCGTCGAAGTCGTTTCGAAGCTCCAGCCCCGTCAGCGCCACATCCACGGTGACCGTGGCGGCAGCCGACGGCGTTTGCAGCACGACGGTCTCCTTCAGTCCGTCCCCGAGGATCCGGTACTGATAGAAGGTGTCATCAGCCGCTCCGATGTAGGTGACGGTGTCGTCCTTGGCCATCTTGAGTGCACGGCGCATGCCCGGCGCCGCGATACCGATAGACCATCCGTCCCCGTCGATACCCACGGAACCGTTCGCCTCAAGTCCGCTGTGGAATGTCGTCTTGGCCTGGGAGCGTGTGTTCTCGAACTGGTCGATCCCGCTAGCCAGAATGGTGGGATCGATCCGCTCCCACTTCCCGCTCGCATCCTTGTAGTGGATGGGCGCTCCATAGATCTCGGCGCGAACGGTGCCGTCGGAGAGCCTGTAGTGTCGCGCGGTCTCAGTGCGGCGTTCGAGGAGCTCGGCTGCGACGTACGGGGAGGAGTCGAGTGGCGCCGTGGTCGCGGTCGCGAAGTCAGCGGCGAACGCGGCGCCCGAAGACGACAACGCCGCCGACACGAAGAGCGTGGCGGCGGCGAGTGTGGAGACGGCGCGAAGCAGGCGCGTGCGAAGACGTGCGCGCATGGCGTGTGGCCCTTCCCCCGGTGGATGTGGAGGCGCGCAGTTGGGACCCCCCGGACCCGCGCGACTTCACCTGAGACCCAACGTGGGGCTCCCATCAACGCGCGTCAAGCGGATCCACCGAACCTGAAGAAGCCTGAGCGTCCCGCAGGTCGCTAGAACTTCCCTCGCAGCACCGCGAGCGCACGCGCGAGCTGCGTGTCGGTCTCCCGCTTCGCCTGGAGCTTCGGCTCCATCGTCACCACGACGTCCGGCATGACGCCCTTGCCGTCGATGACGCGGCTCTTCGGCGTGAGGTAGTGGGCGTTCGTGAGCTTGACGGAGCCGCCGTTGGACAGCTCGCGGATGGTCTGCACGCTCCCCTTGCCGTAGCTCTTCGAGCCCACGATCGTGGCGCGCTTGTAGTCCTGCAGCGCGCCCGCCACGATCTCGCTGGCCGACGCCGAGTTCTCGTCGATGAGCACGACGAGCGGCTTGTCCGTTGCGACGTCGCCCAGCGCCATCTCCTCGGACTCGGGTTTGCCGCGCTCGTCCACGCGCACGATCACGCCGCTCTCGATGTAGAGCGACGAGACGGCGACGGCTGACGACAGCAGTCCGCCGGGATTCTCGCGAAGGTCCAGCACGAAGCCCTTCGCACCCTTGGCGGACAGCTCCGCCATCTTCGCGCGGATGTCGTCCGCGGCAAGCTCGTTGAACTGCATGAGCCGGATGAGGCCGACGTCGCGGCCCACCATCTCGGCCATGATGTTGGGGATGGTGATGCGATCGCGGGTCACCTTGAACGTGATCGTCTTGGCCGTCTCCGGGCGGAACACCTCGATGGTGACCTGCGTCCCGCGAGGGCCGCGGATCATGGCGACGACGGCATCGAGCTCCCACTTCTTCTTGCGCACACCGTCGACCGCGGTGATCTCGTCCTCAGCCTTGAGGCCCGCTTTCTCGGCCGGCGTGCCCTTGAACACGCTCATGACCGTCGGCGTGGTCTCCCGCATGCCCAGGCTCATGCCGACGCCGAAGAACTCGCCCTTGGCGTCCATCTTGAATTCCTTGTTCGCCTTGGGATCGAAGTAGGCGGCGTAGGTGTCCTCGAGCGACGCAAGCAGCCCGTCGATGGCGCCGGTCGTCATCGATTCCTCTGAGTTCGGCTTGAGCGCATCCGCGCGGATGATGCCCTGCACCTCGCCGACGAGCTCCTGGGCGGAGCTGGAGGAGCCGCCCATCGTCGGCACGAGCGTGCCGCGCATGCGCTCGAACAGCGCACCCCCGACGAACGAGCCGGCGCCGACGGTCAGAACGAGCGCCGCCGCGAGGGCGACTTGGAGAAAGCGCTTCATTGCGGGACCACCTTGCGGATGGAGGCGCGACCGGGGCGAAGGTCCCGATGCGTCTGAGTCGTCAGACCTTGAGGTACTTGCGGACCGCGGTCCCGGAACCCAGGACACCGATGACGATCGCGGAGAGCAAGAGGAGCCCGGACAGCTGCCACAACGTGGCCGACGTGATCTGGACGGGCAGGAATCGCAGGTTGCGCTGCAGCCAGGGGATGAGCATCGACTGAGCGGTCAGCAGTGTTGCGATCGCGAGGAGCGCGCCCAGTACCGACTGGATCACACCCTCGAACAGGAACGGCGTGCGGATGAACCAGTTGCTCGCGCCCACGAGCCGCATGATGCCGATCTCCTTGCGACGCGAGTAGATGGCCAGGCGGATCGTGTTGCCGATGAGGATGAGGCTGACGATGAGCAGCATGATGACGAACACGAGGACGGCCGTGCGTACGATGCCCGTGGCCGCGAAGAGGTTCTCGACGATGTTCTGTCCCCACTTCACGTCGGCCGCGGCGTCCTTGACGACCTTGGCCAGCGTGGCGTTCGCCTTGATCGTGGTGACGACCTCCTGGACCTGGCGCGGGTCCTTGAGCTGGACCTCGAGCGAGGCGGGAAGCGGGTTGCCGCGGAGCTGCTCGACGAGTTGCGGCGAGTTCTTGGTGCGCTCCCTGAAGCGCTCGAGCGCCTGCGTCTTGCTCACGTAGGAGACGCCCGAGATGCGCGGGTCCTTCTGGATGTCGGACTGCATCGTCTGGACGTCGGCCGGGGTGGCCCCATCCTTGAGGAAGATCGAGATCGAGACCTTCTGCTCGAACGAGGTGGCCACGCGGTTCACGACCGCACCGGTGAGGAAGAAGGTGCCCACGAGCAGGAGCGAGATGTAGATGATCGTCACGGCGACGAGGCTCATGACCCAGTTGCGGCGGAACGACGAGATCGCCTCGCCGAGGAAGTAGCCGGGATTAATCGCCATATCCGTACACCCCCCGGCTCTGGTCGCGGATGACCTTACCGTTCTCAAGGGCGATGACGCGCTTTCGCATCGAGTCGACCATCTCCCGGTCGTGAGTGGCGATCAGCACGGTCGTGCCGGTCTTGTTGATACGGTTGAGCAGGCTCATGATCCCGAGCGACGTGGCCGGGTCGAGGTTGCCTGTCGGCTCGTCCGCCAGCAGGAGCGGCGGGCGGTTGACGAACGCACGGGCGATGGACACGCGCTGCTGCTCACCACCGGAGAGCTCATCCGGGTAGCTTTCCATCTTGTCCTCGAGGCCGACCAGCCGCAGCACCTCGGGCACCTGCGTGCGCACGACATGCTTGGACTTGCCGATGACCTCGAGCGCGAACGCGACGTTCTCGTAACTCGTCTTGTTCGGCAGGAGCTTGAAGTCCTGGAACACGCAGCCGATGTTGCGGCGAAGGAACGGGATCTTCCAGTTGCGCATGTGGACGACGTCCTGGCCTGCGACCGTGATCTCGCCCGTGGTGGGCAGGATCTCCCGGAGCAGGAGTTTTATGAACGTGGACTTCCCGGACCCTGAGTGTCCCACGAGGAAGATGAACTCCCCCTGCGGGATCTCGACGTCGATCTCGGCCAGGGCCGGCGGCTTGTCAGCGAGGTAGACCTTGCTGACGTTCTTCATGGTTATCACGGTGGGCTACTCCATCCGTATACAACGACTCCCAGCCGGTAATGGTAGCAGAAGAGGGGCCATCGCTCCGTGGCGGAGCGCCCATCTCCATGGGGAATACACAGCGCGGATCAGCAGCGCGCGCCAGCCCTCAGCGCCTGCCCCGGCGCTCCGAAGCCCGCTTCGCGGCCTTGACGATGGCCTCGGCACTCAGGCCGAAGTGCTCCATGAGCTCGTCGGCCTCGCCGGAGGTGCCGAAGACATCGCGGACACCCACGCGCTCGAGCGGCATCGGCGCGTTCTCGCCCAGCAGCTCGGCCACGGCCGAACCGAGGCCGCCGATGACGGAGTGCTCCTCGCAGGTGACGACGGCGCCGGTGTTGAGAGCCGCGTTGAGGATCGTCGCGGCGTCGAGCGGCTTGATGGTGGGGACGTCGATGACCGAGGCCGAGATGCCCTCGATCTCGAGCATGTCCGCGGCCGCGAGCGCGCGCTCGACCATGTGGCCGCACGCGAGCAAGGTGACCTCGGTGCCGTGCCGCAGCGGGTACGCGCGGCCGATCTCGAAGGCGAAGTCCTCGTCGTAGACCGCGGAGACGGCCGGGCGGCCCAGCCGGATGTAGACCGGGCCGGGGCTGGACGCCGCAGCGCGGATCGCGCCCTTCGCCGTGACGTAGTCCGCTGGCACGACGACGCGCATGTTCGGGAGCACGCGCATGAGCGCGATGTCCTCGAGCATCTGGTGGCTGCCGCCGTCCGGGCCGACGGTCACGCCGGCGTGCGTGGCGGCGATCTTCACGTTCAGGTTGCCGTAGCACACCGAGTTGCGGACCTGGTCGTAGGCACGCCCCGTGGCGAACACGGCGAAGCTCGACGCGAACGGCGTCTTGCCGCCGGCCGCGAGGCCGGCCGCTGTGCCGATGAGGTTGGCCTCGGCGATGCCGACGTCGAAGAAGCGGTCCGGGTAGGCCGCCTTGAACTTCGCGGTCGTGGTGGCCTTGGCCAGGTCGGCGTCGAGCACGACGATGTCGTCGCGGCCTTCGGCGGCCAGCGCTACGAGCGTCTCGCCGAGGGCCTCGCGGGTGGCTCGCTTGGTCGTCACGACGCGCTCCCCTCGGTCAGCTCGAGTTCGGACAGCGCGGTCGCACACTGCTCGGCGTTGGGCGCCTTGCCGTGCCAGTCGCACAGGCCCTCCATGAACGAGACGCCCTTGCCCTTGACCGTGTCCGCGACGATCACGGCCGGCCCGTCCGAGTACGCCCGGGCCGCCGCGAACGCGTCGGCGAGCTCCTCGAGGTCGTGGCCGTCACAGGTGACGACGTGCCAGCCGAAGGCGGCGAACTTGGCCTCGACGTCGCCGACGTCCATGACCTCGCACGTGGGGCCGTCGATCTGCATGCCGTTGAGGTCGACGATGGCGACGACGTTGTCGAGGCAGTAGTGCGCCGCCAGCATCGCAGCCTCCCAGACCTCGCCTTCCTGGAGCTCGCCGTCGCCGAGCAGGCAGTAGACCGTTGGGCCCTCGCCGGCGTCACGCCCGGCAGCGTTCGCGTCCAGCCTCAGTGCGAGCGCCATGCCGTTCGCGAGTGCGAGTCCTTGACCGAGTGAGCCGGTGGAGACCTCCACTCCCGGCGTCTTGCGCGCGTCCGGGTGGCCCTGGAGCCGCGAGCCCAGCTTGCGCAGGGTGACAAGCTCCTCGCGAGGGAAGTAACCGGCCTCGGCCAGCACCGCGTAGAGCACCGGCGCCGCGTGGCCTTTGGAGAGCACGAAGCGGTCGCGGTCCGGCATCGCGGGGTTCGCGGGATCGTGCTTCATCACGCCGAAGTACAGTGTGGCCAGGATCTCGACCGAGGAGAGTGAGCCTCCGGGGTGTCCGGAGCCCGCCGCGCCGACCATCTCGATGATGTCGCGGCGCATCCGGGTGCAGGTCAGGGCGATCGTTGCGAGGTCCGCGGTCGTCATCTGCGCGAGTCCTGTCCGTCTCGGGGTGCTTTCGGGCGCGGTGCCCGAAGCCACGGACAGGGTACCAGACGTCATTCGGGCGCGGGCGGCTCGATCGGAAGACGCAGCGTGAACGTGGAACCCACGCCGACCTCGCTGACGGCCGTGACATCCCCTCCCAGCAGGTGCGCGTACTCACGAGACAGAGCCAGCCCGAGGCCCGTCCCCTTCGGCTTGGCGACGGTCGGAGTCTCGAGCTGCACGAATGGATCGAAGATGCGCGACAGGTCCGCGGGGCCGATACCCGGACCGGTATCCGACACGTTGAACGCGCACATCCCTCCCGGTTCGCACCGCACGGCCACACGGACGCCACCGTGCTCGGTGAACTTCACGGCGTTGCCGACCAGATTGAACAGTACCTGCCGCAGCTTGCCGCCGTCCGAGCGGAAGCATCCTGCGAACTCCGCGTCCTCCATCTCGAGGTACAGGCCCTTCTCGCCGGCGAGCGGCCGCACGACGTCGGAGACATCCCGCAGCAGCCCGACCGGATCCACGTCGGCGAACGTCACCGACGCCTTGCCGGCCTCGACCTTGGCGAGATCGAGAACACCGTCGATGAGCGAGAGGAGGTGCAGGCCCGACCGGTTCACCATCTCGACCTGTGTGCGCTGCTCCGGTTCCAGTGTGCCCGCCAATCCCTGCAGCAGGATGCCCGAGAAGCCGATGATCGAATTCAGCGGCGTGCGCAGCTCGTGGCTCATCGCCGCGAAGAAGTCGTTCTTGGCGCTGGTCGCCTCCTCGAGCTCGAGGTTCGTATCGGTGAGGCGACTGTTCGCGGACTGCAACTCCTCGTTCGTGCGCTGGAGTTCTTCGGTCCGCTCCTGAACCCGCTGCTCGAGATCCGCGTTGAGTCGCCGTACCTCGTCCTCGACCCTCTTGCGCTCGCTGACGTCCCTGGCCAGGCCGGTGGCACCGACGATCTTGCCATCCTCGTTCACGATCGGGTTGAAGAAGCTCTCGTAGTAGGCCTTCTCGACGTCGCCGAACACGCGGACGTTGGAGTGGGACTCGCCCGCCAGCGCCCGGTCGTAGTTCTCCTTCGCGGCGGCCCAGTCACCTTCGTCCGTGATCTGGTCGAGGATGCTCATCCCGACCTCGATGTCCTTGCCGTAGGCGGCCTTCATGACGTCCGCGTGTGCCTGGTTGAACAGCAGGTAGCGGTAGTCCGCGTCGATCGAGAAGAGGATCGTGTCCTTCTGGGCCTCCAGGCTGGACTCCAACAGCATCCGTGACCGACGAAGATCCTCGGCGGCCCGTCGGCGCTCCGTCATGTCGGTGAAGATGACCATGGCGGCCGTGACCTTGCCCGACTCGTCCTTGATGGGCGCCGCGTTGGCCAAGACGATCCGGTCGTCGCCGTCATCTCTTCGAATGATGAACTCGCGGCTCGACGGCTCGCCGAGCATGAGGGCTCGCGCCAGCGGGACCTCGTCGTTCCGCAACGGCCGGCCATCGAGGTCGAGCATCTGCCAGCTGGCCACGTACTCGGAGATCCCGACCCCGTCGACGATCGCCTGGCGGTCACCGCCGCGGATCATGAGCCCCGCGTCGTTCACGTAGCGAAGAGCGCCGTCGGGCGCGTCGGCGATCGCGATCCCCACCGGGCTGTGGTCCATCGCCGCCTGCAGGAGTGCCGTGCTCTCCCGCAGCTCCCGCTCCGCCGCATGGTGCTCCGTGATGTCCTGGATGACGCCGAACATCTGCAGCGGCCGGTCGTCGTCGCTGAAGTCGACCGTTCCCAGACCGTGCACGTAGCGCTCGACGCCGTCCCGCGGCCGAACGATCCGGTACTCGATGTCGAATGGCTGCCGTCTGCCGAGTACGTCTTCGGCGAAGTAGTTCGCGAGGCGCTCCCGGTCAGCCGGGTGCACGATCTGGAGCCACGCCGCGAAGTCCCCTCCTTTGCCATCCTTCGTGCCGAGCACGTCGTGCAGCGCGGGAGAGCCATCCCAGAAGTCGTTCACGATGTCGAAGATGTAGTGCCCCAGCGAGGCGACTTGCTGCGACTCGCTCAGCCACCGCTCGTTCTGTCGCAGCGCGTCCTCCGCGAGTCTCCGCTCCGTGATGTCGCGCGTGACGCCGCGGACCTCGACACGGCCGGTGCGCTCGTCCAAGCAGTAGTTCGTGACGGACTCGGTCCATATCAGCGAGCCATCCTTGCACGGCTGCTGGACCTCCTCGGTGAAGAACGTGCTGTCGGTGATGCGGCCCGCACAGCGGTCCGCGGCCCTGGTGCGGTTCAGTGCCTTGAGGTACGCGGCACTCTCGGGCGCAAGCGCGGCGTCGAGCGGCTCTGCAAGGACCTCCTCAGGCGTGTAGCCACGCAGCCGCTGCACCGACGGACTGACATACGTGAAGCGAAGTGTCTCCGGGTCCAGCGTCCAGACCATGTCGGCCATGCCCTCGGCGAGCATACGGTACTTCTCTTCACTCTCCGCCAGCCTACGGGAGGTGCGGATCCTTGCCAGTGTGAGGAACGCCTGCTGGACGAACGACTCGATGGCGCGCGCCGGCAAGACCGCGTCCGGCTCGCGCGTGAGTACGCTGACGTTGCCGAAGACGGTCGTGCCGTCGGTGATCCCGATGATGTACACGTCATGGAATCCGAGGAGCTTCTTCACCAGCTTGGCGGCCGACCTCGGCGCGTTGCCGGCGACGTACGCCTCGAAGCCCCCGTCGAACTGCTGGAGAGAACGCACAAAGGTCCGGCCGAGGTCCCTCTCCGCGACGACGGCGGTCTTGCCGACGATGTCGAAGCCGACGAGTTCGGCCGCGCGGACCAGCATCGACGAGTCCATCCCCGTCACCGAGTGGACGACGATGTGGCGCGGATCGACGGGGCAGCGATTCACCAGCGTGACCGCATCGGGGAGCATGTCGGAGAAGTGTCGGGTGATGACGTCGAACACCTCGTCCTTGGTGTGGCAGCCGATCAGTGCCAGACCGGCCTCCACGAGCTTCTCGCCCTCGCCCACGCGTTGGCGTGTCGCCTCCTCCGCTGCCCGCTGCCCGGTGATGTCGCGAAACGTCGCGGACAAGGAGACGATCGCGCCCTGATCGTCACGGATCACGAAGGGGCTCACGACCACGGGGAAGCGCTCACCGTTCTTGCGCATGAACGTGAGCTCGGCACTCGCTGGCCTGCCGGTCATGTCCCTCGAGAACGTCTCCTCGATGGCGGCGATCTCCTCAGGCGGCCAGTAGGGGTGCGGAGGGCCGACACCGATGAGCTCCTCGCGGGAGAAGCCGGTCATGGCGGTGAACGCCGCGTTCACGTCGACGTGGACACCGTCGGGGTCGAGCTCGGCCAAGCCCTCTGTCATCGAGCCGACGAGCTGCTCGAGGCGCCCTTTGGCCACGCGGAGTTCCTGCTCTGTGTGCACTCGATCGGTCACGTCAGTGATGAAGCCTTCGAGTGCGACCGATCCCGAGTCGTCGACTACGCCGACGCCCTGCTCCCACACCCAGCGGATGTCACCGGCGGCGGTGACGATGCGGTAGGTGACCTGGAACGGTTCCGAGCGCTCCAGCGCCTCCTGGGCCGCCTCGCGGACCGTCACCTGGTCGTCGGGATGGATGACCATGTCATAGTCACGGATAGGCTTGCCCACGAAGTCCTTCGCCGGGTATCCGGTGAGTGTCAGGATGCCGTCACTGAGGAACTCGATGGTCGAGTCGGCATCGTTGGCGCAGCGGTACGCGACGCCTGGCAGGTTCGCTATCAGCGTGCGAGGAAGTGCATCGGACATGCTGCCTTGCCCCCAAGCGTCCAACGGCGAGCTACCGGCGGATGCCCGCCTGCTTGAATCCTTCCCCAAGAACCTCGTGGACATCCGAGATGACGAGGAACGCTTCCGGGTCCAAAGCGTGCACGATCGACTTGAGGTCCTCGAGTTCGCGGCGGGAGACCACGCAGAAGATGACGTCGCGGTCCTGCCCGGAGTAGACCCCGCGGCTCTTGAGCGCGGTGGCGCCGCGGCCCAGCTCCCGGACGATCGCGTCGCCGATCGCGTCGGCTTGCAGCGAGAAGATGTAGGCCGCCTTCTCGGTCACGAGGCCCTCCTGCACGAGATCGATCGTCCGTCCTCCGACGAAGACCGCCACCGCGCCGTAGAGCGCCAGCGTCGGCCCGAACACGATGCCGGCGGCGACAAGAACGAGCACGTCGACGGCGAGCATGAGCTGGCCGATGCCGATCGAGATCCTCTTGGTGAGCAGCTGGGCGATGATGTCCGTGCCGCCGGTGTTGCCGCCCACCCGGAAGACGAGCCCGATGCCGAGCCCCATGAGCGCCCCGCCCCACAGTGCCGCCAGCAGGGGGTCGTTCGTCGCGAGGTGCGGCACGACACGGGCGAAGACGGGCAGCGCCATGACGTCGACGGCGACGGACAGTCCGATGGCGCCATAGAGCGTCTTGGCGCCGTAGCGCCAGCCACGCGCGCGGATGCCGATGACGAGCAGGATCACGTTCATCAGCACCATCTGGATGCCGACCGGGATAGCTGGCAATCCCAGGTCCTTGAGCACGTAGAAGATGACCGTGGCCAGACCGGACACGCCGCCGGCCGCGATCTTGTTCGGGATGAGGAACGCGTCGAGGCCCCAGGCGGCGATCAGGATGCCGAGCGTGATCCAGAACGCGTCGCGCACCGGGCGACTGCGAAGCACGCGCTGCGGCGACATCGGCTTCTTCGCGAGCTTCTTGATCTTGTCGCGCACCATCTAGTCCACCACCCCGCCCATGTCGAGCCGCGGCCGCTCGCGCCGGGCCTCGAGGAACGCCAGCACGCTTGCGGCGTCGCGGTTGACCACCCGGTCGAGCGAGATGCCCGCTTCCTCAGCCACCGCGATGGCACGCTCGCAGCGCCCCACATGTGCATGGTAGTGCGCGTCCGAATCGATGGCCACGTACGCGCCCGCGGCCGCGGCCGCGTGCGCGAAGGCGATCTCGCGGCTGGTGTCGTGCGAGCGTGACATGGACGGCTCGTAGGAGCCGTTGTTGAGCTCCACGATGACTCCGTGCTCCACGCAGGCCGCGACCACGCGCTCGACGTCGATGGGCAGCGTCGGGTTGCCCGGGTGCGTGATCATGTCGACGAGCGGGTTGGCGATGACGCGCAGGATGACGTCCGTGAGCTCGTCGGTGCTCGCCTCGTCGTAGCCGACGGTCGGGTGCATGCCCACGGCAACGAAGTCGAGCTTCGCGAGCGTCTCGTCCGGCAAGTCGAGGCCGTTGGCGGTGCCGGGGACGGGGTTGGCCTCGACGCCCTTGAGGATGCGCACGCCGGAAAGCAGCGAGGGGACGACCTTCAGGTTGAGGAAGTGCCAGTCGTGAGGGGCGCCCGGCAGACTCGGGCCGTGATCGGTGACCGCGATGAGTTCGAGGCCCTTCGCCGCGGCGGCGGACGCCAGCTCGCCGACTGTGGAGTACGCGTGCCCGGAGGCGACGGAGTGGGTGTGGAGATCGGCGAGGAGGCGCACGGGCGCGCCTACGACCCGGTGCTTGCGCCGGTGCCGACCGTCTCTGCAGTGGCCTCGCCGACGCGCCAGCGGTGGAAGCCGACCACGAACTCGTCGATGTCGCCACCGAGCACGCCGTTGACGTCACCGGTCTCGACGCCGGTGCGGACGTCCTTGACCATCTGGTACGGGTAGAGCACGTAGTTGCGGATCTGGCTGCCGAAGGAGATGTCGCGGCGCTCGCCGCGCATCTCGGACAGCTCGGCGTCCCGCTCTGCCTTCTTCAGGTCGTAGAGACGGGAGCGCAGGATCTTCATCGCGCTGTCCTTGTTCTTGAGCTGGCTCTTCTCGTTCTGGCACGTGACCACGAGGCTGGTGGGCAGGTGGGTTATGCGCACCGCGGAGTCGGTGGTGTTGACCGACTGGCCGCCGGGACCGCTTGAGCGGTAGACGTCGATGCGCAGGTCCTCCTCGCGGATCTCCACCACGATCTCGTCGGGCAGCAGCGGCAGGACCTCGACCCCGGCGAACGTGGTCTGGCGGCGTTTCTTCTCGTCGGTGGGGCTGATGCGGACGAGGCGGTGCACGCCGATCTCTGAGGTGAGCATGCCGTAGGCGTTGCGGCCATGCACGGTGAAGACCGCGCGGTCGATGCCGAGCTCCACGCCGGGCGTCGCGTCGTTGAGGTCGAGCTTCCATTTGCGCGACTCGGCGTACTTCGTATACATGCGAAGCAGCATCTCGGCCCAGTCCTGGGCCTCGAGCCCACCCTGGCCGGGCGTGATGGTGATGATGGCGTCGCCGGAGTCGAACTCGCCGGTGAACCACGAGGAGAGCTCGAGGTCGCCGACGCGGCGCGCGACATCCTTCAGCGTGCGGTCGCGCTCGGCGGCCAGTGTCTCGTCGTCGTCGGCCAGCGCGAACTCGTTGCCGACCTCGGCATCGTCGAGCGCTGCCACGATGGATTCGTAGGCCTCGATCTCGTCGCGAAGGCCGGCGACCTTGGCCATGAGGAGCTGTGCGGCCGCGGGGTCGTCCCAGAGTCCCGGCTCGGCAGACTTCTCTTCGAGCGCAGCAACGTCGGCACGCTTCGCGTCGAGGTGGAGGTACTCCCCGATGCGGGTCACGCGCGCCTTGGCGGCGGTTATGTCGGCGCTGCGATCCTCGATCACTGGTGGCTACCTCGGAGTAGGTGACGACTGCGGGCGCCTGCTACCGGCATGGTGAGGCTGCCCTAAGGCAGACGTATTCTAGCACGGGGCGAGAGCGCGGCCGGGCGGGCGGCGCTACTCTCGCGCAGGTCAGGACGAGAGCTGTCGCGGATCGAACGAGGGCGAGAACGGGTCCACGAAGCGAACACCCTCGACCACTCTCCCGTCGGAGAAGTCCTCGGTCAGCACGACGCGTATGCCGGACAACCGCGCGGTGGCCCAGAGCTGGGCGTCGTAGAAGGACATGCCGTGCTCGATGGTGCCGCGGACGGCGTCGGCGATCACCTCGTCGGTCACGAGCAGCACCGGCCACGTCTCGCGCAGGTCTGCCAGGTCGGCAGCGACCGA
>JAUSAU010000040.1 GCA_030652345.1 Coriobacteriia bacterium
ATGACAACGCCCTGATGCACGCACCCCTTGTGAAGCTTGGAACGAAGCTCGTGGTCGCCGCTCCGTGCGCTCTCTGTACAGCTGCGACTCACGCGGCTGTCGCCGCCATCGATGAAGCCGGCGGCCGGGCGGCACTGAGAAAGCTGTTCGAGGACACGGTCTTGATGGAGTTGGGCGAGGTCACGGACCGACTCGGATTGGAACGGGTTGCGGTCTTGGCCGATCCCCCGGCCGGTACCCAAATCACGCTAACGAGCGCCGACGAGAACAGCGCGGTTGTCTTTGTCTGCGTCAGTGACACTGACGCGGTTTGCGAGGATGGGTCTTGGAACCTAGCGAGTCAGCTCGGTGAGGCACTCCGAGTGGTGCGTGAGCGGGTCCTGCCCATGCGCGAGCGCGGTAAGGTCACAGACCTCGCCGTGCTAGTCCTCATCCAGCGTCTGAACCGAAACGCTAGGGCGCGAATCCCGGCGATCGATGACGCTCGCGCTGACCTGGACCAGTGGCTGACGCTCGAGGAATTGGGCGTCGTCGCCGACACGTTCCCGCGCGAGTGGAATCGCTTCAGGTACTTCCTCGAAGATCTGCGAGAGTTCGAGGGTCGATCGGAGGTCATGGTTTGGAGCGTTCTGGACATTCTGGGCCTGTGGCGTGAGAAGGGAGACAGCCTCTACCTCGGGGACGACTATCCTCGAGACCGCACAGCCATTGTCCTGTCTACCGAAAGTAGCGGCTCGCTGAGAAGGCATGTCGGCGGGATCGTCGACAGGCACTCCGTAGCGGGCTACCGAGACGACACTGTGTTTGAGGTCGTGCGCTTCTACCGGACCTTCGACATACCTCTTTACGTCCCGCGGCTTCTTGAGTACCCAGCCATCGTCTTCGAATCGAACGATGATGACGTGCAGTGGGTCGTGGTACCCGAACCAACCTATGAGCTTCCCATCCCAGTCGAGCCGCAGTTCCTAGAGGCCATCGCCTTCTGGCTATGGCGCCTCCGGATTCCTTGGCGT
The DNA here is from genome assembly GCA_030652345.1 of Coriobacteriia bacterium. The sequence continues at coordinate 1,014 of JAUSAU010000040.1, forward strand.
GGGACGCTGGTGATCGAGGTGCGGCTAGGTGACGTCGATAATTGGAAGCGACTGCTGGGCGGCGAGCCTGTTGAGGCATCCGGAGACGGGGACCTTGTGACCACCAAATGGCTTGAGTCGGACCGCCTGGAGATAACCGTCCTGCCCGCCTTCGCGCAGGCCAGCACTTCGAGCGATGACGCGGAGCTCGAGCTGATGATGAGGATCCTTGCTGCACTTAAGGATGCGGTCTCGGCCGCAGGCGCGGAGGACATCCATGCTGCGCGCGCAAGGCTTGATAGCTGGCGGCAAGATAACCGCTGCCGCATGCTCAATACGTCTGATGGCCAGATCGAGCTCGATCCTCGCGGTCTCGAAACGCCCGTCTCGATCGAGCCTTCACTAGAGGCCCGCATCCTCGACGAGTTGGGCTCGCATGTGGCCGGGTCGGGTGCTCTCGATATGCCGCTGGACTCGCAGGAGCAGATCCGGCATCTGCTGTTCAGCATGGTGGACCATCTCTACGAGCGCTTGAGCGCCGAGGTTGCCAAGTTCGACGAACGGCTGATCGAGGCCCTCGTTGTCGAGAGCGAGTCGCAGCTGCGCGAAACGCGACTCTCAGAACAGAGGTTGGCGCACTCCTACGCGTGCTTCTCGGACGTCGCCGACATCATCAAGAAGAACGCGTCGGAGGTTCCGAGGAGGGCAAGCGCGGCCATCGCAACCCGATTCCTGATCGAATACGTCGCCGCGGTCCCATCAGCAGGCGGCCGCCGCGCGTCGCGTGCTGACCTGGAGGGTCTGCTCGCGCTTGCCTCGGTGCTGACCGACTACGCACACGAGGCCGAGCTCGCGAACGTTGGGCTGGGCCCGACATCTGCTCGGATGCTTCCTTCGGGCAGGGTCGGACTGTCTCGGCAATGGGATGTCATGGACGCGCAGCGGGTGTACCTCGAGGACATTCTGCGCATTCAAGTGGAGGTCGCGGACGATCCAGCCTCGCCCAGTGGCCCGTCGCAGGCAGAGGTCGACACCGCCTTGCGAGCCGAATTCGGTTTGGGCAGCGAGACACTCATCGATGTGTTCTCGGTCTTGTCCGACCTTGCATCCCCGGGACTAGTCGCGTTCGGCAGGATGAGCCAGGGTGCCATCGTCGGCGAACTGACCGCCAGACTTCATGTCGACGCGTCAACGGTGGCCACGCTGATCGATCGGCTGTGTCTCAGCGAACGCGACGACTTCCAGATCCCTCCCCCGGGGCACACAACTGCTGATCTCTGGCCCTGGAGGTTCGGACGCACGTACTCGTACATCTCGCGCCCATTGGTTCGCCGGTCCACGAGTGAGGGCTCCGAGATCCTCTGGGGGCCGCGGCACGTGTTCAACTCTGGGACCCAGTTGCTCATTCAGGTGGTTACGGGACGTTTCAAGGGCGAATCAGAGCAAATGAGGCGGCTTCAGGGGCGGGTGAACCACCTAAAGGGCGAGGAGTTCAACGACAGGGTAGCCTTCTTGATTGGCGGGTTAGAGGGCTTCGTCGTGCACCCCCGGTTTGACGGAACGCGGAACCATCGGATGCCGCAGGAACTCGGTGACATCGATGTGTTGGCCGCAGATCCGTCTCGCCACAAGCTCTGGGCGATCGAGTGCAAGAGCTTCCCGATGACACGGGTGCCGGCGGAGCTCAAGAATGACTTGGAGGAGTTGCGGGTCGCCGAGCAGAAGCAGCACGCCCGGGTGTTGTGGCTTCGGGACAACCTGCCAGCGTTGCGTGCGGAACTCGGTCTGGGCGACGACGACTTGGAGGTAGAGCCGTTGATCGTGATGTCTGCGCTCCAGCTGTCGGCCTACGTTACGAGTCCCAGCCTGTCGGTTGTGCACGTTGATGACGTTCGCACATTTCTGAAGGTGAACCTCTCTTCGAGCTAGAGTGGGGGCGCCGCTGTTTGAGGGCCGCTGAATGCAGTAGGCTGGCGGTGCGTGCGGGGCGGACGGGGGGGCGGTAGCCCGATTGTGGGCTTCGGATTGGGAATCGGGGAAGACATGAGGTCCGAGCGGCGAGCGCGCCTGCGAGCCCAGTCCTGCGATAGCGTCGGGACACACACGCACGCGGCCTGTAGCGGAGCCGGACATGCCGTTGGCCATTCACAGAGGAAGGGCGAATCCAGATGAACGTAACGAAGGTCGGCTTGCGAAACTTCAGGCGACTCGAGAATGTCACGTTTGGGCTGGAGTGCAGCGACACCGTCTTCGTTGGGCCAAACAACAGCGGCAAGACCTCAGCGACTGACGCCTTCCGACTCTTCCTCGGTAGGAGGGAATTCAAGATCCACGACTTCTCAGTGTCCCGAATCGTGGAGCTCGATGCCATTGACCCCGCCGGCGACGTCGAGGATTGGAGCTTCCCGTCAATCGGACTTGATCTCTGGTTCTCTGTTGACCCAGACGTCGAGTACGGAAGGGTCTCTTCCTTGCTGCCCGACGCCTCCGTCACTATTGAGGAGGTTGGCATCCGACTTGAGTTTGGGGTCAAGGACGGGGATGACTTGATGGCCGCGTATGTGTCCGCCTTTCCCCCTCCAGAAGTGGCGGGCGAGCGGAAGAGTCTCTCTCACTTCCTCGCGCTTCAAGGGAATCTGAATCGCCACTACGGTCTTCGGTACTACGCGCTACAGAACGACGCAGAAGCAATTAGTTCGCTTCCTCTTGATCCCGAGGAAGGGAAGCGAGTTCTCGCCGGACTGATTCGTGTCGATTTCGTTGACGCACAGAGGAACTTGGATGACGAAGAGGCTGGGCGCAGCAATCGGCTGTCGACCGCATTCGAGACGTTCTACCGCAAGAATCTGACGCAGGCAGAGGCCAGCGAAGAGGCTAATCGTGTCATCGATGAGAACAACGAGCGGCTCAATCAGCATTACAAGCAGCACTTCGCGGGGCTGATGGCGGTACTCGATGGCCTAGGTGTCCCTTCGGTCAATGACCGGAAGATGAGGATAGCCTCGTCACTGACCCCAGAAGCGGCGCTTAAGGGCGGGGCTTCACTGCTGTACGTGGACCCCGCCTCCGATCATGAACTTCCTGAGGCGTACAACGGACTTGGATTCAAGAACCTAATCTACATGGCGATTCAAGTTAGCCACTTTCACCTTCAATGGATGAAGACAGATCAAGGGCGACCGCTGTGCCAGATAGTATTCATCGAGGAACCGGAGGCGCATCTTCACCCACAAGTTCAACGGGTGTTCGTCGCCAACATCTGGGACATTGTCAAGAAGGCCTCAATTGAGGCGGGCGAGGCTCAAATGACTCCCCAACTTGTCATCACAACACACTCGTCGCACATCCTCGACACGGTCGACTTCGAACAGGTTCGGTACTTCAAGCGTTGCGGCTTGGGCAACGAAGACGAAACCAAAGGTTGTGTCCACAACGGGTCAAAGGTCCTGAGCCTGCGGGACTTCCGGCCGACCGGGGTCTCTGCAGCCGGAGAGGCGGAGGAAGAGGCGGTGACACTGCGCTTCCTGAGCCAGTACATGAAGCTGACCCACTGCGATTTGTTCTTCGCTGACGCTGCCATATTGGTAGAGGGGACGGCCGAGAAGCTCCTTCTGTCGGCCATGATTGGCAAGTGCGCCACGGGACTCGAAACCAAGTTTCTCACCATCCTTGAAGTCGGGGGCGCCTACGCTCACCGGTTCGCGAGCCTCCTCGAGTTCCTCGGAATCCCATACCTCATCATCACGGATCTGGATTCGGTCGATGTGAATGACCGTCGCAAGACGTGTCGCGCGGATGCACCGGGGGCTATCACATCGAACGCATCCCTCGTCTTCTTCCTTGGCAAGAGGGCGGTGGACGAACTGACTGGGCTGGCTGGGGATGCCCAGGTTGTTGATGGCGGGAAGGGCTGCATCGCGTTCCAGTGCCCCACATTCGTTGGCGGCCATGGCGAGAACGTGACGATGCATGGGCGCACGTTCGAGGAGACGTTCGTATACCAGAACTTGCAGCTGTTCAGGGATGGGACGATTCGATTTGGCAAAGGCATTCCAGAGAATGCTGACGCTGAAGGCGAGTATCAGGCGGTCTATGAAGGGGTGAAGTCGTCGTCATTCAAGAAGACGGAGTTCGCTCTTGACGTTGCATCTTCGTCTGCCGATTGGGCGACGCCCCTGTACATCGAGTCGGGCCTGAAGTGGCTGGGATATCAAACGGCACTGGTTGTCGAGGAAGACGTGAACTGATGGGCATTGGACGGCCTCGTCTCCAAGAGACTCAGGCAGACATCGAAATTCGAGAGTGCCTCGACGCACAGAGGAGCTTCTCGGTGATCGCCGGCGCGGGATCGGGGAAGACCACCTCTTTGGTGACCGCTCTCAAATACCTTCGAAGGACTGCAGGCGGCCACCTGAGACGTGACGGCAAGAAGATCGTCTGTATCACGTACACGAACCGCGCCGTTGGAGTCATCTCTGGTCGTCTGGATTGGGACGACATCTTCGTCGTCTCAACGTTGCACACGTTCTTGTGGAGCGAAGTGAAACGGTTCACGCCGGACATCCGACGAGCGTTACGCGAGAAGGTCATTCCGTCGCGCATCGAGAAACAGCAGGCGAAGGACAATGGTGGCAGCAGCAAGACGGCGGTAGCCGCAAGGGATAAGGCGGCAGCTTTGGCAGCGAGCCTGGCGAACCTTGATGCGATTCTGCAGTTTGAATATGCCAATGCCAACTTCAGTGATTATGACTTGGGTCAGTTAGGCCACGACGACGTCATCTCTGTTGCCGCCTACTTGATCTCGACATCTGAGCCCCTGCGCCGAATCATCGGGCAGAAGTACCCCTACGTGTTCGTGGACGAGGCCCAGGACACGTTTCCAGACGTGGTCGCCGCTCTGAACGGATTGTGCGACACGAACGGTCTGCCTCTCGTCGGTTACTTCGGTGACCCGATGCAGCAGATATTCGAGGACCGAGCCGGCGATTTCACGGGGCCAGCTGACTCAGCGTCGATTACCAAGAAGGAGAACTATCGGTGCTCTCCGGAGGTGATCACACTGCTGAATGCTTTTCGCACTGATGTGCAGCAGGTCCCCGCTGGCGAGAACGCTGACGTGCAGGGCAGCGTACTTGTCACCCTTGTCGCCGCAGAGACGCCAGTTGGACCGCGCAACAAGTACACGGATGAGCAGATTGACAGGGCATGCGCGCGATTCGATGAGGCGATTGCGTCGTGGGGCTGGGACGATCATCACAACGTGAAGCGTCTGTTCCTCGTTAGGCGGATGATCGCAAGAAGACTCGGGTTTCCCGAACTGCACGAGCTGTTCACTGGCACATACGCTTCCACGAAGGCCCAAGAAGAGTACGAAGAGGGCAGCCACTTCCTGCTCAAACCCTTCGTGGACTTCCTGTGCCCCCTCATGACGGCTGAGAAATCCGGGAATGCCAGGTCGGCATTCGCAATTCTTCGAACGAACAGTCCGGCTTTTGATCCCAAGGGCGTGAATGCGCGCAAGACACTTCAAGAGATGAACGAGAGCGCTAGGGCCCTGACCCAGGAGCTTGCCGCCATGTGGGGGAAGAGCACCATTAGGCAGATCCTCGGGTACTGCGAGGCAACCGACCTTTGCACGATATTGCCTCGGCTTCGCGAGCACTTGAACCGCGATCCACGGGACGAAGCGTACGACGCCGACGCTCATGCGAGTGAGAAGGCCGATTGGCTGGCGGATGCCTTCATGGATATGCCTACAACCGAGACCGAGGCTTTCGCTGCGTTCGTCAGCGAGAACACACCCTACAGCACGCAGCACGGCGTGAAGGGCGAGGAGTATGAGGATGTTCTCGTCGTCTTTGACGATACCGAAGCGGCGTGGCATCAATACAGCTTCGGCAAGACGCTGACTCCGGGCACGCACGGCCAGCCCACGGAAGGGCAGCAGGTCAGGAGCCGGAAGCTCGCGTATGTGTGCTTCTCGAGAGCCGAGAAGAATCTGCGGATCCTGTTGTTTACGCCCAACCCTGTCGCGGCAAAGCAGGAGCTTGTCTCGGTTGGGCTGTTCGAGGAGTCCCAGGTGACTATTGCTGGCTGAATCCCTGCTCGAAGCTCATGTTATCAGGGTGACGCATGTAGCAACGTGTGTAGCAACGCGTTTCATTTCGCGGAGGTTCGCTACCGTCCGCTGATGTCGCCGCAGGCCTCTCACCTGCGAGAACCGGACTTTGGCGGTCACCTACGGACACGCTGACGTACCTTTACACGGAAGAGGTCGGGGGTTCGAATCCCTCATCGCCCACCATGTGTTCAATAGCGCCCCTCCATCGTCCGTCTCGAGGACACTGAAGGGGCGTTTTCACTGGTAGGACACCGTGTTGCCGTCGCGCGCCATGACGTGGGACCGCTCGATCCTTCGTCAGCCCTCGTGACGGACCTCGTAGACCAGTATGACGTTCATGCCCAGGATCGTTCGAGATTGCTCGATGAGGGCAAGCCGTCCGGAGGACACGAACGACGCATGAACGTGTGCGGCGAGCCGACGGAAGTCAAAACCCAGGTGAGGTCCGTAGCCTTTGGTGCTCGGCTGTCTGAAGCTCTCGATCTCGGAGCCGGTCAAGACGGCCCTTGTATATGCCCATCGACCGCTGCGTGCGAGGAAGTCGCCGTAGGGATTGCGCCGCATCGCATAGCGACCCCAGAGTTTGAGCAGTCCAGGAAGACCAGTCTCGTTGGGAACGGCCACCACCAGTACTCCGCCCGGCATTGCCGCCTCGACGAGGTGCTGGAACGCCATCTTGTAGTCTGCTACGTGCTCCAAGGTTTCAAAACACGTGACCAACCCGAACGAGCCGGTGTTCAAATCCTGCGGGGGCGGGGCATTCATGTCGCGGTACTCGAATGACGCGGTATCGATGCGCCGGGCTGCTGCGATCTCCAGGAGTTCGCGTGAATGATCGTAGCCGACCACCCGGCGCACGCTGAGGCCCCCGGCGCTCAATACCGTGTCGATGATGAATCCGTTCGAGCAGCCGAAGTCAGCCCACGACTCGCCGGGCCCGGAGCCAAAGCGGCGCAGCGTGGCGATGATCGTGTTGAGACGCGAACGGTGGATGAATCCGCCGAGGGAGGATTTGCGGTAGGACTTCTCGTGTTCATACGCAGCTCCGAGCATCTGGGCTCCATTCCGAGATCAGCAGATCCTTTGGGCCTAGCGCGCTAGGCATGCGCGGCGCTCATACGCCGACAGGATTGTAGCGCGCGCGGCGACCGCTCGATGCAGTGGTTGAAGTGCAACGTCGATGCACGCGCCGCATGTCAGCCGGTATGACCCTGCACATCGCCACGTGCCGGTAGTCACGCGGACCGGATAGCAGCCACGGACTGCGACGGCCATCGCGTGGCGCCCCGCTAACGTATTGCTCTTTCGTATCGCCACTACTATGGCCCACCACGCAAACACATCCCGCCACCTGCGGAAACGCGGGGAGGCGGGCTTCTCGTTCCGGTGACCGGACGATCGGTCTCGACGCCTCCATGTTTCCGTTCGTCGCCAGACGGGGAACGACGAGTCCGCGCGACGGATCGCGCAGTTCATGCACTACGTCGCGAAGAAGGGGTGGATCAGGCTCAAAGAGGTGAAGGCGGCCTCGGGCTGAAACCGGTCCCGCAGCTACAGCCCCATCAGGTGCCGTCGGCCAGGTCCGCCTCCGGATCCATGAGCTCGATCCCTGCGCTCGTGCCCGCTCCGTCGAACAGCACGCGTCCGCCGTCCTGCTCGCTCAGGCGCACGTGCACCTCGCCGCGCAGGGATTCGTAGACGGTGCCCGTCATCGCGCCGAGCACGGGTGAGCGCAGGGCGCCGGGAAGTGCGCCGGACGCCGTCACCGCGAGACGGTGGCGACGATCCTCGAGCACCAGTTCGCCCTCTCCGGTCGTGTGGCGCACGGTCGTCAGACGGGCTCCCGTATAGGTGGTGAAGCGGTACAGGGCTCCGTCGAGCAACAACCCGGCAATCGATCCGACGAACGACGAACCCAACCAGGGGATGCGGGCTGCCGACGCTGTCAGGCTGACGCCGGGCCGGTCGAAGCCGTTGCACTGCATCCAGATCCACGACTTCGGGAACGAGCGTCCCCAGTCCTTCTCGATGTAGCCGCGGCCGCCGTCGAACACCGAGACGTCGTTGTCGATGCGGACCTCGCCGCTGACGGAGTGATCCATCGAGATCACGCCGTGATAGCACTCCATGAACGGGGCGAACCGGAACGGGCCCATGATCCCCGGGGAGAGAAGGCGCACCGGCCACGGTGAGAACTCACCGAATCCGACGTGACCGCTCACACGGCCCGCCTCGCCGGTGAGGTCGAGGGTGATCCCGTCACGCGAGAAGCTGCACGCGCCGAATCTCAGGTCGAACTCCGTCTCCGAGAAGGAGAACGCCTCGTAGGGCAGCTCGAACCACAGCGACCGCCCGGCCGAGGTGTTGATCTGCACGAAGGCGTAGCGACGCCCGTCGCGCTCGATCGCGATACCCGGGATGACGGCGATGGCTCGTCCGTCCGCGGTGACGCACTTGAAGTGCCAGCCCTCGAAGTAGCCGAGGGATGCGCTGCCTCCCTGGTAGTTCTCGGGGTGCCAGACCTTCGTCAGCCCATACAGCACAGTGCGCTCCTTCTCACGGATGCGGTCGTTCTTGTGTATGCCCGGGCTCGGCACCACCGGACGGTTCGGGTAGGAACACCCCGGGAGAGGAGTGCGAATGCTGCAGACACAACCCGGTCCGGGCCAGGAATCCGTGTGGGACTATCCGGTCATCCCGCGCGTCGAAGTGGTACACAGGCGCATCCGTGTGGTGTTCGACGGGCAGGTGATCGCAGACTCGACGGGGGCGGTCCGCGTCATCGAGATCAGCCACCCGCCCGTCTACTACGTCCCGATGGTCGACGTCCGGATGGAGCGTCTGCTGCCCGGGGTGCACCGCACGATCTGCGAGTACAAGGGCGAGGCGTCCTACTTCGATGTCGTGATCGGCGAGCACAAGGCGTACAGCGCGGCCTGGACGTACGCCGAGCCGCTTCCCGGCTACGAGGCGCTCCGAGAGATGGTCGCGTTCTACGCACAGAAGATGGACGCCTGCTACGTCGACGACGAGCTCGTCAGTCCGCAGGCCGGACACTTCTACGGCGGCTGGATCACGAAGGACATCGCCGGGCCGTTCAAAGGAACGTCGGGCTCGCTGGGTTGGTAGGCTCTCCGGGATCGCTACTCCGCAGGGGGCGCCTGTCCGGCGCCACACTCTCCGCAGAACTTCGCGGTCGGTGCCGGTAGCGCGGCTCCGCACTCGATGCAGAACTTCTTCGTCGCCATCTGCTTGCCGCAGTTCGGGCAGAACTTCGCTCCGTTGGTCTCGGTGTTGCAGTCGGGGCAGACGAGCTGCGCGCGCTGCTTGACGTCCATGTGCTTGCCCTCGTGGATACCCTCGAGCGCTGCCTTCTCGCTGACGGCCTGCACCTTGCCGGCGGCGAACGCGGCCTCCGCGGCCACCTCGGCGGACGGCGCGCAGTTGCGGCACAGCCCCGCCTCGCCGTTCCAGCACCGGTCGCAGACGTAGCCGACACACTGCGGACAGCGGTGGAAGTTGGTCTTGGCCTCCTCGAACGCCTTCATGAAGGCCTTGTCGTGCTCCTCGCCCCACTTGGCCTCGCCGACGCCGCCGAGCGCGTTGCCGGCGTCATCGAGCGGGTTGGCCCCGCCGATCACGCCGCCGAGGAATCCTGAGGCGCGATTGAGCCAGTCGGCGCCTTGGGCGGCGAGGAACGGAGAGAAGCTCGAGCGCCAGGTGTCCTGGCAGCGCTCACAGTAGAACTCGAACTGGAACCCGGCGCGTGCACCGGACTGGATCGACAGATCGCCGAAGTTCTTCGAGAACTGCATCTCGGACATGTGCGCCCCCTCGGATATGTCGGCTGCCCTCGCTGCCGCTGATCCCGATTGTGTGAGCGCGCTCCCGCTGTGTCAACGCGACAGGGACACGTCGCTACAATGGTTCCGCCCTCGTACACGTGCAGGAAGGATCGGTATGGCCCAGTGCCACTGGCACCCCGGTGTCGAGGCGAACGTCTCCTGCCCGGAGTGCGGCCGCTACATGTGTCCGAAAGACATGGTCGACACGCCCGTCGGCTACAAGTGCAAGGAGTGCGGACGCCAGCGCATCACGCTCGGCGGGGTCAAGCCCGGCCAGCTCCTGCGCGCCGCCGCGTTCGCGCTGCCCGCGGCCCTGCTGCTCGCTCCGTTGTCCCGCTTCATCCCGTTCTTCTTCCTCGGGGTATTCCTGTTCGGCGGGCTCGTCGGAGAGGCGGCGCGCCGCGGTGCCGGCGGCCATCGCACCTGGCAGGTCGCCGGGATCGCCGCGGCATGCGCGGCCGTCGGGGCCCTGGCGTCATCGTTCCTACTCGGCTTCGATCCGTTCCTCGCGCTGGGCGGGCCGGCGATCGCCGCTGTCTACGTGACGAGCTGGCGCTGGTTCTGACCGCTCGTCTGGCAGGGTGTGGGAAAGCACCGCAGGCCTCTGCTACGGTTCGAGGTGCCGACGGGAAGTCGGTGCGGGTGCCGGGGGCGCAGCGAGGCGGGACCGCTCATGGGGAAGCTGTACGAAGCATGCCGTCAGATCACCGACGAGATTAGCCGCGCCGGACTCGACAAGTACCGCACGCGCGGACTGTTCGCACTCGAGACCGGCTTCCTCATCACCCTCGTCAGCGAGAACGATCCTGACGATCCCGAGAAGATCGCCAAGCTCAGGGACGCCGCACGCAAGATCCTCGGCATGGAGCTCAGTATCTGAGCGACTGCGATCTATGAGGCTTCCTCTCACTCCCACATCGCGCGCAGGCGCGCCCGTACGGACGCGCCGGCGACCGCCGGGTCCGCGGGCGTATCGTCCGTGCCGGGAGCGCGCAGGCCGCCGGCCTCGTCACGGAACACGTCGCGCGCACCCTCGGCGATGAAGCGCGTCAGTTGCGCGTAGCCATGCGCGTCGGTGTGGTTCCAGGGGCTCGTGTAGTAGCGCAGCGGGAAGCAGACGTAGAGCCAGTCCTTCGCCCGCGTACATGCGACGTAGAAGAGCCGGCGCTCCTCCTCGATCTCCTCGACCGAACCGGTCGCCATGTCGCTCGGGATGTTGCCGTCCGCGGCGTGGATGACGTAGACCGCGTCGAACTCGAGTCCCTTGGCCGAGTGGATCGTGGACAGGATCAGGTAGTCCTCATCCAGCACCGGTGGGCCCGCGAGCTCTTCTGCCCAGGCGGGAGGGTCGAGCGCCATGTCGGCGAGCAGCGTGAGCCGGTCGTCGAAGCGGGCCGCGAGCCGCTCGATCTGCTCGAGGTCGCGCAGGCGGGCGGTCGCGTTGTCGTAGCGGCGTTCGAGCAGCGGCGCGTACATCTCGCGCACCGCGTGTACCTGGGCGGGGAGGTCCATGGCGTCGGGGCGTGTCAGATCGAGCATGAGCGGCACGAACGACGCCCAGACGACCTTCGCTGCGGGCGCGGGTGAGGGCTGATCGGCCCAGGCGAGGAAGTCGCCTCCCGCCTCGGCCAGCGTGTCCATCAGGCGCTGCGCGGTTGCCGGGCCGACGCCGGGGAGCAGCGTCAGGACACGCATCCCGGCCGCCGTGTCGCGCGGGTTTTCCGCGAGTCGCAGGATGGCTCCGAGGTCCTTGACGTGCGCCGTCTCGGTGAACTTGAGTCCGCCGTACTTCTTGTAGGGGATGTTGCGCCGCTGGAGTTCGAGCTCGAGCGGCAGCGAGTGGTGAGCGGCCCGGAAGAGGACCGACTGGTGCTTGAGCAGGACGCCGGTCTCGCGCAGCTCCAGCACGCGCCTGACGATGAAGTCCGACTGCTCGTCCTCGTCGTGACACGAGACGACGGCCGGGCGCTCCCCACCTTCGCGCGCGGTCCACAGGTTCTTCTCGAGCCGTTCAGCAGCCAGCGCGATGACGCGGTTGGTGGCATCCAGGATCGGACCCGTGGAGCGATAGTTCTGCTCGAGCGGCATCGTGACGGTGCCGGGGAACAGCGCGGCGAAATCGAGGATGTTGCGTACGTCGGCGGCGCGGAACGAGTAGATCGACTGCGCGTCGTCACCCACGACCGTCACGCCGGTGCCGTCGGGGCGCAGGAGCCTCACGATGCGCGCCTGCAGGGCGTTCGTGTCCTGGTACTCGTCGACGAGCACCTTGTCGAAGCGCTTGCGCACCTCGGCTCCCGCGGCGTCGTCCTCGAGCAGGGCGAGCCAGTAGAGCAGGATGTCGTCGTAGTCGAGCACGCCGCCTTCGATCTTGCGCTCCACGTACTCGGCGAAGAGGCGCTTGAGGTCGTCCTCGTGCTCGAGACACCACGGGAATGCCGTCTTGAGCACCTCGCCGAGCGGCCGCTGGCAGTTGACCGTGCGCGAGTAGATGTCCATGCAGGTCCCCTTCTGCGGGAACCGCCGATCGGTGCGGGTCATGCCGAGCTGGGAGCGCACCAGGCCGATGAGGTCCTCGGCGTCGCCCCGGTCGAGGATCGTGAAGGAGGGGTCGAGTTCGATCGAAACGCCGTGCAGGCGCAGCAGCCGGGTGCCCATCGCGTGGAACGTACCGCCCCAGACCGCCTCGCCACCGGCCATCTTGACGCCTTCGCCACGCAGACGGCGAAGGATCCCGTCCACGCGTCGCGTCATCTCGGCGGCGGCGCGCCGCGTGAAGGTGAGCAGGAGGATGCGCCGGGGGTCGACGCCCTCGGAGATGTGGTAGGCGACGCGGTTGGCCAGCGTCGTCGTCTTGCCGGTGCCCGCGCCCGCCACGATGAGCAGGGGGGCGTCGCCGTGGGTGACCGCGGCGTGCTGCGCGCTGTTGAGGTCCGCGAGGACCTCGCCGATGGTCTCGGCCATGCGCTCGGCGGTCTGCATGGTGCCTCCCGGTGCTGCCAGAGAGCGAACGTGCGTTCGATTATGGCGAACGCACGTTCGCATGGCAAGCGTTGACGGTCATACTTTCGAGTCGTACCATCGAGTCATACCGAAGGAGGTGGGCGGATGGCCGTCGAGAAGTTCAGCATTTCGCTCCCGGAGGAGCTGGTCGCAGAGATCGACGACCTGGCCAAGGCGGAAGGCGTCACCCGCAGCGGCCTGGTGCGCGAGGCGACGACCGAGTACGTCATCGCCCGCAGGTCGAAGACGTACGAGGCGGACCGCCGCCGCCGCATAGGAACCGCCATCGACGGGTTGAAAGCCCTGTCTGGACAGTGGGGGTCGAAGGAGAAGTCGGGGCTCGAAATGCTGCACGAGCTGCGCGAGGAGCGGATGTGCAGGTACGACGATCCTGAGGACGCCGTCGATGAGTGAGAGCCGCGTCGTCGTCCTCGACGCTTCTGTCGGCGTGAAGTGGATCAGGAGCGAAGGCGGGAGCGCGGAAGCGTACGCGCTTCTCGAAGAACACCGCCAGCGCCGGTGCAGGATAGTCGTGCCTGCGCACTTCATCCACGAGGTCGTGGCGGTCGCCACGCGGCATGCCGGAGCGGACGGCGGACGCCGCGTCTGGGACCTGCTGCGAGACAGCGAACTCACCGTCGTGCAGTTGGACGATGCGATGGCCGGCCGCGCCTTCGATGTGTGCGCGGAGCTCGGCTGTACGTTCTACGACGGGCTGGCGCCTGCGCTCGCGCGAATCTGTGGGGGAACGCTGTACTCCGCCGACCGTCGTGCGCACGGCTCGTTCGAGGGCGTCGTCCTGCTCTGACCCGGGTAGCGCGGCTACAGGTAGCGGCGCACGATGTTGCGGCCGCGCCGGCGCAGCGTCGTGAGCTGCTTCTCGACACGGGCCACGGCTGCGGGCGGGCGCAGCGAGCGCCGGCGAGGGCCTTTCACCTCGAGCACGCGCGTGTAGACCTCGGCCAGACGCGCCGCCTGGTTGTCGATGCACAGGTCCTCCGCGCGCTCGAGCGAGACTCTCGACATCTCCGCGCGCAGCTTCGGATCGGACATCAAGCGGTCCGCCGCCGCGGCGAGATCGCCCGCGGATTCCGGAACGAGGAAGCCGTTGACGCCGTCGGAGACCGCGTCCGCGATCGCGAGGTCGTTCACGGCGACGACCGGCAGCCCCGACGCCATCGCCTCTGCGATGACGAGCCCCTGTGTCTCGCTCGTGGACGCGAAGAAGAGCGCCTCAGAGTTCAGGTATGCCGAGCGGACGTCGGTCCGGTTGAGGTAGTCCGTGAAGATGACCCTGTCCCGGATCCCGAGTCGGGCGATCCGCGCCTCGAGCTCGGGCCGGTACGGCCCGTTCCCCACGATGACGAGCCGCGCGTTCGGGGTCGTGACCTTCGCCATCGCGTCGATGAGCAGGTCGACGTTCTTCTCCTTGCCGAGCCGTCCGACGAAGGTCAGCAACTTGTCAGCCTGCGAGATGCCGAAGCGGCGGCGGAACTCGTCGAGCTCCTCCGGGTCGCGCTCTGCGAACAGTTGCGCGTCGACGCCGGTGGGCAGCGTGACGACGGGGGCCGTCACTCCCCAGTCGTGGAGCGCTTTGTTGATCTTGGTGGAGGGCGCCAGGACCATATCGCACTGGTCGCAGAACTCACGGGAGAGGCGTTCGGCCATCGCGCGGGTGAAGCGCGTCTCCCAGATGTAGTGCACGTACTCCGGATAGAGCGTGTGGTAGGTGTGCACATACGGGATGCGGTAGCGCTTCGCCACGGCCAACCCGTAGAGCCCGATCGCGAACGGGTCGTGGCTGTGGATGACGTCGAGGTTCGCGCGGCGGACCAGCCGGTCGGCGTGCGCGGAGTAGATGGAAGCGAGGCGCATCTCGGGCTGGAAGGCGAACGGGACCGACGGGATGCGCACGATGTGTGGGCCGTCGGTCGCCTGGCGCGGGGTCGGGGCGAAGATGTAGACGGAGTGACCCTGGCGCTCGAGCGCCTTGGCGAAGAGCCGTATCGATGTGACGACGCCGTTGATCTGCGGCGTGTAGGTGTCGGTGAAGAAGCCGATGCGCATGACTTCGCGAGCTCCCTTCGTGCGCCTCTCGAGTCCTCGCGGCGCCGTAGGCGATGGTAACGCAACGGGGGGCGGGGCGTACGCCCGGACTGCCCGGTGAGCGGTGAGCCGTGACGAGCCGGGGAACGAACGGTGGCCGGACGCCCTCCATCGCGGCGAACCGGTCGCTCAACCGCTGAGGCGCATCGGCGACGGCGAACGCTACGGCAGGATGCGGCCGACGTCGCCTTCGATGACCACACGCGTGCCGAACGGGCGGCTGATCGAATCGAGCTTGCCCAGGATCGAGCGCGCCGAGGTGCCGGTCTGTGGCACCGGCCGGCCCCACTCTCCGAGGTAGACCGGCACGGCGGTGATGTTCCCGACGCCGGCAGGCCCGTAGTCGAATCTGAGGATGAAGGACTTCCGGCCCTCCGTCGTCTTGTACGGGAAGAGGAAGTTGCCGAGCGAGTAGGCGATGAGCTTGCCCTTGTAGGTGTCGATGCCCTGCATGACGTGCGGGTGATGCGACAGCACGATGTCGGCGCCGGCGTCGATGAAGCGCTTCGACTGGCTGACTTGGGACGCGTTGGCCGCGTACGCCTGCTCCTTGCCCCAGTGCAGCGACACGATGACGATGTCCGCTCGCTTCCGTGCGGCGCGGATCGCGGTGACCACCTTCTCGACGTTCTTGCCGTTGGCGATCCCCGCACGGTCCGGCCCCGGCTCGAAGTAGGACGGGACGATCTGTGTGGCGGTCACGTAGGCGATGCGGCGGCCCTTGACCTCGATGATCGCCGGCTCCCACGCCGCCTTGGTGCTCAGCCCGGCACCCGCGTGCTTCACGCCCGCCTCGTCCAGCGCCGCGAGGGTGTCCTCGAGTGCGGGCGTCCCGTGATCCATCGCGTGGTTGTTGGCGAGGGAGACGAGGTCGATCCCGGCTGTCGTGAGCGATTCGATGCCCCTGGGATGGCCGTTGAAGATGAGGTTCGCGGGCTTGCCCTTCACCGACTCGCCGCGGTTCGATAGCGTCGTCTCGAGATTGGCGATGGTGACGTCGGCAGCCTTCAGGATCGACGCGACCTTCGCGAGCGGCGCCGCGCCGCCCTGCGCGTCGATGAGCCGGCGCGGTCCGAGGTCGAAGAGGAGGTCGCCGACGGCGGCGATGGTGATCGTCTCGGGCTCGGACTCCGCGCGGACCCAGTCCGCGGCCCTGCGGGCGGCGCTGACGGGAGCCGAGGTCTCGAGCCCGACCGGATACGCCGTCACGGGGGTCGGCGCGGGTGCCCTGTCCCGCAGCACCGACGCGACCGCGAGGCCGCCGCCGGCGAGGAGCACCAGGACGAGCGCGGTGGTGCCCCCGATGGCCATCGCCCGTGTTGCACGCGCACGCGCAGCCGCCCTCTGCCGTTCGCGGCGGTCTGAGCGCGCGGATTCGCGGTCGAAGGTCATCGCTACTCGTCCCGTCGGCGGGCGGATGCGGACAGTATAGCGAGCGCCGGGAGGCTCGCGCGCCTGCGCGCTCGGCCGCGCGGGCGGCCTCACGCGCACGCGCCGCGAACCTGCTACCATGTGCGCGACGAAGGGGAGTAGCCGGCCCGGTGCACGCAGCCGGGTGATACGGTCGACAATCTCGGGCCCGAAGCGGCCCCGGTCGTATCCTCCCGCGGCGAGACCTTCGGCACTGTCGTGCCGGAGGTCCACGTGTTCGCAAGGGCCTCGCAGGGACTCCGGACGGCAGTGGTACGTGTGACCGCGCATATCGCGGCCCGCCACGACTGGAGGACCATGAGCACCGAGAACACCGCAGCCAGCACCGAGACCGACTCCGCGCCGCGCTGGTATGGCATGACCGCCGACGAGGCACTGGCCATCACCGGCACCGACCCGCGTGCGGGCCTCGCATCCGACGCCATCGAGGCCGCGCGAGCGGCCGGCGGCCCGAACGAGCTCCCCGAGCCGCCTCGCCGGCCGCGCATCCTCATCTACCTCGCGCAGTTCAACGACGTGATGATCTGGCTGCTGCTCGCCGCTGCCGCCATCTCCGCGTGGGGCGGCGACCTGATCGACGCGGCCGTCATCGGCGTGATCCTGCTCATCAACGCGGGGCTCGGCTACGCGCAGGAGGTGCGCGCGGAAGCCGCGATCGAAGGCCTCAAGCAGATGTCTGCGCCCCGGGCCACCGTGGTCCGTGACGGCGTGAAGCAGATGGTGCCGTCGCGCGAGATCGTGACGGGCGACCTGATCGTGCTTGCTGCCGGGGACATCGTCCCGGCCGACGTGCGCCTCATCGAGGCGCCGGACCTCGAGGTCGACGAGTCGGGTCTGACCGGCGAGTCGCTCGGCGTGCCCAAGCACGTGGAGCCGGTCACCGGTGACTACGTCGGGCTCGGCGACCGCGTGAACATGGCGCATCTCGGGTCGACCATCCAGCGCGGCCGCGGCACCGGCGTTGTCGTGGCCACCGGCGTCCGCACCGAGATGGGGCGCATCGCCGCCGTGGCCGGCGCTCCCAATCCGACGACCCCGCTGCAGGACGAGCTCAAGCGCGTCGGCGGCGTGATCGCGATCGTCGTCGTGTTGGCCTCCGCCGGCGTCTTCGTCACCGGCTGGATGGCAGGCCGCCCGCTCGACTTCATGTTCCTCGCCGCCGTCTCGCTCGCCGTCTCAGCAGTCCCCGAGGCGCTCACCGCCGTCGTCACGATCAGCCTCGGCGTAGGCGTCCGGCGCATGGCCGCGCAGAACGCGATCGTCCGGCGCCTCCACTCCGTCGAGACGCTCGGCGCCACGGATGTCATCGCGACCGACAAGACCGGGACGCTCACGCGCAACCGCATGGCGGTCGTCGCACTGCACACGCATTCGGGACAGATCGAGGCGTCCGACCTGGATGCGGACTCGCCGCAGTGGGCGCTCGACATCATGCGCGCCGCCACGCTCGCCAATGACGCCGAGGTCCGCGAGGGCCACACGATCGGGGATCCGACGGAGACCGCGCTCATCGAGATCGCCCAGACTGCGGGTATCGAGAAGTGCGACCTCGAGGAGGCACTGCCGCGTGTCGCCGAGGTGGGCTTCACCTCCGACCGCAAGATGATGACGACGCTGCACGCCGACGGTCCCGGCTTCACCGCCTACACGAAGGGCGCCCCGGAGGTCGTGCTCGAGCGCTGCGCGATCGACCCGGCCGAGAAGGCGCGCGTCCTGCAGGTCGTCATCGACCTGGCCTCCGACGGCTTGCGGACGCTCGCCGTGGCCGAGCGTCGATTCGACGAGGCGCCCGGCGACCTCGCCGCGGCCGAGACCGGACTGACCTTCCTCGGTATCCTCGGACTGGCCGACCCGCCCCGCGCCGAGGTCCCCGCCGCGATCCGCACCGCTCAGAGTGCCGGCATCCGCGTCATCATGGTCACCGGCGACCACGAGGTCACCGCTCGCGCCATCGCCCACCAGGTCGGCCTGCCCGACACCGGTGCGGTGCTCGGCGGCCGTGATGTCGACCGCATGAGCGACGAGGAACTCGCCGAGGCGCTCGAGACCACGACCGTGATCGCACGTGTCGACCCACTCCACAAGATGCGCGTCGTCGAGGCCCTGCGCTCGCGCGGACATGTCGTGGCCGTCACCGGCGACGGCGTGAACGACGCCCCCGCGCTCAAGACCGCCGACGTCGGTGTGGCGATGGGCATCACCGGCACGGAGGTCGCCAAAGACGCCTCGGACATGGTGCTGGCCGACGACAACTTCGCCACCATCGTCGCCGCCGTGCGCGAGGGCCGCGTCGTCTTCGACAACCTGACGAAGTTCGTCCACTTCCTGCTCTCCGCCAACGTCAGCCAGGTGCTCCTCATGTTCCTGGTGACCGTCGTGGGGCTGCCGGTGCCGCTCTTCCCCGTGCACCTGCTGTGGACCAACCTGATGACCGACAGCCTGCCTGCACTCGCGCTCGGCGTGGATCCCGAGGAGAAGGGCATCATGCTGCGGCGCCCGCGCGGCCCCAAGGACAGCCTCGTGTCCCGCCCCGCGATCATCGGCATGGTCGGGCGCGGCACGGTGCTCATGCTCGGTACCGTCGGCGTCTTCCTCGGCGTTCTGATCGCCCGGGGCGTTCCGCTCATGTCCGCGAGCGACCCGCGCTGGGCCGAGGCGGTCCTCTTCGCACAGACGGCGACGTTCACCGCGCTCGTCTTGCAGAAGCTGCTCTTCGCGCTGACGTTCCGCTCGCACACGCGCAGCATCATGTCGGCGGAGTCGTTCAAGAACCCGCTGCTGCTGTGGGCGATCGGGGCCGGAGCGGTCCTCCAGCTCGCCGTCGTCTACATCCCGGGAGCCGGCACGATCTTCCGCACGGTGCCGCTCGGCCTGACGGAGTGGGCGATCATGCTGCCCGCGATGATCGTGCCGGTGATCATCATCGACGTGTGGAAGGTGATCGCCGGGCGTCGCGACCCCGCGAGCGCCCTCTAGAGAAGCCGCTCGAGCAGCACCACATCGAGGGTGCGGCCGAACTTCGAGCCGACCTCGCGCATGACGCCGACCTCGAAGAAGCCGGCGCGCTCGGCCATGCGGATCGAGCGCTCGTTCTCCGTGCAGATGCGCGACAGGACCGCGTGCACGCCTCCGGCGCGCCCGGCTTCCAGGATCGCGCCGGTGAGCGCGGGACCGATGCCGCGTCCCTGGGCGCCCTGGTCGACGTACGTGGATATCTCGACGGTGGCCACATAGGCGCATCGGTCGGAGTAGCGGGACAGCGACGACCAGCCCACGATCGTGCCGGCCATCTCGGCGACCAGGACGGGGTGCTGGGGCGCGGTGTGCTCCTCGAGCCAGCACTCGCGCTCGGCCACGGTCTCGGGCACGGTGTCGAACGTAGCTGTCGTACTCTCGACCGCCTGGTTGTAGATCGCGGCGATGGCCGCGGCGTCGCTGCGCAGTGCGGGGCGGATGAGGATCTCGTCCATGTCGGTGCCTCTCTCGTCGACCAGATGATATGCGTCGGCGTGTGAGCGGTCACGCGGTCGTGCGCGGGAGCGTGCGCAGGTACACTGAACCCATGGGACGAGTGCATGTGGGAACCTGCAGCTGGACCGAGAAGACGATGGTCGACCTCTGGTATCCGCGAGGGGTCACGTCGCCCGAGCAGCGCCTGCGCTACTACGCGTCGAGGTTCGACACCGTCGAGGTCGACTCGTCCTTCTACGGGATCCCGCGGCGCGAGTACGCGGAGGGGTGGGCGCGGCGCACACCCGACACGTTCATCTTCCACGTGAAGGCGTACGGGATGATGACCGGACATGAGGTCGACGTCCGCTCGCTTCCCCCCGAGTTGCGCGAGTTCGATCATGTCGTGGATCGCGGGCGCGTCCGCGATCCGGACCCGGCGATGGTCGACGCCTCGTTCGACCTGTTCCTCGACGCGGTGGAGCCGCTCCGGCTGGCCGGCAAGCTCGGCGGCGTCCTCATGCAGTTCCCGCCCTACTTCACCGCCACCACGCCCGAGAACGAGAAGCGGGGCCTCGATTACATCGAGTACGCGGCGTCCAAGCTCGAGGGCTGTCGCACGCTCATCGAGTTCCGCCATCCCTCGTGGGTCGACTCCAAGCACCTCAAGCGCTCGCTCGACTTCCTCGCCGACCGCGGCCTGTACTTCGTGAGCGTCGACTCGCCGCAGTTCCCCGGGCGCACGACCATGCCGCCGATATCCGCGGTGACCGGCGACTGGGCCTACGCGCGCTTCCACGGGCGCAACGCGGACACCTGGTTCTCCAAGACGAAGAGCTCCGCCGACCGCTTCGACTACCTGTACTCCACCGAGGAGCTTCGCGAGTGGGAGCCACAGATCCGGCAGCTGGCGTCCGAGGCCGACGAGACGTTCCTGATGTTCAACAACAACAAGTACGACTACGCTCAGCGCAACGCCGCCGAGATCCAGACGATCCTCGGTGACCTGATCGAGCCGCGCGAACCGGCCCGGGGCGAGACCCCGTCGCTGTTCTAGAAGGAGATGCGCGTGCGCGGAGTGCTGCCCTATCTCGTCGTCGGCTGGATCGCTCTCGCGGTCGCGTACGGCTGGTGGGAGTCACTGCTCGCCCCGGTCGTCGCAGAGTACGAGGACGGCCGCGTGGCTCGCGGCGGCGCGCCGTTCCCGTCGCGCGGCTGGCAGCGCTATCGCGCGACCGGCGGCGGCGGTTTCTTCGCCACCGGCGTGCCGGCTCGGTTCGGGCTCCCGTGGTGGTTCTGGCTGGTCATGGCCGCCATGTGGACGGCGCTCACGGTCGCGACGGGCCGCTTCTCGAACCCGACGGCGGCTGTCTTCGAGGCGATACCGGTGGCGCTGCTCATCGGGCTCGCCGCGTACTTCGGGCTCGGACGGTGGGGGAAGAGCGCTTCGCGGCTGCACGCCGCGGTGTTCGCGAAGGGCGAGGCGCGTGCGGCACTGATCGCCGCCGCGCTCGACGCCGATCCGGAACTCAAGGAAGGGACGGCATCATGAGCGCTCGTATCCGGTATGTCGCCTCGATCGCTGCGGCGGCGCTCGCCGCCGCCGTCCCGGCAGTGGCTGTGGCCCAGACGAGCGAGGATGCCGCCGCGGGGGCCGGAGCGGTCTTCCTCAGCATGTTCGTCGTCGTCTGGAGCGTCTTCATGGCGGTGATGTGGCTCGTGGTCCCCGTCCTTGCCATCGGGGGAGCACTGGTGTGGGTCTACGTCCTCATCGATGCCGCCACGCGCAACGAGTGGGAGTTCCCCAACGCACTCCAGGGAATGCCGAACACGAGCGACAAGACCATGTGGCTGCTCGTCGTCATGCTCGGCGGTACGGTCGGCGGGCTGATCTACTACTTCGTGGTCATGAAGCCGTACCCGCTCAAGACCGTCCGCGGCGGACAGCCCGGCGGGCCGCAGGTCCCACCGACCGGTCCGCCGCCGGGACTCTAGCTCGCTATCACCGGCTCCTGCTCCAGCGTGTCCGAACCCTTCGCGTACGGGTTGCGCACGTCCTGGAGCAGCTTGCCGTCGCGGAACTCGAGCAGACGATCGGTCATCGAGGCGATGTCCTGGTCGTGCGTGACGATCAGGAACGTCGTGCCCCACTCCTTGTTGATGGTGCGGAACAGGTCGTAGACCGCCTCGGTGTTCTCGGTGTCGAGGTTGCCGGTGGGCTCGTCGGCCAGCACGATCGGCGGCCGGTTGATGAGCGCACGCCCGATGGCGACCCGCTGCTTCTGCCCGCCGGAGAGCGCGTTGGCGTTCTTGCGGCCGAGGCCCTCGAGACCCAGTACCGACATCGTCTCGGTGACGCGGTTCTCGATGTCCGGGCCGATCACCGCGCCTGAGATGAGCACGGGCATCAGGATGTTCTCGCGCACGGTGAACTCGGGCAGCAGGTGGTGGTACTGGAAGACGAAGCCGAGCAGCCGGTTGCGCTGTGCGGCGCGCCCCACCTTGTCGAGCGAGTTGGACTCGCGCCCGTCGAGGTGCAGGGTGCCCTCGGTCGGCGTGTCGAGCAGGCCGAGCAGGTTGAGCAGCGTGGACTTGCCCGAGCCGGAGCGCCCGACGATGGCGGCGAACTCGCCGGCCTGTATCTCGAAGGAGACGTCCTCGAGCGCGCGCGTCTTGATGTCGGTGCCGTAGATCTTGCCCAGGCCTTCGGCCACCACGAGTGCGTCAGCCATTCTGGATCACCTCGATCGGGTCGAGGCGGGCTGTTCGGCGTGTCGGGATGATCGAGGAGAGCATCGCGACGAGGAGTCCGATGCCGGCCGAGATCGACACGAAGGTCGGCTGCGGGTTGATCGGGAAGCCGCTGCCACTCTTCGAGGTCCCGAAGGTGAAGCCGGCGATGAGCAGGAAGCCGAGCCCGACGCCGAGCGCCGTGCCGACCACCCCGAGGATCGCTGACTGCCACAGGAAGATCGAGGCGGTCGCGCCGTCGGCCATGCCGAGCGCCTTGAGGATGCCGATCTGCTTGGTCTTCTGCACTGCCGAGATGGCGAGCGTGGAGGCGATGCCGAGCGCCACGGCGACCAGCACGAAGACCTGGATCATGTAGCTCGACGCGGACTGCGAGTTGAGTGCCGTGAGCAGGTCCTTGTTCTCGACCTGCCAGTCCGACACCTTCACGCCGCCCATGCGCACCGCCCAGTCCGGAGCGATCGCCTTGGAGAGGAACGGGTCGGTGAGCTGGACCTCGATCGCGGAATACTGGTCGGCGCGGTAGCCGAGCTCGGAGCGGGGGAGCTCCGGCCCGCTGAAGCCGCTGCGCAGGTTCGCCGCGCTCGATCCGAGGTCGACGATGCCGCTGATGACGAGCGAGATCCGCGTTCCGCCGCCAGTGGTGATCGCCATGCGGTCACCCGGGATGAGGCCGTACTTGCGCGCCAGGTCGAGCCCGATGACGACCTGCCCCTGCTTGAGGGTGGGCTCACCCTCGACGGTGCGCTGGCGCAGCTTGTAGATCAGGTTGAGATCGGCCAGCGTGCCGCCCTTGATGTTGAGCGGGACCCGGTCGGTGCCGTTGAGGTAGAGGGCGGAGATCGCCCGCGACGGCACCACGGCGCTCACGTTCTGCGTCGAGCGGATCGTGCGCTTCACCAGGTCCGAGTAGACGACCGGTTGGCCCTCTTTCGGGTCGGTGATCGTGATGTGCGGGCTCGAGCCGATCGTCGTGTTCACGAGCGACGCCTGCAGCGAGATGATCAGCGAGCCGACGAAGACCTGCACGGCGATGCCCACCGCGATGCCGAAGAGGATGAGGATCGACTGCGCGGGGCTCATCCGCAGGAAGCGCCACGCGATACGCAGCGGCAGCATGGTCATTCACCGCCCTTCGCGGACGGGGCGATGAGCTCGTCGAGCCGGAGCATCTCATCGGGGCTGAAGCCCTCGCTGTCCACCGCGAACGCCGGGCCGCCGACCGCCACACGCACCCCGGGCAGCTGCGCATGCAGCTGGTCGACCAGGTTGCGGACGCGGAGGCGGTGGAAGTGCGTCGAGGAGGTCAGCACGACGAGGTCGGCAGCGAGCGCCTGCGCCGCCGCGACGATCTCGGGGCCCGGCGTGTCAGGGCCGAGCATGAACGTGGTGTAGCCCGCCATGTCGAGGCGGTCGGCGAGCATCCGCAGGCCGAGGTCGTGCGCCTCGTCAGGCGGGCAGGTGAGCAGGATGTGCGTGCCGTTGCCGGGCGTCGCGTCCGCGATCACTCGGACGGTCGGGTAGAGGGCCTCGACGATCGTCCTGACCACGGCCGAGGCCAGGTGCTCCTCCCAGACCTGCAGTGAGCCCTCCTGCCACTGCGATCCGAGGTCGATCATGAGCCGCGAGAGGACGTCGGCGTAGAGCGTCGGGATGTCCACGGTGCCGTCGGCGACGGCCGCCAGCGCGAGAGCGACAGCCCCCGCCTTGTCGTGGGCCGCTATGCGCTCGGAGAGGCCCGCCCGCACGGAATCGGCGGGCGAGGTATCGATGCCGGATGACATGGGCGCCCTTTCTCAGAATCTGGTCATACGGGTTCATTCCCCAAGATAGAGCGGGTTCCTGTCGGGGATGGGTGGCGGAAGCGCGACCGGGGAGTGCGTCGAGCACGGTCAACGGGTATCAGACGGGTGTGGCGCGTGGTGCGCGCCCGGGAGAGGAGCGGTCGATGGACGGCAAGATCTTCGCCGGGAAGTACAGGGTCGTTCGCGAGATCAGTGCCGAATCGGCGGGCCGGACCTATCTGGCGACTGCGCCCGACGGTGCGACGGTCGTCGTCAAGGTCCTGAGACCCGCGGACGAGACGGCGGCCACCGTTGTGGAAGACGAGGTCTCGCTCGTATCCGGGATCCGCCATCCGGCCCTGCCGCGCATCTACGAGTGGGGCCACGACGGGTCGGACTTCTTCCTCGTCCGCGAGTGGCTCCCGGGAGCCGACCTCAAGACCGAACTCGACCAACAGGGGCGCTTCTCCGCCGACTCCGCCGCGCGCTACGGCGCCGACGTCGCGGACGCGCTCGAGCAGATCCACGCGCGCGGCGTCATCCACGGGAACGTGAAGACGGCCAACGTCATCCGGACATCCGGGGACACGACCTATCTCGTCGGCTACAGCCTCGGCCTGCAGGGCGACGCGGCGCGTGCGATGACCAACGCGCGCCCGTCGATCGCCCACTACCTCGCGCCCGAGCAGGTCGACGGCACCGGACTCATGCCGGCCACCGACGTCTACGCGCTCGGCGTCGTGCTCTACGAGCTCGTGAGCGGCAGCGTCCCGTTCGACGGAGCGAGCGCCGCGATGGTCGCGGACCAGCAGTGCCACGCGGTCCCGCGCGCCTTGCGCGACCGCGTCCCGGGCGTCCCCGCAGAGTTCGACCGGATCGTGATGAAGGCGCTGGAGAAGTCGGCGGAAGCGCGCTATCCCACGGCGGCGGCGATGCGCGACGACCTCGAGCGGTTCGCCGCGGGTTCCTCGGCACCGGTGACAGCACCCCCGCTTGCGGTGGAGGCTCCCGCAGCCACGAAGTGGTGGCTGTGGATGCTGCTCGGCATTCTCGTCGTCGCCATCGGCGTCGGCGCGGCGTTCGCGCTCGGCGGCCTGCGCTTCGGCGGCGTCACCGTCCCGGACGTCTACGGTACGCCGTTGCGGGAGGCGACCGCCTCCATCGTCGCCTCTGGCCTGGGCGTGGGCAGCATCACGTACGCCGGTGGCCCGGTCGCGGGTGTGGATGACGGGTCCGTCGCCTCGCAGAGCCCCGCCCCCGGGGTGCGCACCGACTCGTTCACCAAGGTCGACCTGGTGCTGGCGGGCGTCGAGATGGTCGCCGTCCCCGAAGTCACGGGTCAGAGTGAGGCGCAGGCGATCGCCGCGATCCGGGTGGCGGGCTTCGTGGTCGACCAGACCGTCAAGGAGATGACCACGACGGTCGATCCGGGCACCGTGCTCGGCCAGAGTCCTGTGGCCGGGACGCTCGCTCCGCGCGGATCCGGGGTCGTGATCCGACTCGCGCAGGCGGGGCCGCTCCCCATCGGCGTGCCCGACCTGACGAGCATGGCGCAGGCGGAGGCGCGCACGGCGCTCCAGACGGCAGGTTTCGCCGTGAAGGTCCTCTCCCAGTCGAGCTCGACCGTGGCGTCCGGTACGGTCATCTCGCAGAACCCGACGGCCGGCGTGGCCGCGAAACCCGGGTCGACGGTCACCATCGTCGTCTCGAGCGGCCCCGCGATCGTCGTGGTGCCCGATGTCGTGACGAAGACCCAGGCCGATGCCGTCAATGCCCTGACAGCGGCCGGCTTCAAGGCGCAGGTCACCGAGCAGACGGGCGGCGGTACGGTCGGCACCGTGGTGGATCAGAGTCCGAATGCGGGCGGCAAGGCACCCGCGGGGTCGGTCGTCGTGATCACGGTGGTGAAGTAGCGCGGGCGCGCGGCGAGCGATCGCGGGAGCCGTGCGTGACGGGAATGTGGACAAACCGGGCGAGGGTCGATAGAATCCCCTTCGCTCCACATCACGGGGTGTTAGCTCAGTTGGTTAGAGCGCTGGCCTGTCAAGCCAGAGGTCGCGGGTTCGAGCCCCGTACATCCCGCCATAGGAATACACGCAGGGCCGCCATCGAGGCGGCCCTGTTGCGTTGAGTCGACCGGGTCCGGGATCGCGGTCGGGGGCCGGCCCCTAACCGGCGGCCTCGTCCACGATGGCGATGACGATCTCCTCGACCTCGGCGGCCACGTCGTCGATGCCCGCATCGGGGAAGAAGCTGCCGATGAGCCTCGGTCGCATGGTGGCGATGTGGGTCTCACTGTCCAGCGCGTAGATCATGATCGGGCAGGGGAGCATGAGGCCGATGCGGATGTCTTGCTCGAGCACCTGCGACGCGTAGCGCGCGTTGCACACCTCCACGATGGCGGTGGGTTCGCGCACGAAGCCCTTCTCCGCCAGCGTGGCGGCCACGTCGTGGACGCACTGCACCCGGAAGCCGCGTGCCTGCGTCGCCGCGACGACGGCGTTGAGCGCATCGGTGTAGGTCTTGTCGGTCCGGACCGTGTAGTCGAGATCCATGGGAGTTCCTCTCGAGCGGTTCCTCGTACAATGCGCATCATACCCCATGGGGTATAGGTACGTCGAGCACCGAGGGGTATGGCGCGCCCGATTCCGCTAGAGTGCGTGGCATGCGAACACTCTTCATCGACGCCGACGCCTGTCCGGTGACGCGCGAGGCCATCTCCGCCGGCCGCGCCGCCGGCATGGCCGTCGTGCTCGTGGGCAACGGCACGCAGAACTTCGACCGCCACACCTCGCGCAACGGGGTCGAGGCCGTCCAGGTGGCGACCGGTCCGGACTCCGCGGACTTCGCGATCATCGAACGCCTCGAGCCCGACGATGTCGTGGTCACGCAGGACATCGGGCTCGCGGCGATGGTGCTCGGGCGCGGGGCCGGAGCCATCA
>JAUSAU010000077.1 GCA_030652345.1 Coriobacteriia bacterium
GAACCTGCGACCCCTTGACCCCCAGTCAAGTGCGCTACCAAGCTGCGCCACAGCCCGAAATGTCGTCGCGTGAGTACCGCGAGCGGCAAGGAGAGATGGTACGACGAGCGGGGGCGTCGGCACAAGGGCGTGGCCCAGGCGAATCCGGCGAATCGCCCCCTAGTGCCCGGGCCCGCCGGTCACGCCGCCCTGGTACTGCACGACGTGCACGTCCTCGATGGTGACGAGCCCGTCTCCGACCATCGCCTTGAACATCTCGGCGAGCGCGGTGATGCGGCTGTCCACGTCGATCACGACGACGACCACGGGCAGGTCGGAGCTCATGCGCAACCACTGGTCGGTGTGGATGACGCTCGTCGCGCCGAATCCCTCCACGCCGCGCAGGACGGTCGCGCCGGCGCATCCGGCCTTCTTCGAGGCCTCGACCAGCGCCGTGTACAGCGGCTTGCCGTCGTAGTGGTCGTTCTCGCCGATGTAGGCGGAGAGCTTCTTCGCGGGTCCGACGATGTTCATCTCTCAGCGTCCTTCCAACAGTCGTTCGAGGCGGTCGAGCACTGCTCGCGCGACCGCACGTTTGTCCATGAGAGGCAACTCCTCGTCGCCGTCCGCGCTCACGAGCGTGACGCGGTTCGTCACCGTGTCGAACCCGGCCCCGGGTTCGGTGACGTCGTTGGCGACCACCAAGTCGAGGTTCTTCGACGATAGCTTGCCGCGCGCGTACTCCGCAGCCGCACCCGCCTCGGCCGCGAACCCGATCAGCACGCGCGCACCCTTGCGCTCGCCGAGTCCTGCGAGGATATCGGTCGTGCGCTCGAGCGCGATCGCTTCCGGCGCGTCGCCCTTCTTCAGCTTGCCGCCCACAGGCGCGATCGGCCGGAAGTCCGACACCGCGGCCGCGGCGATCACGACATCGCACTCGCCGTAGGCGGCCTCGACCGCGTCGTGCATCTGCGCGGCCGTCTCGACGCGCACGGTACGCACAGCGAACGGGTCGGCGAGCGCCGTCGGGCCGCTGACGAGCGTGACGTCCGCTCCGCGCCTGGCGGCTTCCTCGGCGAGCGCGTAGCCCTGACGCCCGCTCGAGCGGTTGCCGATGTAGCGCACGGCGTCGATCGGCTCGCGCGTCGGGCCCGCGGTCACGAGCACGCGTACGCCCGCGAGCGACCGCGTGCGCGCGACCTCACCCATCACGGCGTCGACGATCTCGGGGACCGCTGCGAGCCGGCCCTCCCCCACGTCGCCGCAGGCGAGCTCTCCGGTCCCCGGCGCCACGAAGACGTATCCGCGCGCAGCGAGAGCCGCCACGCCCGCCTGGGTCACGTCCTTGCGCCACATGTGCGTGTTCATGGCCGGCGCAACCACAACGGGCGCCTCGGTGGCCAGGACGGTCGTCGAGAGCACGTCGTCGGCACGCCCGTGGGCGATCTTGGCGATCACGTTCGCGGTGCACGGGACGATCGCCACGACATCGGCCTCGTCGGCCAGCGAGATGTGGTGCACGCGACTGGGCTCGTCGTCCCACAGCGACACCGTCACCGGCTCGCCCGTCAGCGTGCGGAACGTCAGCGGCGTGACGAAGCGCTGAGCGGCGGCCGTCATCACCGTCTTGACGCGGCAACCCCGGCGCATGAGCTCACGAGCGACCTCGCACGCCTTGTAGGCGCCGATGCCGCCGGTCACGCCGAGGACGACGAGCGGCCTGCGATCCGGGGTATCCATGCAGGCATTCTACCGCGACGACGACATCGAGCCGCCGGAGGCCTCCAGTCGACCCTTTCGGGGAACAATCAACCACGACCACTCCCCCAAAGCGCGAAGGGATCCCGCGATGCTTCCCGACCCCCGCGGCGAGAACCGGCCCGACCTCCAGATCAAGATCGGCGGGCAGGCCGGCTTCGGCATCAAGGCGGCCGGCCAGACGCTCGCCCGCTGCTTCATCCACGGCGGGCTGCACACGTTCGACCTCACCGAGTACCCGTCACTCATCCGCGGCGGCCACAACGCGTATCAGGTGCGCGTCTCGCCGGAACCGGTCCACTCGCACGTCCTGGCCGTCGACATCCTCGTCGCGCTGAACCAGGAGACGGTCGAGCTGCACCGCGACGAGCTCATCGAGGGCGCCGCACTCGTCTACGACCCCGCCACCGTGTCCGTCGACGGCGTCATCGATCCCGCCCGCGTCTGCGCGGTCCCCGTCCCCTTCGACGAGATCGTGGCCACCGCAGGTGGCTCCAAGATCATGCGCAACGTCGCCGCGCTCGGCGCGGTGCTCGCGCTGTCCCGCTACCCGCTCTCCTACCTCACCGACTCGCTCCGCGCACAGTTCGCACACAAGGCGCCGGAGATCGCCGAGCAGAACGTCGCGGTCGCCACGGCGGGCTACGAGTACGGCTCGAAGGCCGAGTGCGTCTTCCCGTTCCGGCTCGAGCCGCTGTCCGACCCGCCCGCGCGGATGCTGGTGGACGGCAACGAGGCGATCGGGCTCGGAGCGCTGGCGGCCGGCATCGGCATGTACTGCGCCTACCCGATGACGCCGGCGTCCTCGATGCTGAGCTTCATGGCCGCAAACGATCGCGAGTACGGCGTGGTCGTCAAGCACACCGAGGACGAGATCGCGGCGATGAACATGGTCGTGGGCGCGGCGTTCACCGGCACGCGTGCGATGACAGCGACCGCGGGTGGGGGCTTCGCCCTCATGGTCGAGGCGTTCGGGCTCGCGGGTGTGAGCGAATCGGCGGTCGTCGTCGGCGTGCTCACGCGCCCCGGACCGGCCACCGGCATGCCCACGTGGACCGAGCAGTCCGACCTGCGCTTCGTGCTCCACGCCGCCCAGGGCGAGTTCCCGCGCGTGGTTCTCGCCCCCGGCGACCGCACGCAGGCGTTCGAACTGACCTGGCAGGCGTTCAACCTCGCCGATGTCCTGCAGACGCCGGTCGTGATCCTCGGCGACACCTACCTGTGCGACAACCGCCAGTCCTGCGACCCCTTCGACACCGCCGCGGTGACCGTGGATCGCGGCAAGCTCGTCGCCGAGGGCGCCGTCGAGAACTACCTGCGCTACCGCGTCACCGACGACGGCGTGAGCGAGCGGGCGCTTCCCGGCGTCGCCGGCGCTCTCCAGGTCGTCAACTCCTACGAGCACGACGAGTACGGCTTCGGCGCCGCCGGCGAGGACGCCGACGTCCGCATGGCTCAGAACGACAAGCGCATGCGCAAGCTCGAACTCGCCCGAACGCTCGTCCCGCCCCCCTGCACCTACGGCGCTCCTCCCGGCGATGCGGACGTCTCCGTCGTCGTCTTCGGCACCACGATCGGCCCGCTGCGCGAGGCGATGCGCTGGCTCGAGCGCGACGGCGTCAAGGTGGCCGCGATGCAGGTCGTCACCCTGTGGCCCTTCCCCGCCGACGAGGTCTCCGCGTTCCTCGACGCGTCGGCGCGCACGTTCGTGATCGAGGCGAACGAGACGGGGCAACTCGAGGGCCTCATCCGCCAGGAGTGCCTCCGCGGCGCGGACGGCCGCCTCCACCGCACCGACGGGCGGCCATTCAGCCCCGAACAGATCCACGCGACGCTTCAGGAGGTGGCTTCCCGTGCCCGGTCGTAAGGAGTTCGAGACCGTCAACCGCCCCACGTGGTGCCCCGGCTGCGGCAACTTCGGTATCTGGGAGGCGATGAAGCGCGCCTACGAGGAGCTCGGCCTCACGCACGAGCAGCTCGTCGAGGTCTGGGGCATCGGCTGCCACGGCAACGGCGCCGACTTCACGCGTTGCCAGGGGTTCCACGGGCTGCACGGGCGCTCGCTGCCCGTCGCCACCGGCGTGGCCCTGTCGAATCCCGATCTCACCGTCGTGGTCGAGATGGGCGACGGGGACGGCTACGGCATCGGCATGGGCCACTTCGCACATTCGTGCCGCCGCAACGTGGATCTCACGGTCATCGCCCACGACAACCAGATCTACGGGCTCACGACCGGACAGGCCTCGCCCACGACCGAACACCTCATGAAGACGGTCTCCACGCCCACGGGCGTCCTCGAGGAGCCCGTCAACACGGTCGGACTCGCCATCGCTGAGGGCGCAACATTCGTCGCGCGCGGGTTCGCCGGCGACATCCCGCACCTCACCGGACTCATCAAGGAAGCGATCGGGCACGAGGGCTTCGCGCTCGTGGATGTCTTCCAGCCCTGCGTGACGTGGAACAAGCTCAACACGTTCGCCTGGTTCCGGGAGCGGGTCTACAAGCTCGACGAGACCGACCACGACCCGGCAGACAAGCTCCGCGCGTTCGAGCTCTCGCTGTCGACGTACCACGAGATGGGATGCACACCCGAGGAATGCCGAATCCCCATCGGAGTGCTGTACCGGGAGACCGGCCGGCCGACCTACGGCGACGGGCTGCCCCAGCTCGCGGACGGCCCGCTGTGGAAGCGGGCCCGGGTACCGCGCGACATCTCGGCGGCAGTGGCCAGACTCTCCTAGCGCTGCCTCAGGAGACCGGCGCCTCGTGACCGAGTGTGCGCAGGAAGACCTCGACGACGGCGGGGTCGAACTGTGAGCCCATCCCGTTCACCAGTTGCGTGACGGCATCACCGCGCTCGATCGCACCGCGGTACGGGCGCTCGGACACCATCGCGTCCCACGCGTCGCAGACCGCGAGGATCCGCGCCTCGAGCGGGATCGCGACGGCGCGCAGGCCGTCGGGATAGCCCTCCCCGTCCCAGCGCTCGTGGTGATGCCGAATCCAGGGCAACACATCGTCCATCATCGTCGAGCCGAGGATGCGCTCCCCGAGCTCGGGGTGCTCGCGGACGTGCGCCATCTCGTCCGGGTCGAGGGGGCCCGGCTTGCCCAGCACGTCGTCGGCCACGCCGATCTTGCCGATGTCGTGCATGAGCGCAGCGGCCTCCAGCAGCCGACATCGCTCGCTGTCCAATCCGAGCTCCCGCGCGACCTGCACCGAGAGTGCCGCGACGTTGCGGGAATGGTACTGGGTGTCCGGGTCACGCGCGTCGACCGCGGCTGCGAGTGCCCGCACCGTTCCGAGATGCGTCTGCTCCTCGATCGTACGGATGCGCTCTTCGGGCGAGAGTTCGGTGACGACATCGGCGTCGTAGACGATCGCCTGGTCCTTGCCGTGATGCTTGACCCAGTACGCGGCGCCGTCCGCGAGCCGGACCAGCTCCGGCGCAGCATCGCCGTGTGTCGGGTAGCCGACGACCCCGGCCGAGATGGTGACCGCGTTCTCGCCCCGGACGTGCACGGCCCGCAGCGCATCCTGGATCCGGATCGCCACCCCCAGCGCCTCGCTCAGGTCAGTGCTCGGCAGTATCGCGGCGAATTCGTCTCCGCCGACACGGCACACGGCGTCGGAATCACGGCACGCCGAGCGAATGGCCGTCGCCGTCTGCCTGAGGAGCTCATCTCCGGCGGGATGCCCGTGCACGTTGTTCACGACGTCGAAGTCATCGATGTCCAGGACGATGAGAGAGAGGCTCTCCCGGTACCGCTTCGCCAGATCGAGTTCGAGACCGAGCCGCTCGTGGAAGAAGCGATGGTTGAACAGTCCGGTGAGCGGGTCGGTGACCGAGCGATGGAACAGTCTGCCGTTCTCGACTGCGACGAGGGCGGTGCGCGCGACCGTGACCGCAGCGAGGATCGTCGCGGCGATGATGAACACCAGACGCTCCCGCGGCAGCGCTTCCGGACGGGTCGCGGCGTAGACCATCACCGGCAGAGCCGCGAGAGTCAGTGCCGGGACCACGTACGAGAGCCGTCGGTCGCCCGACGGCTGGAAGAGCGGCATCGGACGCAGCGGCCACCCCTGACCTCGCATGGTGAGCCGGTACGAGGTCGCGAGCACGAGCAGGTAGTGCCCGAGCACGAGTACGAGATCGAGGACCCCACGCTCGTACACAGATCCGCCGGCCTTGAACGTCACATACCACAGAGGCCATGCGGCGATGCCGGCGCCGTAGATGATCATGGAGAGCGTGACGAACTTCTCCCACGGTCGCCACCGTGCCAGTTTGAACCCCAGCATCGTCGCCAGCGACCCCGCGATGACCACGAGCCCCCACAGGGGATACGAAGCGCCGGCGAGATAGTCGATGGTCGACACTCCCGCGATACCCGCGAACATGGGCTCGACCACGCCCGTGAAGACCGCGACATAGACGACGGTCACGACCGCCAGTCCGTCGAATGCATAGCGAATCTTCTGGGGGCCCGTAGCGTTCTGGTACTTCGTCATCGACAGAAGCAGCACCAAGAAGATGCCTGCCGCGGAGATGTGCAGGATCTGGAACGGTGCGTAGACCGGCGGCGGCGGCTTGCCGATCGAGACCATCCACCACACGTAGTACATCTCGCTGACGAAGATGACCGCGTTCGCGCTGGTGAGCAGAAGCCAGAATCGTGCCTCTGAACCCTCCGAGCGCCGGTACGCCACGAACCCCGTCACGACGACGGCACCGATCGGGATCAGGAAGGCGAGATCGCTGATCAGGAACTGCGCGGCCTGCCCCACCGGCAGAGCCGCCGCCCCGAGGTAGACGAGGCACAGCGCGGCGAACCCGATCGTGGCAAGCGTGCCGAAGAGCCTGGTGCCGAGACCGCCGGCGGCATTCGTGGCGTCGCCACCCGTCACATCCGCCGTCCCTCTGTTCCCGGTCGTCATGACGCCCGACGCCGTCCTGCGACGCGGATGAACGCCTCACCGAGAGCAGGATCGAACTGGGTACCGAGGTTGAGATCGATCTCCTGAAGGGCCGCGCTCTGCGACAACGCGCCACGGTAAGGGCGCTCGGACGTCATCGCGTCGAACGCGTCGCACAGGGCGAGTATCCGCGCCTCGAGGGGGATATCCTCCGCTGCGAGTCCGTCCGGGTAGCCCGAACCGTCCCAGCGTTCGTGGTGGTGGCGCACCCACGGCAGTATCTCGGTCAAGCGGGTCGAGGCGAGGATGTGCTCCCCGAGGACCGGATGCTCCTGTACGGCGATCCGCTCAGCCGCTGTCAGCGCACCCCGCTTGCGAAGCACCGCGTCGGGGAGGCCGATCTTGCCGACATCGTGAAGAAGCCCCGCCAGCTCGATCAGAACGAGCTTGTTCTCATCGAGACCGACCTCGCAGCCCATTCGCACCGCGAGGGCCGCCACGTTACGCGAATGGTGCTGGGTCGCTCCGTCTCGTGCGTCGACGGCTCCCGCCAGCCCTCGCACGGAGTTGAGGTGGGCGCGGTTCTGCAGACTGCGGATCCGATCCTCCGGGTCGAGCGTGAGAACGACCGCGGGGTCATAGGCGACGACCTGGTTCTTGCCGTGGTACTTGGCCCAGTACTGAGCGCCGTCGGCGCGTCGTACGAGCTCCTCGTGGTCGGACGCCCTCGTCGGGAAGGTCGCGACCCCGATCGAGACGGTGACCGTGCCGCCGCCGGGGCCCTCCAACGACAGGAATTCGCGGATGATCCGGGACCCGATCGCGAGGGCCGCTGACTCGCTGGCCTCGGGAAGGACGACCCCGATCTCATCGCCGCCGATACGGCAGACGGTATCGCGATCACGCACCGCACGTTCGACACATCGAGCGGCCTCGACCAATACGCGATCACCCACCGCGTGCCCTCCCACGGAGTTGACCCGGGAGAAGTCGTCGAGATCGAGGATGATGACGCTCAGCTCCTCGCCGTAGCGTTCGGCGGCCG
Organism: Coriobacteriia bacterium; assembly: GCA_030652345.1. Next base: position 7,700 of record JAUSAU010000077.1, read on the forward strand.
CAACCTCCAGACCCAGACGTTCGTGGAAGTGGCGATGGTTGAACAGGCCCGTCAGCGGATCCGTGACGGCACGGCTGAACAGATGGCCGTTGTCCACGACCGTCAACAGCGTCCGTGCCGCAAGGGTGGCCGCCAGGACGCCCACACTCACCAGGAACAGCGTGCCGTGGCTCCCGGGAGCGCGGTACGCCGCGACGCCGAATGCCGGGATGGCGACGATCTGCACGGCCGGCATGATGACCGACGGTAGCCAGCCCCGGGTGGTCTCCACGACGGGCAACGGTCGCAGTCGCCACGACACCGTGTGCTCCGTGTGCCGGTAGACCGCCCCGGCGAAGACGAGATACAGGCCCGCGAGCCACGGCACCTCGACCACGGCGAACCCCCACGGGGCCCACACGTTGAACGCGCCGGCCACGTACGAGATCGGGTAGAGCACCAGTCCGATAGCGAAACACGACAGGCCGAAGGCCACGAGCCGTTCCCAGGACTCCCAGCGATCGACCCGCGTACCGAGCAGGCTCCTGACACTTCCGACGAGGATGGCGCATCCCACGATCGGATACGCGGCGTTGAGCGCCTTCTCCCAGACCCCGGCGCCTCCCAGCCGATCGAACCAGGGGGCGATGACCCAGCTGTAGAGGACGACGAAGCCCGTCAGCGCCACGGCGACCGAGTCGAGGATGTAGCGCACCTGCGCGGCGACCGACGCATGCCTGAACCGGGTCAGCGTCGCCAGGAGCGCGACGAAGGCCCCGGCTGCAAGGACGTCGAACAGGCTCGACAGCGAGGGAACGGGCGGACCCGCCCGATCGACGAAACCGACGTAGTACGCGAAGTAGGTCTGGCTGGCGAGGATGAACGTCGCGGCCACTGAGAGGAACGCCCAGAACCGCCGCTCCACGTTGCGCGTGTAGCGGCACGCGACCATCGCACCCGTGAGCGCGAGCACACAGACCAGTGCCCAGAGCCACTGCCCCGCCACGTAGGCGATCCTGTCGGGAACCGGCATGAGGACCAGCGCCACGTACACGGAGACCACTGCTGCGAATCCAAACCACACGACTCGCCGCACGGTCCTACCACTCAGCCCGGCGATTCCCGCCACGGCGGACTGGCGCGCGTCGGCGACGTCGTCGTGCGAAGGCGAATCGATCACGGTCGCTCCGAGGTCGCGTCGCGGCCAACAGGCCACCCGACACTGCATGCCAAGCGTACCAGAGCGACACGCGGACGCTCCATAGAGCGGTGAAGCGAAGCGGACGAGCGGGCTCGCGCAGGTATGGGCGGCGGCGCTACGTCGATGAAACGCGCCAGGGGTCCCTGAACGCTAGCGACGCGGCGCCATCGCCACCAGGACCACGCCGACCGAGACAAGGAGCGTCCCTGCCCACGTGTACCACTGCGGCTGCACGCGTCCGAGCGCCCAGTCGATGAGCAGGACGATGACGTATGAGGTGGCGAGGAACGGCATCGCGACGCTCACGTTGAATCGGGAGAGCACGGCCATCCACAGGAACGCGCCGAGCGCGTAGAGAGCGAGCGCCACGGGGACCTGCCACGTCGTGATCAAGCGGACGACGTAGTCGACCGAGAGCATCTGGCCGAAGCCCTGAGCGCCGGTCGGGACCGCCTTCGTCATGCCTGACTTCAGCATGAACTGACCCGCGACCGCGATGAGCACGCTGACCGAGATGAGCGCGATGTCGAACGTGGTGAGACCTGAGCGCATGACGGTCCCCTTAGTGAGGGCGAGCCTGCCGGCCGAGCGGCCGCGCGCAGTATACCGCAGCGGCGCTCCGCACCTACCTGCTCCCGATCAGACCGAGCGCCCGGCCCGCTTCATCGAACGCCGCGAGCGCGCGATCGATGTCTTCGTCGGTGTGCGTGGCCATGAGGCACGTGCGGAGGCGATCCGTGCCACGCGGGACGGCAGGGTGGACGATCGGGCAGACGAACACGCCACGGTCGAACAGCATACGCGTGAGATCCATCGTCTTTCCCTCGTCGCCGACGAAGACCGGCACGACGCACGTCGTCGAATCCATGGTGTCCCAACCCTGTGCCTTCAGCCCTTCGCAGTACCGCTCCTGCACGCGATGAAGCTGCTCGACACGCCACGGCTCGTCCTCGATGACATTGAACGCCTCGAGGGCGGCGGCGGTCTGGGCGGGAGGCAGGGCAGCCGAGAAGATGAACGGCCTCGAGAAGTGCCGCAGGTAATCGACGGCATCGGCGGAGCCGGCGCAGTAGCCGCCGATGGACGGGATCGACTTGGACAGCGTGCCCATCTTCAGGTCGATGGAGCCGTACATGTCGAAGTGCTCCTCGATACCGTGGCCGGTCTTGCCGAGCGACCCGACCGAGTGCGCCTCGTCCACCATGAGCCTCGCGCCGAAGCGCTCGCACAGCGCCTTGGTCGACGGCAGGTCCATCACGTCGCCGTCCATGGAGAACACCGAGTCGGCGACGACGAGGACGGTCGCGTACTCCCCCCGGGCGGATGCGAGCAGCTTCTCCAGGTGCTTCATGTCGTTGTGACGGTAGGTCTTCCACTTCGCACCGGAGAGCAGGCACCCGTCGACGATCGACGCATGGTCGAGTTTGTCCATGAGCACGAGATCCCCGGGACCCGTCATCGCGGTGATGATCGCGACGTTGGTCACGTAACCGGAGGAGTACACGCACGCGTCCTCACGCTTGGCGAAGCTCGCGATGCGCTCCTCGAGCTGCTCGTGGAGGTCACTCGTGCCGGTGAGCAGACGCACGCCGCCCGCACCGGTGCCGTACTTCTCGACCGCCGCGATCGCGGCCGCATCGATGCGGGGATTGCCGATCAGCCCGAGGTAGCTGTAGGACGCGAGCATGATCATCTCGCGGCCGTCGGCCATCGTGGCGATATGGTTGACGGGCCCGGTCGTGGGCTGCAGGTAGAAGTAGCGGTCGGCGCTCTTGAGCGCGTCCCGGCGCTCCCGATACATGGCCAGCCTGGCCGAGATGCCGTCGGACAACTCGACTCGTTCGGCGACGGTCATGTCGTGTCTCCCCTCGTGGCGCGGGCGCGCCGAAGCGCCCCGGACGCATGTGCACAAGTCTGTGCACAGAGGATATCACAGGAATGTGAACGGCCGGGACGCGCGGCCGGGGACTACAGGCCCCCCGGCGTCCGCTCCTGGAGGGCGCCCGATCGGATGATCGTTCGGAACGCGTCGGTCGGCACGGTCGTGTCCCAGTTTCCCGTCGCCTTGGCGAACAGGAATATGGCGAGCCACACACCGACCACGAGCACCGCCCAGACCCGGGGGGAGATGCGCACGAGCCCGAGCAGCTTGCCGTCGAGCGCACCGGGAGCGGGGCAGACGCGGACGCAGTCCATGCACCCGTCGCACTCCGGCGCCCACACGCGCTTCCTGACGTTCTCCACGTCGACGAGCGCGTGGCACACCTTCGTGCACTTGTTGCAGTGGATGCACAGCGACTCTTCACGTTCGACCGCGCAGGGAGAGGCGATGCCGAGCACGGAATACCACCCTCCCAGCGGGCACAGGTACCGGCACCACACGGGGCTGAAGAGCATCGACAGCGCGAACGCGAGCAGGCCGGCGACGATGAAGAGCGGGTTGCCGAATCCCGAGATGATCTTGATGTCGGCGGTCCACATGTACGGGAGTTCCCGGAAGCCGACGGCCTCAGGCAGACCGACGCTCATGAGCCAGACCAGGATCATGGCCGACAGCGTGTAGCGGACACCCCGGCCCATCAGGTCGAGCCACTTCGGAAGGCGGATGTTGCGGCCGAGGAGTGCACGCCCGAGGAGGGCCCCGAGTTCCCAGACAGTCCCGAGCGGGCAGATCCACCCGCAGAACCCTCGCTTGAACAGGAGCGAGAGCGTGATCGCCCCGATGATGATCACGAGACCTGCGGGCAGCAGATAGTCCCATCCCCCGCCTCGCACCCACGCGAAGAAGCTCGTGAAGTGACCGACGGGCAGGAGCCCGGCGACCGCCTCGGGGCGCGGCACGTACGGACCTACGCCCTCCGCCCAGCGGACGAACAACATCAGCTGGACACAGATCCAGACGAAGAAGGCCAGGAACGCACTGCGCACGACGATGCGGGACGTGGCGATATCGACGACGCGGCGTAGACGTTCGGGCATGCGTGGACCACCTTTGCACGTGAGACGGCTGCGAACTGGCGGGCGTGCCGGAAGCCCGGTGGGCGCGGATACGATCCCGCGCCACGAGGACCAAGGATACGACATGCCACGGGTATACTCGCAGCACTGATCGAAAGGGGCTCGAGATGCCGGCGATCCTGATGGTCATCGCACCCGAGATGTTCCGCGACGAAGAGTACTCGCATCCGAAAGCGGTCTTCGAGCGCCGAGGCGCAACGGTCGTCACCGCCTCGACGCAGGCCGGCCCCTGCACGGGACGCTTCGGTCTGGTGGCGACCGCCGATGTCGCGCTCGCTGACGCGCGCGCCGCGGAGTTCGACGCGGTCGTGTTCGTCGGCGGAGCGGGAGCGCAGGTCTACTTCGACGACGAGGCAGCCCACGCACTGGCCAACGCCGCCTTCGAACAGGGTGCGGTCGTCAGCGCCATCTGTGTCGCACCCAGCATCCTGGCGCGTGCCGGGCTCCTGTCCGGACGCCGTGCGACCTCCTTCCCGTCGCAGGAGCTCGACCTCGAGACGCACGGCGCCATCTTCGCGCTCGAACCCGTGACCGTCGACGCCCCCTTCGTGACCGCCAACGGCCCCGAGGCGGCCGACGCGTTCGGCGAGGCCGTCGCCGACCTGCTCTCACTACCCCGCGACTGACCCCGACCCCCGAGGATGGAGCGTCCCGTGAAGCTGTACCGCTGCCTCATCTGTGGCGAGACCTACATCGGATCAGAACGACCGAGCCACTGCCCGTTCTGCGGCGCGCACGCCGAGCTGATCGTGCCGGCGCAGGAGTTCCCTGAAGGCCTCAACGAGGTCCAGCTGACCGAGATCGAACGCGCGGACCTCGAGACCGCGATCGAGCTGGAGCGCTCCAACACGCGCTTCTACCTCGCGATGGCGGCGCGCACGGACAACCCCGCGCTGTCGAGCGCGTACAAGCGCCTCGCCAAGATCGAGGCGGAGCACTGCTCGGTCTTCTGCAAGATCGCCCGGGTCCCCAAGCCGGCCGACCTGCTCGAGGCCGCCGAGGAGCTCGGGTCGTGGGAAGCCGACATCGAGGAATCCGTGCGCCGGGAGACCCGCGCGAGCGCGCTCTACGCGGAGTTCTCGGGACGCGCCACAGCTCCGCGCCTCATCGCCGTGTGGAACGCCGTCTCCGCCGTCGAGGCCGACCACATCGCGCTGGACGAAGAGGCCAAGCGCTACCTGTAGCCCGCTCCTAGAGCTCCTGCCCCGCGAACACCGAGGCCGCGAGCGCCACGAGCAGCGCCGTGCCCACGATCGAACCCACGACCGGCCAGGCGCTCGGGAACGCCGCGCCCGCCGCGACGGCGGCCGGCGTCACCACGAGTCCGGCAGGGGTGAACAGCACCGCCGCCGGTGAGATCGAGGCGATCGACAGCGCCGCGAACGCCGCTATCCCCGCCCCGGCGGCTCCTGCCTGCGATCCGAAGAGCACCGAGAACAGCGTCATGAGCCCGATGAAGAACCACGCGAGCACGAGCCACGACAGCGCGGCCTGCCACAACGGACCGGGCGCGGCCTTGCCGAAGACCAGGGCGGTCACGCCCCACGTGATGAGCGTGCCCACGACCACGATCGCCGCGATGAACAGCATGTGGACGAACGCCTTGGCGGCGACGAACGCCTGCCGCGAGACCGGCTTCGTCAGCACGAGTACCGCCGTTCCCGACGTGCGCTCCGACGACACGATCCCGCCGTAGATGACGATGAGCGCGATGAGCACGACCTGGGTGAGGTTCTTGATCCACTGGCCGTACGCGTCGAAGAACGTCGGCGCCGGCATAGCGGCGATGATCGCCGCGATCTGCGGCCCGCCGGCGACCCGCAGGAGCTGCTCGGTGTAGCGCGCCGTGAGCGGGCCCGTCAGCGCGAAGAAGAGCGCCATCCCGGGCAGTACGAAGAGTCGCCAGGTGCGGACGATCTCGGTCATCTCCTTGCGCACGAAGGCGCCGAATCCGTCGCTCATCGCCCTGCACCCTCTTCCACGATCCGGACGAAGACTTCTTCGAGCCCCATCTCGCCGGCTTCCATGCGACGGATGCCGGCACCCAGCTCCACGATGATGCGCGGCAACTCGTGCCGCGCGGCGTCCTCGTCGGCGACTGTGATGACAGCCGTGCCGCCCTCCGCGACGGCCTCGCTGACCCATGCCCGGTCGCGGATCGCGGCCAGAAGCCGCTCCGGCGACTCGTCGAGCTCGACGATGATGCGGGACGCGCCGTAGCGTGACCGCAGCTCGTCGATGGGCGCCTCGACCACGACCTTCCCGTGGTCCAGGATCGCGACCGTGTCGCAGATCCGCTCCACGTCGGCAAGCACGTGCGTCGAGAACAGGACGGTCGTGCGCCCGCGCAGCGACGCGAGCATGTCGAGGACCTGCTTGCGGCCCATCGGGTCCAGCGCGCTCGTCGGCTCGTCGAGCAGCAGGAGCGCCGGTGCGTTCACGAGCGCCTGGGCGACCCCGAGACGCTGCTTCATCCCGCGCGAGAACCCGCCGATCGGCGAGTCGACGCCGGTCAGGCCGGCGAGATCGAGCAGGACGTCCATGCGCCCGCTGAGCTGCGTGCCGCTCAGCCCGAACAGCCCGCCGGCGAACGCCAGGAACTCGCGCGCGGTCATCCAGTCGTAGAACCCGGGGACGTCGGGCAGATAGCCCATCCGGGCGCGGATGTCGTCACCGGCGCGCGTGGCGTCGGCACCCAGCACCGTGACTGTGCCACCGGTCGGGCGCGCCTGCCCCGTCAGGATGCGAAGCGTCGTGGTCTTCCCCGCCCCGTTGGGACCGAGGAAGCCGAAGATGCTGCCCTCCGGCACCGTGAGGTCGACGCCGTCGAGCGCGGCCACCCCGCCGAAGACCTTGCGAAGACCGTGGATCTCGATCGCAGCGTTCATCGCGGATCGTTCTCCGGCCCGGCCCCGTAGAGCGCATCCACCGCGGCCGCGCTGCGCGCCGCATCTGCCTCGAGCGACGGGGGCTCCACCACGGGAGCGGGCTTGCGGCCCGCCGCCAGGTAGATGATCGCCCCGACCATGTTCACGAACAGGATGATGATGATCCAGGGCCACTTGGCGCCCATGCGGATGCGCTCGACCGGCGTCTTCCACAGGTCATAGAGCGCGTAGCCCTCCAGACCGAACTGCACCACCAGGACGACCACGAGCGCCGCCTGGAACCATGTCGGCATGTCGTCTACTGCGAGCATCACACACACTCCTTGTCCGCGGCGTCGCGCCGCGCCTCGTATCCGCGCCCGATCCGCGCGAGTGTCACCAACAGTGCGAACGGGGCCACTATCGACAGCACGATCCCGGGGCCCACGATCCAGATGCCGTCCAGGCCCCACGCCGTCGCGGCGCCCTGCGCGTACATGCCCATCGCGAGGATGCCCGCGAAGAGTGCGGCGGCGCTTCCGGCGGCCCGCCACGCGGGGCGCCTCCGACGGATGTGGTCGGCGGCGTTCCAGACGAGAAGCGTCAGCGTCACTCCGAGCGTCCACAGCAGGACGGAGTCCTTGCCGGAGAAGCCGTCGGCCGTGCCCGCGATGTCGTAGTGCGTCGCGATGCTCGCCGGAAGCGAGGCGTGGACGCGCCACGCGAACGCGACGAACGCGGCTGCGACCACCCCGGGCACGGCTATCGCAGCGCTCAGAACGCGATGCGGGACGCAGGCGAACGGCTCGTCCTCATCATCCGGGCGTACGAGGCCGAGGCGCACCGCGACAGCGCCGAAATTCACGTCCCACCCCGCACCGAACACGCGCGGCACGAAGATGCGCGTGTCGAGCGGGTTCCACCAGGCGGCCGCGATGCGCTCGCTCGTCGGGACACGCAGGTCGTACGGCATGCCCAGGATGCGACCCACCAGAGGCGAGCTCCCGCTCGCGTCGTGGGCGCGGTAACCCTGGCTCGCGTCCTCGAGTCCTCCGCCCTCGGCCATCGCCGCGGCGAGCGCCTCTGGCGGACCGAACTCGGCCAGCACCGCGGACACGGCCTGCGGCGTCCCGTCGGTGGCGGAGAGCCGCTCCTCGACGTAGTCACGGATCTCCTCGACCGTCTCCTCGGACTCCGAGACCGCAGCGCGGAGCAGCGCTCCGTGCACCCGCTCGAGATAGGTGTCCACCAGATGCGTCGCCTCCGGCGAGGTCTCCCGCGCCCGGGCACGCTCCTCCGAGCTCATCGTGCGCCACCCTCCGACATCAACTCATCCATCGCGCTCACGACACCCGCCCACTCGCCGCTCATGCGCTCGAACTCGGCGACGCCGGCAGCGGTGAGCCGGTAGTACTTGCGGGGCGGCCCGACCGGAGACTCACGCCACACGGAGTCGATCAGACCGGCCTTCTTGAGGCGCGAGAGCAGCGGGTAGACCGTCCCCGCGCTGATCGCGAGACCGGGATGCGATGCCAGCGCGTCGACGATCGCCACTCCGTAGGCCTCGCCCGCGTGCAGCAGCGCGAGGATCGCCAGCTCGACGACGCCCTTGCGGAACTGCGATATGCGGCTCTCGGAATCGGTGCCCATGTCTTCGCTCTCGTCTCCGTCACCGGACCTGTTACGTGTAGTGCCCGCTTCCTTGTATCACACGCTAGCGTGCGGTGCAAGGTACTGTTCTCGAATCGAACGCCGAAGGTACCTCTCAGTGACTGCGCGGAACGTGGGCGGCTGGCGGCGGGCTCAGCCCGCGGCGCCCGCGACCCTGACCAGGCCCGCGCGATACTGGGGCGCGAGGCGCTCGACCGTGAACGCCTCGGCCAGCGCCCTCCCCTGCCCCGGCTCGGGCCGGTGCAGGACCGCGTCGCGCAGACGCGCCACGAGCGCATCGTCGCTGCCGTAGCGCATGTGCGCGGGGTAGATCTCGGGATACGCGAGACGGTCGGGAACGAGCGGGAAGCAGCCCGCGTAGGCAGCTTCCACCATCGCGAGCCCGAAGAACTCGTTGAAGGCGGTGGAGACCGCCACGTCGGAACTCGCGAGGAGCGCCGCGTAGTCGGCGCGGCTCCCCGGCTCACCGATGTGCACGAGCCGACCGCCGAGCGCCGCTCCGGCCTGCTCGAACGCGTCGTGCGTCTCGGCGAACGACTGGCCGGCCACCGCGACCTCGAAGTCGAGCCCCTCCGCGGCGAGTCGCGCGACCGCGTCGAAGAACCCCCCGGGATTCTTGTCGTGCTCCCAGCGATGCGGCCAGACGATCCGGCACCGCTTTCCACGGGTGACGGGCGCCCCGTCGAGGTCGTCGGGGCAGAACGGCGGATGGATCACATGCGACTTCGCAGCGATCCGCTCGCCGAGCCCCCGCGGATGGTGGTCGGGGAACTGCCGTATGAACGGGTCCGCCCCCTCCGTGAACGACTCCATGTTCCAGCGGGTGTTGAACCAGCACTCGTCGGCGGTCAGCGCGCTCGTGAGGTTCGTCAGCGGGAACTGCAGGTCCCACTCCGCCTCGTGGCGGTTCGGGTAGACGAGCTGGTTCTCGTGGAAGTAGACGACGGACGGCACGCCGGCCACGGCCGCGCCGGCCATCCCGTAGAACTCCGCGAGGTTCACGAACGTTGACGCGAACACGATGTCCCAGCGCGCCCGCGCGCCCTCGCGCCCCGCTTCTCCGGCCGGATGATCGCGCTGCCACTCCGTGTCCAGCCGTCGCGCCTCCTGCGCGAAGGTGATAGCGGAGCCGCGCATGCGCCACTTCCACTTGCGCGCCGGCAGCACGAGCAGGTCGGACTCGACACCGAGGTGCGACAGCAGGCAGTCGAGGACGGCCTTGTGCGAACCACCGTGGTACGGCTCGAGGATGAGAACGCGCAGCGCGCCGTCCATCCCGCTACCCCTCGCAGGGCACGCCGGGGGCGCGCTTCGTGGGCCGGTAGGAGGCGCACGGGAAGTCACGGTAGCGGATCGATGCGATCGCCTCGGCGACCATCGCCGGGACGTCGAGCGCCTCCTCGGCCTTGGCGAGCGCGGACGGACGAGCGTGCGTCTCGGGCGTGCGTGGCATGAACAGCGTGCAGCAGTCCGGATGCTGGCGCACCGAGATCTCATAGGTGCCGATGCGCCGGGCCTCGGCGATGATCTCCTGCTTGTCCGTGCCGATGAGCGGCCTCAGGACCGGGAGGGTGGCAGCGGCATCGACAGCGGCGATGTTGTCCAGCGTCTGCGACGCCACCTGGCCCAGCGACTCCCCCGTCACGAGCGCCTTGGCGTTCTCCGCCCGGGCCACCGCCTCCGCGACCCGCACCATGAGACGGCGATAGAGCAGGATGCGCAGGTCCGGAGGGCAGGCGAGCATGATCTGCCGTTGCAGGTCTCCGAAGGGCACCGAGTAGACCCGGCCGAGACCGCCGGCGGGCGCCAGCGCGTCAGCGATGTCGAACGTATCGGTCGTCGACGCATCCGAGGTCTGCGGTGCACCGGAGAAATGCACGCCGACGACCACCGCACCGCGCCGCATCATGCGGGAGGCCGCGACCGGTGAGTCGATGCCGGCCGACAGCAGACAGACCACCTTGCCCGACGACCCGACAGGGAGTCCTCCGGGTCCGAACAGGCGTCTGGCCGAGACATAGCCCGTCCCCTGCACGACCTCGACCCATACGGTGACGTCCGGTGCGCCGAGATCGACGCGCAGACCGAACTCGTCAACGAGGTGCTGACCGATCTCGACGTTCATCACGGTGGACGGAACGTCGAAGTCGGTGGCCGATCGCCGGGAATCGACGGCGAACGTGAGCTCTCCGGCGCAGCCGAGCCGATCGATCTCCTCGCGCATCACCATGGCGGCCGCGGCCTTGAGCTGGCCGAGGTCGCGCGCGGTCAGCAGGCAGTCGGAGACGTGTGCGACGCCCGGAAGGGCGGCGCATGCGGCGAGGAGAGTCTCGGCGGTGGCACGGCCCGTGACCGGCACGATGAGCCGGGACGCGATTCGCTCCACCTTCGCGTCGGTCAGGCCCCGGACTGCGAAGTCCAGATTCGCCCGAAGACGGTCCTCGAAAGTGGAGCGGTTGCGGCCCTTGAGGCCGATCTCGTGATAGTGGACGAGCGCGGCTCGCTCGAACAAGGGGTGACCCCTCGCTACTTGATGCCGTCCTTCACGCGCTCGTAGCTGACGTCGCCGTCCGCGATCTCTTCCATGGCCAGCGTGAGCGGCTTCGTCGAGGTCAACGAAGCGATCTGCGGCGCAGACATGGTCAGCAGCGCCTGGTCACGCACGCCGTGCAGCATGTCGTTGATCTGACGCGCGCGCTTGGCGGCGACGATGCAGAGCGTGTACTTCGAATCCACTTTGGAGAGCAGGATGTCGATCTCGGGTCTGATGACCATAGGTGATAACTGTCCTCTACGCTTGTTCGGAGACTGAGCGAATGTACGCGACGAGGTCGTCGGTCGCTCGAGACACATCATCGTTTAATACCACATGATCATACGTTCCCTCAAGTTCGAGCTCGCGACGGGCGGTCTCCAGACGGGTCCTGATCTGGTCGTCCGACTCGGCGCCGCGGCTGCGGATCCGCTTCTCGAGCTCCTCCGTGGAGGGCGCCTTGACGAATATCAGTCGGCTGCCGTCCATCTGCTTGCGCACCTGGAAAGCCCCTTGGGGATCGATCTCGAGGATCACATCCATGCCGGCCGCGTTACGGCGCTCCACGGGACGTCTGAGCGTCCCGTACCGATTGCCGTGCACCTCAGCGTGTTCGAGGAACTCCCCCGCGCGCACACGGCCTTCGAACTCCGTGGGCGTGAGGAAGAAGTAATCGACGGTGTCGCGCTCACCGGGTCGAGGTGTGCGCGTGGTCGCGGAGACCGATACCCAGAGGTCGGGGACCCTGCGAAGGAGTTCCTTCACCAGCGTCCCTTTGCCTGCGCCTGACGGTCCCGAGATTATGAAGAGGTGGCCCTCGCGCGTCATCGGATGCGCGCTACTTGCCCAGGCGCTCCATGAGCATCTCTCGCTGCCGGGCACCCAGCCCCTGCACGCGACGGCTCTCGGAGATCTCGAGCTCGGACATGATGCGTGCGGCCTTCGCCTTGCCGAATCCCGGAAGGGACTCGAGCAGGGTCGAGACCTTGAGACGAGCGACGATCGGGTCGTCCGCCCGCTTCATCACGTCGGCGAAGCTCAGCTTGCCCGACTTGATCTCAGCGCGCAGTGCTGCACGCTTCGCGCGGGCCTCAGCGGCCTTCTTGAGTGCCGCCTGGCGGTCCGCGTCGGACAGGTTCGGTAGCGCCATCGTTCCTCCTCATGCGTCCCCGGTGCGGGGCGACTCTCCCGAAGCTGCCCCGTTCATGCCGTCCGGAAGTGCCGCCTGCTCACGCCCCGGGTACTCAGCATGTGCTCGATGGTACCGCTCACCTGCGGCGATGCCAACAGCCTATTTGGCCAGAGACCGGCTTCCGGGCTGGTAGAGGGGGACATCCGAGGCGCAGAGGCCGCACTCCCCCGGCTCCCAAGACTCGACCTGCAGTCGAAGCAGAGGGAAGAGCTCGACGTCGTATGCCTTGGGGCCCCCGCGGTCGATGATGCTCGCCGCACCGACGACCTCTCCGCCCGATTCCCGGACCAGGTCGACGACCTCGGCGACACTCCCACCTGTGGTGACGACGTCCTCGACCACGAGCACGGAAGCTCCCTCGGGCACGGCGAACCCGCGACGGAGCACCATGGCTCCACCCTCGCGCTCGCTGAAGATGAACTTGACCCCGAGCGCCTGCGCGACGGCGAACCCGATGATGATGCCTCCCACCGCGGGCGCAGCCACGAGGTCGATGCGCCGTTCGCCGATGCGCTCCACCATCGCATGTGCGAGGCGCGTCACCAGCGCGGGGTCCTCCAGAACACGCGCGCACTGGACGTAGCGGTCGGAATGGCGCCCGCTCGTGAGCTTGAAGTGGCCGGTGAGGATCGCCTTGGCGTCCTCGAGCGCGGTGTAGACGTCTGCCTCGGTCATCGCTGCGGTCATGCGCGTGGCTCCTAGCGCTCTGAGACGATGCGGTCGAATGCGGCGGCGGGATCGTCGGCGCCGGTGATGGGACGGCCGATCACGAGATGCGAGGCGCCGGCGGCGATCGCGCCGGCCGGCGTCGCGATGCGCGCCTGGTCGCCCGCTTCGGCCCACTCCGGGCGGATGCCGGGAGTGACGACGAGCGCGGTCGGGCCGAGCAGCGCGCGCATGGCCGCGGCTTCCTGCGGCGAGCACACGACGCCTGCGACACCCGAGGTCCGAGCGAGCGCGGCCAGCCCGGCGACCTGGTCGGCCGGCGAGTCGTTCACGCCGACCGAGGCCAACGTGTCGGCGTCCATGCTCGTGAGAACGGTGACGGCGATGACCGCGGGAGCGTCCACGCCTGCATCGGCGGCCCCCGCGGCTGCGCCGCGCACGGCGGCTTCCATCATGTCCGCGCCGCCGCCCGCGTGC
>JAUSAU010000079.1 GCA_030652345.1 Coriobacteriia bacterium
CGCGCTGGTAGAGCCAGCGCACGAGTTGCGAGACGCGCCAGGCCGGCTCACCGAGGTCGCGGAGTGCGTCCTCGAGGCCGGCCCGGGATAGCGTCTTGATGTCCGGCCGTGTGTTCACGGCCCCACTGTAACAGGCGGCACCCTGGCGCGGTGCCTACCCGTCGATCTCGGCGAGCGCGGCGGCGTAGCCGTCCTTGTGCTTGCCTTCGAAGCGCCCCACCGCGCGGAAGTACGCCGCGATCTCGGGGAAGCCGTCGGTCTCCGCCTGGTCGGCGAACGTCGGGTACATCTCGGTGAACTCGTAGCCTTCGCCGGCCATGGCGGCGGCAAGGTTGTCCGCCGTGCTTCCCGCTCCGCCCATGTACGCGAGATGGCCCAGCGCGTGCGCGGTCTCCTCGGCCGCGGCATGCTCGAAGGCAGCGACAGCGGCCGTCGCACCTTCGAGCCCGGCGATACGCGCCCACAGCGTGTAGCGGCGGTTCGCCTGTGACTCGCCTGCGAACGCAGCCGCCAGGTTCTCAAGCGTCTTGGTCCCCGCGAGGTCGCCGGGACCCTCGTATGCGACGAAGGCCGTCTGCGGCGCGCCGCAGACCGGGCACGTCTCGGGGGCCGGGCCGACATGGTAGTAGCCGCAGCCCTTGCAGCGATAGTGCTCGACCATGGTGACTCCTCTCAAAGGGGTGGTTACTTCTTCGGCTTGTCGCCCACGGTCATGGGTACGTCGATCTTCTTGCCGGCCCGGTACAGCGTGATCGTCACCTTCTGGCCGACCTGCGTTCGACGGACCTGCAAGATGAGGTCGTCCATGGAGCGGATCGGCGTCCCGTCCAGCGCGACGATCAGGTCGTCCACCTTGATACCGGCCTTCTCCGCCATGGTGCCCTTCGTGATCTCCACCACGAACGCACCCTCGCCGACTGGGAGCTTCTTCTCCTTGGCCAGGAGCTCGTCCACGCACTGGCCCACGACGCCGAGGAACGGATGGCTCGCAACACCCTTCGAGATGAGCTCGTCTGCGATGCGGACCACCGTCTTGACGGGGATGGCGAAGCCGATGCCCGCGCTCGAGCCGCTGTCCGAGTAGATGGCCGAGTTGATGCCGACGAGCAGACCCCGACGGTCCACGAGCGCGCCCCCGGAGTTGCCCGGGTTGATCGCCGCGTCGGTCTGGATGACGTCGACGAGCGGGTAGACGCCCGGATCCGCGTCGCCGTAGCTGCCCGGCAGGGAGCGGTGCAGCCCGGAGACCACGCCGCTCGAGACGGAGTGCTGCAGTCCGAACGGCGATCCGATGGCGACGAGGAGCTGGCCCACCACGAGCTTCTCGGACACGCCCAGCCTGACCGCGGGGACCTTGACCGGCACCTTCACCACGGCGATGTCGGTGTCCGGGTCGGTGCCCACCAGCACGGCCTCGACCTTGTCGCCGCCGGGAGGTGTGACCATGATCGTCTTCGCGCCGGCGACGACGTGATCGTTCGTGATGATGTAGGTGCCGCCGCCCGGGGCGGCCTTGTACGCCACGCCCGACGCCTGGCCGGTGAACGGCGCGTCCTTCACGTCGGGGTGGCCCTGCGGCAGGCTCGATGTGTCCGAGGCGTTCTCGCTGCCGGTGATGTCGATGTTGACGACGGAGGGGAGCGCTGCCGCTGCCGCGGCCACGACCGGCTCGCCCGACGAGGTCGCGACGACCGCCGGTGCGGACACCGGAGCGTCACCCCACAACGAGCCGGTCAGGATGAAGCGTGCGCCCACGAGGCCGGCGGCGAGGCCGGAGACCGTGGCGATCACGAGCGCCAGCGCCAGCGTCACGCAGCCCGTGTGCAGGAGCAAGCGCCCCTTCTCGTGCGGGGGCTCGACGATCGACACAGGGTTCGGGGACACATCGACGTCTCCGGCGTAGACGGGTGGAGCGCTCTCGATGCCGGCGTCATCTGGCGGAACGGCGGTCGCGGGTACGGGATCTATGGGGGTGGGCGTGTCGCTCATCGGTTGGGCCTCACTCCTGGTGGCGTACGGCTGCGGGCGGGCTTGCGCGCCCGTGGCTGCAGTCTAGTATGCCCGCAGCGCTCGGGGAACGACCCGGCTGCGGAGGTTTCGTGGAGGTTTGCCGCCCCAGCGGCGCTCGCGTAGACTTCGCACGAGCGACACCCGGGGCGGAGGGCCAGGAACACGCATGGATGACGAGCAGACCACCACGACCGAACCCGAGCCCATCGAGCCCGAGGCCATCGAGCCTGAGTTTGAGCCCGAGCCCGAGGCCGCCGAAGCGGTCGAGGTTGTCGAGCCGGAGCCCGAGCCGGAGCCCGAGCCCGAGCCCGAGCCCGAGCAACTCTCGCTCGATGAGATGGTCGACTCACTGAAGGACGCCGACGTCGATGCTGACGCGGCGACCAGCGAGACCGAGGTCGTCGATGCGCCGGCCGAGCCGGAAGCCTCCGAGCCTGTCGCCGCCGTTGCAGAAGAACCCGTCGCACTCCCGGAAGCCCTCGAGGTGCCCGAGGGCGCGCTCCTCACCCGGTCCCGCCTCGCCGCCCGGCTGCCGTTCTGGATCCTCAGCGGAGTGTGGGTCGTCTTCGCCGGGGTCATGACCTACCTGCTGTGGGCCGACGCGACGAAGCCCTTCGCGGACCTGCCGCTCTACGCCGGCTTCATCTACGGCGGCGTCGGGCTCACCGTTGCCGGTCCGCTTGCAGGACTCGTCGTGTGGCTGCTGTTGCGTCGTGCGGCACCTGAGCTCCGTGCCGGACTGGTCCGTGCCGTTCTCCTTCGAGCTGCTGTGGCGACGCTGGCCGGTAACCTCGTGTGGTGGGCCGGTCTGGTCGTGCTCGACCTGCACCGTTCCGGCGTGCTCTAGCCGGCGGTGGACCTGACGGGGAGGTTGTCCATGGCTCGCGACGGTAGACAGGCGCCGAAGGTCGCCTTGCTCATGGGCGGTCGTTCCGCCGAGCGGGAGGTCTCGCTCAACACGGGCGCCCAGGTCGCCACAGCGCTGCGCGCGCGCGGCTACGCCGTCACCGCGATCGACACGCGTGACATCGCGTTCATCGACGCGATCCGCGAACTGTGCCCCGACGTCGCCTTCATCTGCCTGCACGGACGGTTCGGTGAGGACGGCACGATGCAGGGACTCCTCGAGCTACTCGATATCCCCTATGTCGGTTCCGGCGTGCTCGCAAGTGCGCTGGCCATGGACAAGGTGATGAGTAAGCGCGTCTTCGCGCAGACCGGCCTTCTGTCGCCGGACTACGTGCATCTGCACGCGGGCGACTCGTGGACCGCCGAGGAGATCACCACCGCGCTCGGCCCCAAGACGGTGACGAAACCTGCCTGCGAAGGCTCATCCGTGGGGATGACGATCGTGCACACACCCGACGAGCTGGCGGCGGGGATCGCGCTGGCGTTCGCCTGTGACGACGATGTGATCGTCGAGCGCTTCGAGCCTGGTATCGAGGTCACCGTCGCGGTCCTCGGCAACGACGAGCCGTTCGCGTTGCCAACGCTGGAGATCGTCCCGGAACACGAGTTCTACGACTACGAGTCGAAGTACGTGCCGGGCATGAGCCGCCACATCATCCCCGCGCGCGTGAGCGAGGACGTGCGCGCGGAGTGTCAGCGACTGGCGGTCGCGGCCCACATCGCGCTCGGCTGCGAGGGCATGTCGCGCTCCGACACGATCGTCACGCCGGAGGGGGTCGTCTATCTCCTCGAGCTCAACACGATCCCCGGGATGACCGCGACCAGCCTCTTGCCGGACGCCGCGCGCGCGGCGGGCATCGAGTTCCCGGAGTTGTGCTCGAAGCTCGTCGGCTACGCGCTGGAGGCGTGGGCCGGCCGCAAGCGCGGCTAGGCCTCTGTCCCCTCGGGGGCTTCCGGCTCGGTTCGAGCGACCTCGGCCGGCTCATCAGTCACGAGACGCCCGTCGCGCACGAGCCCCGCGCACGGCAGCTCGACCACGAAGGTGGCCCCCCCTCCGGGCGTGTCCTCCACGCGCGCACTGCCGCCATGGTTCTCCGCGATGATCCGCACGATGTAGAGGCCCAGCCCGACACCCGGTCTGCCTGCCGACGTGCCCCCGAGCCGCGTGTATCTCTCGAAGATCCGCTCCCGGTCTTCTTCCGGTACGCCTGGTCCGCGGTCGATCACCCGCAGGATCGCGCTGTCCCCCTCGCAGGCGACGCTTACGACGATAGGCTCCGGCTCAGGAGCGTACTTGAACGCGTTCGTCACGAGGTTCACCAGCACCTGGCGCAGACGCTTCTCCTCGCCGCGAACGACCGGTGCCTTGGCGACATCCATCGTCAAGGCGCGCTCCGAGTGCGTCGGAGCCATGGACGAGACGACCTCCTCGGCGAGGCCTGCCAGGTCGATCGGCAGGAGCGCGGCGGGGGCGAGAAGCTCCTCCGCGCGCGTTGCTGAGAGGAGGTCCTCGAGCAGGTCCACCATGCGTCCGGCGTTGCGTTTCGCGGAGTCGATCGCACGATCCCGCTCCTCTTCGGTGAGCGGCCTGCGAAGCAGGTCGAGGTAGCCGATGACCACGGCGAGCGGGGAGCGCAGGTCGTGCGATATGAGCGACACGATCTCGTTGCGGATCTGCTGGAGTCTGCGCTCCTCGGTCACGTCGTTCGCCGTGATCAGGATGCGGTTATGGAGGTCGTCGGTGTGCCGGGCCGCCTGGAAGACGTACCAGCGCGGGGTCTGGCCGGTCCGAGCGAGCTGGACGGTGGTTCCCTGCTCCAGTGCCTGCTCGAGTAGCGTGACCGCCTCGAGCCCCGCGCCAGCTTCGTCCGTGATGGTCGTTCCCTCGAGCCCCTCGGACAACGTGCGGTCTATCAACGAGGTCTCAGGGACACCCAGCGCCACGGACGCAGCCGGGTTCGCGATGGTGATGCGGCCGTCCTGCAAGACGATCTTCACCTCGTGCGATTCGCTCACGACGATGCCGAGCGACTCCTCGGCGTACTGCGTCTTGGCGTGGGCGTCCTTGAGGTCGTTCTGACGCCGCGCGAGGTGGAGAAGCAGGTCCTCGAAGACGGCGCCGAGCTCACGGAACTCGACGGGAAGCGTTGGATCGTCGAGCGCGCTCTCGGCGGAGAACGGCACCCCCTCCACCGCGAGGTATCCGTGTGTCCTGACGTGATCCACGAGCCGCTCCACCGGACGCCTGATGAGCTTCGCCAGCAGCAGACCGAGTGCGACACCGACCGCCACGGCCAGAAGTGCGGAGATCACACTCGAGACCAGCACCGCTTCGATCGACCTGCGGGCGCGCTCGTCGGAATTGCTCAGCTCCGCGACAGCCGCGGCCTTGCCGTCGATGCCCCGCATCTCCGCGAAGGCGGTGATGTTCGAGGAATCCGAGCGGAATGCGAGGCGTGACACGTCACGCGGTGGGTCGAGCGGCGTGGTGTCATCGAACAGGCCGGCCGAGCCGACCGGGTGCAGAGTCAGTCTCACGAACGCGGCGATCCCATCGAACCGCCGCTGCTGCGCCGGACCGAACTCCGCGGCCGCGAGCGCATAGCCACCCAGGCCGTCGCTGGTGGCGATCGGCTGCCCGGCGACGAAGGCGACCCCGGACGGGATGGCGAGCAATCCTTCGACCTTCCCGGTGCGCCCTGCGGCTGTCGCCACGAGCCGGGCCACGTCCGCGTCGCTGCCGGCGGAGACGATCGGGACACCAGAGGGGTCCACCACCACGATCGCGCCGCCGCCGCTCGCGGCGAGGAAGTCCTGGGTGCGCACCGTGGAGTCGGCGGAGATCGGTGGGCCGGAGGCGAACGCAGCCAGCATGGTCGCGAGCTCCCCCGTCTCGTCAGCGACGAAGGCTGAGAGGCCGGACGCGTCGGCCCTGACCGTCTCCTCGCGGTACGGAGCGACCTGCCATGTGATCAGCAGCCCGTTGATCAGAACAGTGAAGACGCTCGTGATGACGCATAACAACACGACCGTCCACACGAGCCTCGCGCCGAGGCTCGCCGGGACGAGCCGGCGTACCCGCTTCGGCGTGTCGTTGGTCGGCCGTCTCATAGTCGCGTCCCCCGCGCAGGCGCCCGCGTTCGGGGCGCGCACCGTCCATAGTACGTAATCCCTGCGACAGCGCCAGCCGCAGGCGCCGAACGGCGAGCGGGTCCCTCAGGCGACGCGTGCGCCCCACGCTTCTCGTTTCGACAATGGGCCGAGCCCGCTACACTCGTACCGGCATGTCGCTGCTGAGGGGGTTGTGTTGAGGATGGTGGCCGATCGCGACTCTGACGGGCGGGTCCGGGAGGACGCACGCACGAAGGGCATCAGCCGCGTACTGTGGCAGATCCTCGTGCTCAACCTCGGCGTTTCGGCGGCGAAGTCGGCCTGGGGCCTGATCAGCGGCTCCACCGCCATGTTCGCCGACGGACTCCACTCGCTCGCCGACGGATCCGGCAACATCGTCGCGCTGGTCGCGATGAAGTTCGCGAGCAAACCGCACGACGACGACCACCCGTACGGCCACCAGAAGTACGAGTCGTTCGCCAGCGCGGTCATCGGGGTCATGCTCATCCTCGCCGCATGGCGCGTCGCGAGCAGTTCGGTGGCGTCACTCGCGGCCTACGCGACGACCGGCGCTCTGCCCGAGGTGGAGGTCACCGGCACGTCGTTCGCCGTCATGCTGGTCACGCTGGCGATCAACATCTTCGTGGTGTGGTTCGAGACGCGTCAGGGCAAGCGGCTCGAGAGCGACGTCCTGTGCGCGGACGCGAAGCACACGCTGTCCGATATCTGGGTGACTCTCGGTGTCCTCGTCTCGCTGGTGTTGGTCAAGTACGGTGTCTCGCTCGCGGACCCGGTGGTCGGTCTCTTCGTGGCGTTCGCTATCGCCTGGGCGGCGATAGAGGTGTTCAAGGGGATCGTGACGACGTTCTCGGACGAGGCCCGACTCGACCCGCTCGAGGTCGCAGCCAAGATCAGCACCTTCGCGGGCGTACGCGGCAGTCACAACATCCGCACCCGCGGTACCGGCGCGGTCGTCCACATGGACATGAGTGTCCTGGTGGATCCGCATATGACGGTCGCCGAGGCGCACGTCATTGCACGCGACCTGGAAGCGTGGCTGTGTGGGCAGTACCCCGGGCTCAAGGACGTCGTCGTGCACGTGGAACCTGACACCGAGGACCAGCGCGCGCGATCACGCATGTGCGAGTGAGACCGGACGGCGACGGGAGAGCGAAGAGCGCCTCCTACACTAGGCTGCCGTTGAAGAGCAGCACGGCGTACGCCACGTAGATCGTCAGGAACGCGACTCCGGTGATCCGGCCGATGCGCCCCCTGATCAGAAGGAACGGCGCAAGGCCCACCGTGACGGCCAGCATCACCCACACGTCGACGCGCGCCATCTGGGCGGCCACGTCGATCGGCCGTACCAGCGACGAGATGCCCAGGATGCCCAGGATGTTGAAGATGTTGCTGCCCACGACGTTACCCACAGCCACGTCCGAGTGGCGCCGGAACGCGGCCACTATGCTCGTCGCCAGCTCGGGCAACGACGTCCCGATCGCCACGAGGGTCAGGCCGATGACGGCTTCCGAGATACCGAGCGTCAGTGCGATATCTGTCGCGCCGACGATGAGGAGCCTCGAGCCGACCACCAGACACGCGAGACCGGCGCTCACGAGGCCGATACCGACCCACAGCGACTTCGGCGACGGGATCTCCTCGGCCTCTTCGCTGTGCAGATCCGCGGAGGGAGACGTGGGGTTCCGGCGTTCGTAGCGGTACGAGAGCCACACGTAGGCGACGATGCCAGTGAACAGCAGCAGCCCCATGAACCGGGTGAGGGTGCCGAACTGCGCCATGATGGTCAGCGCAAGAGCGGCGGCTATCATGGTCGCCGTGTCGCGCCTCAGTTCCCGTGGTTTGACGGCCATCGGCGCGATGAGTGCGGCCGCACCGAGAACGCCCAGGATGTTGAAGGTGTTGCTGCCCACGATGTTACCGATGGCGATGTCCGAACGACCTTCGATCGCCGCGCCCAAGCTCACCACCATCTCCGGTGCCGACGTACAGAATGCGACGACGGTCATGCCGATCAACAGCGGCGATATCTTGAACCTGCGCGCGACGGCGAGCGCTCCACGGACGAGCCACTCAGCGCCCCCGAAGAGCAGAACGAGCCCACCCAGTGCGTATGCGTACATCATCACGCGATAATCCCTCCAAGATGCGGGACGGAAGCGACCTACCGCTCTTCGTCGATCCGTGGGCTGCTACGACTCGCGAGCCGCTTTCCTGTCGGTGTGACGGCGAGCCCGCCGAGCGCGGTCTCCCGAAGCGACGGCGGGAGGCTTCTGCCGACCGAACCCATGGC
>JAUSAU010000090.1 GCA_030652345.1 Coriobacteriia bacterium
GGATCATGAGGGCGACCGAGTCCGGGATCGAATGGTTCGTGGGGATGAAGTCGAACCCGAAACAGCCGAGCGTGACGTGCATACCCGGCTTCACTTCGCGCAGTTTCGGCTTCTTGATGTTGAACTCGGCGAGCTTGCCCTCGATGAGGCCGCAGGTGAGCTTGGTGCCGAGCACCGGGACGGGCTCTCCCAGGTCGCGAAGGAGGTAGGGCAGACAGCCGGTATGGTCCTCGTGTCCGTGGGTGATCACGATGCCGCGCAACTTGTTCTTGCGCTTGAGGATGTAGGAGTAGTCGGGCAGGACGAGGTCCACGCCGGGAAGCTCGACGTCGGGGAACATGAGACCTGCGTCGACGACGACGATGTCATCGCCGTACTCGAGCACGGTCATGTTCTTGCCGATCTCGTCGAGCCCACCCAGCGGGATCACACGGAGTACGTGCTTACGCTTGGTCATAGGCTCTTCTCTCGGGCGACCCGCAGAGTCGCGGGTGCCGCGTGTATGGGCGTGCGGTTCCCCTGCCGCGCGCGAGGTACGTCTAGATCAGTTCGAGGTGCGCCAGAACACGGCCGAGTTCGGCCGACTGTTCCGGCGTCGGTGGCACGAGGGGAAGCCTGCACGTGCCGACCGGAAAACCGCTCTGCGCCAGCGCGTCCTTGACCATGATGGGGTTCGCGGTCATGAACAGGGCTCTGAAGAGCGGAAGCATCCTGAGGTGGAGCGCCAGGGCCCGGGTGTGGTCCCCCCCGGCCTGGGCTTCGATCATCTGGCGCATCTGGCTCCCGGCGACATGGCTTGCCACCGAGATGACGCCGCTCGCGCCGATGCCCATCATGGGCAGGGTCATCTCATCGTCACCGGACAGGACCTCGAATCCCGCGGGAGCGCCCTTGATGATGCTGGCGATCTGCCCGAGGTCACCGGAAGCCTCCTTCACGGCGACGATGTTCTCGACATCGTGCGCGAGGCGCAGCGTGGTCTCCGCGGTCATGTTGACCACGCACCGGCCCGGGATGTTGTAGAGGATGACCGGAACGTCGACGGCCTCCGCGATCGAGCGGAAGTGGTGGTACATCCCGTCCTGCGGCGGCTTGTTGTAGTACGGGACCACGCACATGATCGCGTCCACACCCAGCTTGGACACCTTGCTCGCGAACTCGACGGAGTCGGCGGTGCAGTTGTCCCCCGCGTTGGCGATGACCGGAGCCCGCCCTCCGACAGCGTCGATGACGGCTCGGAAGAGCTCCATCTTCTGGTCGTAGAAGACGGTCGGCGACTCGCCGGTCGTCCCGCAGACGACGAGGGCCTCGCTCCCCTGTTCCAGCAGGCGATCCGCCAACTGCGCGGCGCGCGGCAGGTCGAGGTCGAGTTCAGGCGTGAAGGGCGTGACCATCGCGGTGATGAGTCGCCCGAAGCGCGGGTCAGCCATGTGTGCTCAGCCCCTCGGTTCTGAAGACGCGCCGGTCGAAGCCGGCGCCGGAAGGTTTCGTGCCTACGGTGTCTCAGGACATTGTGCCACAGCGCACCGACACGTACGCGCGGGGAACACTCGCGTTTCCCGATCGTCACGTGATCGGGCGGGCGTGCTATCCCGTCATGATCCCAGTTCGAACGCCTCGTGAAGCGCACCGATCGTCGTGCGACGCACCTCCTGGCGGACCAGGACGGAGATGGTGTAGTGCGAGTCGGCGATCTGCAGTATGTCGACACCGGCCCCGGCGAGCGCTTCGGCCACCCTCGCCATCACTCCGGGAACCCCGTGCATGCCGGCGCCGACCAATGTCACCTTGGCGAGTCCGATCTCGACGTCGTAGGGCAGACCGATCGCGTCCAGCACGCGGATGGCATCAGCGAGCAGGCCGTCCGCGAACGAGAGGACCAGCACGGTGCCACAGGGAGTGAACATGTCGAGCGAGACGCCGGCGTCGGCCATCGACCTGAACACGCGCGTGATCGCACGCATCCGCGCTCCCGGGTCGTTCTCATGCGACATCCGGACCATGATCCGGGCGATGCCGTCGACATGGCTCACAGCCGTCGCGACGCGAGGACGGCTCTCGGCGGCGATGCGGGCCGCGTCCGCGATGATCGTCCCGCGTGCCGGGCTGTAGGTGTTGCGCACCCATACGGGTACGCCCGCAGCCATCGCGGCCTCGGCCGCAGGCGCGTGCATGACCTTCGAGCCCGCTTTCGCCATCTGGAAGAGTTCTTCGTACTGCAGCGCGTCCAGGACACGCACCGCGTCGCAGGCACGCGGGTCGGCGGTCATGACGCCGTCGACGTCGGTGTAGATCTCCACAGCGCTCGCGCCGAGCGCGGCGGCGATGGCGCACGCGCTCGTGTCCGAGCCACCGCGGCCGAGCGTGGTCGTCTCTCCCGAGGCGGTCACGCCCTGGAACCCTGTGATGACCGGGACGAGTCCGTCCGCCAGCGCGGCGGAGATGGCGGTCGTGTCGACATCGAGGACCGCCGCATCCCGGAAGACGCCATCCGTGATCACGCCGGCCTCCGCTCCGGTGAGTGCGATGGCCGGCACGCCGGCAGAGCGCAACTCGTGAGCGACGACGACGGCGGAGATGACCTCGCCGCACGCTGCCAGCATGTCAGCTTCGCGCGGGACCACGTCATGCCCGTCGAGCAGGGACAGCAGCGTGTCGGTCGCATACGGCGCTCCGGAGCGCCCCATCGCCGAAACGATCACGACGACTGCGTCGCCGGTCGCACGGGTGTCCGAAACACGGGCACGCAACGCGTCGCGCCCCTCGGCGGTCGCCACGGAGGTACCGCCGAACTTCTGTACCACCACTGAGGCCGGCAGAGCACTCACAGACCCATCAGCTCCTCGAGGCCGACCACGAGGCCGGATCGCGTACCGACCTCACGCGCGGCGAGGACGACTCCGGGCATGAAGGACGTGCGGTCGATCGAATCATGGCGGATCGAGAGCGTCTGCCCTTGCCCACCGAAGATGACCTCCTGGTGCGCGACCATCCCGGGAAGCCGCACCGAGTGCACCGTGACGTCGTCGACGAGCGCACCGCGCGCTCCGACACTGATCTCCGTCTCACGACCGGGAGCCGCCGGCACCTCTGAGCGTGCCGCTGCGATGAGCGCTGCCGTGCGCATCGCGGTGCCTGACGGGGCGTCGAGCTTGCGGTCGTGGTGCAGCTCGATCACCTCGACGTGCGGCATGTAGCGGGCGGCGCGCTCGGCGAACTTCATCATCAGGACGGCGCCGACGGCGAAGTTCGGAGCGATGAAGAGGCATGCGTCGGCCTCAGCGCCGTCCGCGATCTCCCCCCAGCGCTCCATCGAGACGCCGGTCGTACCGACGACGCAGTCCACACCGGCGGTGAGCGCCGCGATGACGGTCGCCTCCACTGAGTCCGGAACGGTGAAGTCGACGAGGACACGACCCGCGACGAGCGCCCCGGCCAGGTCGTCGATGGTGAAGACGAAGCCACCGGCGCCGTCGTCCAGCGCCACACCGCTCTCCCGGTCGATGGCGGCGACGACCCGCAGATCGTCGGCGGCCGTGACGGCCTTGATGACCTCGCGGCCCATCCGGCCGGCCGCTCCCGTGACGATGACGTCGATCATGATGGCTCCTCTCCTACTGCAGCAGTGCGTCGATGTCGGCCTCAGCGTGCGGACCGACCACCGTGAGCGTGCGCGGACCCCCGAGCGTCGCCTTCGCCACGCGGTCGACGTCCTCGAGCGTGACGGCGTCGATGCGCTCGACCAGCTCGTCGATCGACAGCATGGCCACGTCGCCCATCTCACTCGTCCCGAGGCGCATCATGCGCTTGCTCGTGTTCTCGAGCCCGAGCACGAGGTGCCCCTTCATCGACTCGCGCGAGCGATCGAGCTCCTCGGCGGTGATACCGCCCGAGAGGACCTTCTCGACCTCCTGGGCGATCAGGCCGACCACCTGTGCGGTGTTGTCGGGGCGGGTCCCGGCGTAGACGGTCACGCAGCCGGTGTCCCGATACTGGCCGTGGTACGAGTAGACGGCGTACGCCAACCCGCGCTTCTCGCGGATCTCGACGAAGAGGCGCGAAGCCATCCCGCCACCGAGGACCCCGTCGAGCACGCCGAGGGCGAAACGGTCGTCATGGCCGGCGGGAAGACCGAACGTGCCCCAGCAGATATGCGCCTGCTCGGTGTCCTTCGTGACGACCGCTATCCGGCGGTCTGCGGTCGGCGTGAGGAGAGCACGCTCGGCGCGCGGCCCCGCGGGCAGACCCGCGAGCAGATCCGTGGCCAGAGCGACGATCTCGTCATGGGTGCAGTTCCCTGCCGCGGCGACGACGATGTCACCCGTACGGTAGTGCCGTCCCGTGTAGGAGAAGACGGCCTCCGGCAGGAACGCGCCGACCGTCTCCCGC
This sequence comes from Coriobacteriia bacterium, assembly GCA_030652345.1. Next base: position 4,390 of record JAUSAU010000090.1, read on the forward strand.
CGGCCCAGCACCGGGCGGCCGATGGGATGATCCGGCCACATCGCCTGGGCGAAGAGATCGTGGACCTTGTCGTCAGGAGTGTCTTCGGAACGCGAGATCTCCTCCAGCACGACCTCGCGCTCGCTCTTGCAGGCGTCGGCGTCATGGACGGAGTTGACGACCATGTCGGCCAGGATCCCGAAGGCGTCGGTCACGTGGCGGTCGATCACCCGCGAGTAGTAGCAGGTGTACTCCTTCGACGTGAAGGCGTTGACCTCCGCTCCGAGCCGCTCGAAGCCCTCGGAGATGTCCTGCGCGCTGCGTGTGGGAGTGCCCTTGAACATCATGTGCTCGAGGAAGTGGGACACCCCGGCCTCGTCGGGCTCCTCGTCGCGGCTGCCCGCGCAGGCCCAGACTCCGAGCGCGACTGACCGCACCGAATCGATGCTCTCGGTGATGACGGTGATGCCGTTCGGAAGGATCGTCTTGTCGTAGAACACGGGAACTCCTCGTTCGAGGTAGCGGCACGAAAGGCCGACGGCCCGCCTGCGCCCCACAGCGATATGGGTGGCAACAGGTCGGGCCGTCGGTGAGATTCGAGTCGAAGCGTGGCGCCTAGTGGCGACGACGCGGACCCCTGTCTCCGCCGCCGCCACCGCTGCTGCTGTGCGGGCGGTCACCGCGCGGACGGTCGCCCGAGGGGCGGTCGCCGGACGGCTTGCCGGAGCTGGGGGGAGCCTCGGGCTTGTCGATGCGGTCGAGGGAGACCTTGCCGCGCTCGTCGATGTCGATGATCTCGACGGCGACCTCGTCGCCGACGTTGAGGACGTCCTCGACCTTGTCCACGCGGCCCTTGGCGACCCGCGAGATGTGCAGCAGGCCGTCCTTGCCCGGGAACAGCTCGATGAACGCACCGAACGCCTGGATCGAGACGACGCGGCCGGTGTACTTCTCGCCGATCTCC
>JAUSAU010000096.1 GCA_030652345.1 Coriobacteriia bacterium
CGGCACGAGCGATCCTGCGACACGCGAGTGGCAGATGTCGCCCACGATGCCAACGGTGAGCCCCTCGAGGTGCCCGAGCCGCTGGCGCATCGTGTAGAGGTCGAGAAGCGCTTGCGTGGGGTGCTGATGCATCCCGTCGCCGCCGTTGACGATCGAACAGTCCATCACCTCGGCCAGCATCCGCGGAGAGCCGGCGTACTTGTGCCGAACGATCACGAGGTCGCACGCCATCGCCGCCAACGTCGCGGCGGTGTCACGCAGTGACTCCCCCTTGACCGTGGCGGACGCCGAGGCCGTGAAGTTGATGCCGTCCGCGGAGAGTCGTTTCGCCGCGATCTCGAAGCTCGTGCGCGTCCGGGTGGAAGGCTCGAGGAAGAGATTGACCACGGTACGACCGCGCAGCGTCGGAAGCTTCTTGATGCGCCGCTCGTTGATCTCGGCGAACGACTCGGCCGTGTCGAGGATGTGGACGATGTCGTCGGTCGTGAGGTCGTCCATGGTGATGATGTGCTTCGAGGAGAGGGTCACTTGAGCTCGTCCTCCCCTGCCACTTCGAGGATCTCGACCGCGTCGCGCGTGTCGGTCTCGGACAGGAAGACCTTCACCCGCTCCTTGCGCGAGGTCGGGACGTTCTTGCCCACATAGTCCGCGCGGATGGGCAGTTCGCGGTGGCCGCGGTCGACGAGGACGGCGAGCTGGATGCAGTCGGGCCGCCCGTAGTCCATGATCGCGTCCATCGCCGCACGGATCGTGCGTCCGGTGAAGAGCACGTCGTCCACGAGGACGACGGTGCGACCCGTCGGATCGAAGGGGATGTCGCTGCGGTGGACCTCCGGGTGCAGGGAGGAGCCGACATCGTCCCGGTAGAACGAGATATCGAGCGTCCCGACGGGTACGGTCGTGCCTTCGATGACGCCGATCTGCTCCGCCAGCCGCTGTGCGAGCACCGAGCCGCGCGTCACGATGCCCACGAGCGCCACGCCGCCGGCGCCCTTGTTCGCCTCGAGCACCTCATGCGCGATACGGGTCACGGCGCGTTCGACGGCCGTCGCATCCATGACCTCGGCCTTCGTGCGGTATGCCACGGTCCCACCTCCACATACTTCGTCAGAAACGAAACACGCCTCCTTGGCCGGCGGCAAGAAGGCGATACGAAAGGAGGTATGCTCCCGCGGCTGACCGGCGCGCTTTCGCGTCGGCGGGGTGCGCCACGATCTTTTCGTTGCCCTTGCCGGCCTCGCAGGACCGGATTAAAGGTCGGGTTGCACGTTACCAGTCGCGACAAGGAAGCGCTAGACCGCAGTGCGTCCCTTTCGCTCCATGAGCGGCAGCCGGACGGTCGCGGTCGTGCCGGGGCCATCGGTGTTCGGCTCGAGCGAGACACGGCCCCCGTGCTGCTCCACGATCTCGCGGACGACCGAGAGTCCGATGCCGAAACCGGTCCTCTTGCGCTCGCGAGCGGCATCCGAGCGCCAGAAGCGGCCGAACGCACGCTCGACGTCCTGCCGCTCCACACCGATGCCCGTGTCCGCCACGGTGACGACCGCCTCTGTCGAGCCGACGCACACGCTGACGGTGACGATCCCGCCCTCGGGGGTGTAGTGGGCGGCGTTGGCGATGAGGTTGCCGAACGCCTGCGTGAGGCGGTCGGTGTCGCCGCTGACCATGCCGCCTTCCTCTATGCTCTCCCTCAACGTGAGGTCGAGGGACTCCATGAGCGCCCGGTGGGTCTCGACCGATCGCATCACCGGCACGGACAGATCGAGCGGGACCGTCTTGAGCGGCGCGGTGCGGTTCTCGAGCCTCGAGAGGTCGAGGATGCTGTCGGCGAGTCTGCTCAGCCGCACGGTCTCGTCACGAACGACCCCGAGATGCTCCGCGTCGGCATCGAGCACGCCGTCCTGCATCGCTTCGACGGTCGCCTGGATCGCCTGCAGCGGCGTGCGCAGCTCGTGAGCGACGTCCGCGGTGAGCCGGCGCTCGAATTCACGCTCGGCCTCGATCGCGTCGGCCATCTCGTCCAGCGTGCGTCCGAGTACCCCGACCGGGTCGTCGCCGCGCATGCCTGTCCGGGCGTCGCGTTTACCCGCCCTCAGGGAGGCCGCCGCCTTCGTCACGCGCTCGATCGGGCGGCTGAAGCGTCCCGAATACGCGATGCCACCGGCTGTCGCCAGCGCGACGGCGAGTAGGGCCGCTACGAGAAGGCCGCCTTGCGACGCGCTGCGGAACTGCACGTCCTGGTCGGTCAGGAAGCTCCCCGGGGAGATGGACGCCACGCGCACGGCGCCGACCGCTTGGTCGTCGACGTAGACCGGCACCCGCACCACGGGCTCCCGCAGCGGGCTGGATGGGTTCTGCCCCCAGGGCGAATCCCCCAGACCCGACACGTTCGGCATGCCGGGCATGGCGCTCGAAAGGCCGAGTTCGGCGCTGTCGATGAGCACGACATCGGCGTCGTTGATGATCTGGACCCGCATGCCCCGACGAGCCCCGTAGACGCCGAGCTCAACCAGGGACTGCTGGCTCCAGCCGTGATCGAGTGCGTACGCGCGAGCGGTGAGTTCCGCGAGCGCCTGGGCGTCGCTCTGCACCCGCTCCTGGACGTATG
>JAUSAU010000098.1 GCA_030652345.1 Coriobacteriia bacterium
GTGGGACAAGGGCTGCTCCACCGGTTCGTGCCACATCGGCTCCACCGCCATCCACGGGCGCATCACGCCCGCGCACGAGGTCACCGCCACCGCGCGCCAGGACTGCACGCGCAACTGCCACAGCTCCGACCTGCGCGTCGAGCACGCCAAGTCCGGCTCGGGCCGCACGCCGGTTTCCTGCGTGTCCTGCCACACCGGCCGCGTCGCCGCGATGACCGCGAGCTGGGACGGCACCTGCGCGAGCTGTCACGCCGGCGCCCACTACAGCGCCCCGCAAGCCGGCACGGCCGACTGTCTGACTTGTCACGGCACCTCGGGCGAGTCCGGCATGGCCAAGGTCACATCCGACTCGGCGACCGCGTTCGCGAGCAGCGGGGGAGACCACAGCGGCACCGCGGCCTCCGCACACGGTGTCGTGGCCCCCGGCAACGCCGGCGGCGTCTCGACCGGGATCAGCTGCGAGGCGTGCCACAGCCACGTGAGTCCGGACACCGAGAGCAAGGTGGACTACCGCACCAGCGGGCTGACCGCCACCGCCACCGCCCAGTCGCGCCTGTGCTTCGGCTGCCACTCGGCATCGAGCGAGGAGACCGCTTCGGGCAAGCCGTTCGCCTGGAACGGCCGCGACGTGGAAGCCGAGTTCGCCCGCGCCAGCCACCACCCGGTCATGAACGACGAGCCGACCAGCGAGTGGTCAGAGACCGAGACACTCACGGCGTTCGCGCAGCAGAGTGGCGCCGAGTTCGATCTCGACCAGAAGTTCCAGATGGCTGTGATCTCCACCCGGGGTGCCGAACTGTCGTACGAGTCCTATCTGGGCGACCCGGGTGTGCGGCGACTCATGTACTTCCTGCCGGGCAACGGAAGCGGGTGGAGTCAGTACGATCCGGAGCTCTCGGCATGGAACAGCTGGCAGTACACACCACCCGTCACCCCGAACAGCTGGGCGAGTTTCGGCGGGTTCACCGCGGTACCCGCCAACGGCAAGGTCTACGTGGGATGGGGAGGCGGCTACGCGACCCGCTGGGTCTACGTTCCCGCCGATGGCTCGGTGAACGGCACGTGGACCGCCAATCGCGACTTCCCCTCGGGGGTCGGCTGGGGCAGCGACGCGGCGATGGACGCCGCGAACGGCTATGTCTACTACACGCGCTGTCAGTCGGACGGCGTCATCTGGAAGTGGCACTACGCCGACGAGACCTGGGCGCCCGCGAGCATCCAGGCGCGGGATGCGACCGGTACATCGTTCGTGTTGGGAGTCGGTTCGTCGGCCGCGTACTCGCCGAGGGCCGACAGGCTCTTCGTGATCAGGCGAGCCGGCGCAAGCGTCCTCGACGGTGGCCTGTACTACGTCGCGTCGCCCTCGACCAAGTCCGGACCGACGACGTTCGTCAACACCGGCATCCAGGTCACGAGGGGTGACGGCACCTCCGCATACACGCATATGGTCAGGATCGACCGCGGCGGACAGGACTACCTCGCCGTCATCGGTCAGGATGACGCGGGCGCGCAGCAGCTGCAGGTGATCGGGGATCTCGGATCAGCGACGCCGGCCCGGATCAAGACGGGCAATCCGCCCTGGGCCGCGAACTCCCAATACACGCTCAATCTCGAGTGGGATGGCGGCGACTACCTGTACGCGAGCGACTACAACGCGAGCGGGACGCGTCTCGCGCGCATCCGCATCCCACAGGATCCGCTCGGCGGCACGTGGGGGGCCTGGGAGACGGTGGCAAACCCGCCGGCGTACGGCACCGGCGGCGTCATGACGTTCGCCGACGCTCGTCCCAAGCCCTTCCCGGTCGTCGGCTACCGCCAGGTCGGCACGATCAGCGCCGAGTTCTCAGCGCCGCCGTCGACCACGACGTGGGGCTCGCTGGAGTGGACGGCGGAACGCCCGGCGGGCACGAAGGTCACACTCAAGGTGCAGGGCTGGGACGGCTCGGCATTCGTCGACCTGCCGGGGCTCGGATCGATCAGCGATACCGCAGTCGACCTGAGCGGCATCCCGGTGTCGATCTACGGTCGGCTTCGTCTCGTTGCCACACTGATCACGGGCAGCACGTCCGTGTCGCCTCGTCTCACGTCGTGGAGCGTCACCGCGCGTCGACCGCTGGTGCGCGCCGGAGTGCTCGGCGGCGCCGATCGCGCGCCCTGGTTCCTGCAGTGGTGGCCGGCGGCGACACCCACGAGGCCCGCCGTCTTCACAGGGGCCGCCCAGGTGGCGACACGCATCGTGTCGGTGCCCCAGGCGACGCGGCGTCTCTTCTACGCGGTACAGGGTGGAGGCACGACCCGATTCGACCAGTACGACCCGGCCGCGGGTGCATGGAACGCGCTGGGCTACGACCCTGCGGATGCCCCGCACACCTCGAACCCGTACTCGTCCATGACCAACCTCGACGAGTACGGGTGGGACACGCCCACCGTCTGGATGCCGGCCGCGGCCGAAGGCCGACGCAGCTACTTCAACCCGACGACCGGTACGTGGAACTACAACACGCAGATCTACAACTTCATGGCCGCCGGTTCAGACGGCGCCTGGGACCCGGTACATCGGTTCTCGTACCTGTCCAAGGGCGGCGGCACGAACGTCGTGTATCGATACAGCCCGGGATACGGTACGTGGCGACTGCCGCTGCAGCTGCTCATCAACGGTGTGAAGCCGGCGGTCCTCGGTGAGGCTTCTGCGATCGCCTACGCGCGTGCCAGCAACCGCCTCTACTTCCTGCAGGCGGAGTGGGCGGGCGCGGACAACGGCCTCTACTACGTCAACAACCCATCCGCGGAGCCGAACGTCACCACTATCACGGCGACCCTGGCCATCCCGAACGTCATGCAGGCCTCCTACTCGAACCGGATGACGTACGCAAAGATCGGCGCCGCTGACTACCTGTTCGCGATGGGCCTGACCGGCCCGGAGCTCGAACTCGTCGTGATCAGCGATCTCGGCTCCTCGACTCCGACCCTCACCCACACCCTCAAGTACCCGTGGCCGTTCCTGCCGGCGTACAGCTCCGATCTCGAATGGGACGGCGGGTCCTACCTCTACGCGATCGAGGGGCAGGGGTCGACCGGATTCGCTCGCATCGCGATCCCGACCGACCCGGTCGCCGGTCCGTGGGGTGAGTGGGAGATGCTGCCCGGTCGCCCGGGCGGCAACTGGGGCATGGGCGGATCGGGGACGTTCGCGAACTACACGCCGCCGAACCTGATCACGGCGGGCTACGCGACCGATACCTCCACGACGCCCGAGATCCTGCCCGCTTCGGGCGCGACAGCGTGGGGCGCGGTCTCATGGACCGGGACCACGCCGACCGGCACGACGATCGCGATGGATATCCAGCGATGGAACGGTTCCGCTTGGGCGCCGATCAGCGGCTATACCAGCAGGACGGTGAGCCCGGTCGACCTCGGTGCGCTCTCCGTCGCCGCGAATCCGAGACTGCGTGTGGTCGCGACGCTCGCCACGACGAACTACCTCGTGGCACCGTCGGTATCGGACTGGGTCGTGAGCTCCGGGAACGGGACGTTCTCGCTCGTATCGCCGGAAGCGGTCCCGGACGCCGGTGACACCTCGTGGGGCACCGTCTCCTGGCATATCGCGACGCCCGCCGGCGCGTCCGGGTCGATGTCGGTGCAGACCTGGAACGGCTCGGCGTGGGCCGACGTCCCCGGGTTCACCGACGTCGCATCGTCGCCGATCGATCTCTCGGCACTGAGCATCGCCGACTACCCGCGCCTGCGCCTGCGCGCATCGATGACCGCGTCGACATTCGGTCTCGAACCGTCCGTCGACTACTGGTCGATCTCGTCGCGGCAGGCGGCTGTGAACAGCGTCGCGTCCCTGACGTGTGTGAGCTGCCATGGGCCGCACACGGTGCGTGCCGGTACCGGAGCGTGGGATACGGCGAGAGTCTCGGATCCCGCGGGGACGGGCCGCGTATGGGCCGATGGCGCCGCCCCCGACACGACCTCCTACTGTCTCGCCTGCCACTCGGCCACTGTCGTGGATGCGTCGATCTCCGCGGGCCTCAACGTCCCGCTGGACATCCGCTTCACGGACACGGGCGCCCCCTTCTTCCCGGGTTGGGCCAAGGACGAGGGCTCCATGTCGTTCACCGGTTCCGGGCACTTCGCAACGTCGGGTACGAGGGCGCTGTGCGAGAACTGCCACGATCCGCATGCGTCCGACAACGCGCGTCTCGCCGCATGGACGCGGCCCACGGGCTTCGGCGCCGGCACCCAGGGCACGCGCGACAACACGTCGTCGTCGGCGTTCGAGGAGAACCTGTGCTACCAGTGCCACGGTAACGGCGTGGTAGGGGTCAGCGCGCCCGGGGCGCCTGACGTCGCCTCGCCCGCGTCGGGGGCGTACCGGCACCCGGTCGCCGAGGCCGCGGGCGCCCACAGCGACGTCGAGACCGCACTCGGACTCAGCGCCGCGAACCGCCACAGCGAATGCACAGACTGCCATGACCCGCACGCCGCGCGTCCCGGTGTCCATATCGAGGGGACCAGCCGCCCCGGCGGGGCGCTGCGCGGCGCGACCGGCGTGAAGCCCGCGTGGAGCGCGACCTCCGCCGCGGGTGACTCCGCAGTGAGCTACGCTCAGATCCGTCTGACCGGTCTGTCGACCGACCGGGAGGCGTACCTCTGCTTCAAGTGCCACACCGCGGCGACGGTCCTGCCGACGAAGGGCGGAAGCAACGGCCTCGGATCCAGTGACCTCAGTCGCGGGTTCAACCCGGCCAACGCCTCCTATCACGACGTGCTCGGAAACGGACGCGGCGTTCAGAGTTCCTACGTGGTCGACGGAACGACCTACGCTTGGCCGTGGATCGGCACGATGGTGAACGGGTGGACCACGTCATCTGCGATGACCTGCACGGACTGCCACACGGGCGGGTCGATCGGTCAGGCCCGCGGCCCTCACGGCTCGACCACGCGCTTCCTCCTCGATCCGGCGTACTCCGCCGACTGGGAGTCCACCGTGATCGACTTCACGCAACCCTCGGGCATGACCGCGAACGCGATCTGTTCGAAGTGTCACCAGATCACCGCACGCGGTGATGGCGTCCACGGTGCGGACTACTTCTCCGCCGACGTCCACCGAGGCAGGACATGCATCACCTGCCACTCGCGGGTGCCACACGGCTGGAAGCGCCCGCGCATGCTCGGCTACACGACCGACCCCGCGCCCTATCGGTCGACGGGCCTGCGCGGTGTGAAGCTCCGGAGCCGTCCGACCGGCTGGTGGCAGTCGACTGACTGCGCCGCGAGCTGCACGAGCTTCGGCAGTCACGGCTACGTCGGTGGGTACTGGCCGTAAGGTCCGACTCGACCACGGTGATGATCCGAGGGCCGTTCCCGCAGCCGGGGGCGGCCCTCTGCGTTCGCCGCGCACCGCATGCGCTACACTTGCGAACCGCACCAGCAACCGACCCGCAGGAAGGCCGGAGACGCCGCGATGGCCCTCGATACCGCACGCGCCCCGAAGGGCACGACCGACATGCTCCCCGCTGCAGCGCGCGCCTGGGAGTACCTCACGCGCACCGCGTCGGACATCTTCTCGCGCTACGGCTACGAGCCGGTCTACACGCCCGTCTTCGAGCACACCGAGGTCTTCGTCCGCGGCATCGGCGAGGCGACCGACATCGTCGGCAAGGAGATGTACACCTTCCTCGACAAGGGCAACCCGCCGCGCTCGCTGACGCTGCGTCCCGAGGGGACCGCGTCGATCGTCCGCGCGGCTCTCGAACACAACCTCACGGCGAACGGCCAGGGCGCGAAGCTCTACTACAACGGGCCGATGTTCCGCTACGAGCGTCCGCAGAAGGGGCGCCAGCGCCAGTTCTGGCAGATCGGCGCCGAGGCGCTCGGCATGGCCGAGCCCACCGCCGACGCCGAGGTCATCGCGATGCTCATGGAGTTCTTCGCGGCCGTCGGCATCCCGGCGAGCAACATGCGCCTCCTGCTCAATACGATGGGCGACGAGAACTGCCGCCCCGTCTACCGCGACAAGATCGCGGCGTTCATCCGCAGCCATTCCGCGGACCTGTGCGAGGAGTGCGTGCGCCGTGCCGATACCAACCCGCTGCGCGCGTTCGACTGCAAGAACCCGGGATGTCGCGTGGTGATGGCCGACGCGCCGCTGCTGCGTGACGAACTGTGCGACGAATGCGCCGCGCACTACGCCGCGGTCAAAGGACTGCTCGACGGCCTCGGGGTCGCCTACGAGGAGGACCCGACGCTCGTCCGCGGCCTCGACTACTACACGCGCACCGTCTTCGAGATCCAGGCCGACGGCCTCGGTTCGCAGAACGCGATCGGCGGGGGAGGCCGCTACGACCGCCTCATGGAGGCGTACGGCGGCCCGCCGACCCCCGGCCTCGGCTTCGCGCTCGGCTTCGAGCGGACGGTGCTCGCCCTCGACGCCGCCGGCGTCTCGGTTCCTGCTCCGGCCATGGCCGAGGTCTTCGTGGCGCGGGTCGCGCCGGAGGTCACCGACGCCGTCTTCGCTCTCACGGCCCGCCTGCGCGGCGCCGGGGTGGCAGCCGAGATGGACCATCAGGCGCGCTCGCTCAAGAGCCAGATGAAGCTCGCCGACCGGCTCGGCGCCCGCTACGTCGTCGTGATCGGCCCCGACGAGGTCGCCGCCGGTGAGGCCGTCGTCCGCGACATGTCGTCCGCTTCCGAGGAGCGCGCCCCGATCGAGGCGCTCCCCGAACTGCTCGCCGCACGGCTCGCCTGACACACCGCCTGGGTCCGAGGGAAGGACGCACCTCATGTTCGATGCACGCTACTCGTTCCGCAGCCACACGTGCGGCGCACTCCGCAAGGAAGACGTCGGCACCACCGTCACGATCGCCGGGTGGGTGCATCGGCGCCGCGACCACGGCGGCCTGATCTTCATCGATGTCCGCGATCGCAGCGGGCTCATCCAGTGCACGTTCGACCCCGACGCGTCAGGCGCGGCGTTCATCACCGCCGAGCGGGTCCGGACCGAGTGGGTCGTCGAGCTGGTCGGGGAGGTGCGCCCCCGTCCGGAGGGCACCGTGAACCCGAACCTGCCCACGGGCGAGGTCGAGGTCGTCATCACGTCCGCGAAGGTACTCAACGAGGCGGTCACGCCGCCGTTCGAGATCGAGGCCGGGATCGAGACCGACGAGGTCACGCGCCTCAAGTACCGCTACGTGGACATCCGCCGACCTGAAGTGCTCGCGGCACTCATGCTGCGCGACCGCGTGACGCAGCGCTTCCGCAAGTCGCTCGAGCACCGCGGCTTCCTCGAGGTCGAGACGCCGATACTCACGAAGTCCACGCCGGAGGGCGCTCGCGACTTCCTCGTGCCGAGCCGCATGAACCCCGGTGAGTTCTACGCCCTGCCGCAGTCGCCCCAGCTCTTCAAGCAGCTGCTCATGGTCGCCGGCGTCGAGCGCTACTACCAGATCGCGCGCTGCTTCCGCGACGAGGACCTGCGCGCCGACCGCCAGCCCGAGTTCACGCAAGTCGACATCGAGATGTCCTTCATCGACCAGGAGGACATCCTGCTCATGATGGAGGAGGTCATGCACGAGGTCATGCGCGAAGCCGGCCACGACCTCCCGATCCCGTTCGCACGGATCGCTTATGAGGAGTCGATGGAGCGCTTCGGGACCGACCGTCCCGATACGCGTTTCGGCCTCGAGCTCACGGACGTCTCGAGCGTCTTCGCATCCTCCGAGTTCAAGGTCTTCGCCGGCGCGCTCGCATCCGGGGGCGCGATCAAGGCGATCAACGCCAGGGGTGCGGGGGACTGGAGCCGCGGCAAGATCGACGCGCTGAACCAGGCGGCGATCGACGCCGGCGCCAAGGGGCTCGCGTGGGTGGCGTTCACCACCGACGGCGAGATGAAGAGCCCGGTCGCCAAGTTCTTCACCGAGGACGAGACCGCGTCGCTCAAGGCCGCCGTCGGGGCCGAGCCGGGCGACCTGATCTGCATGGTCGCCGATGCGCGCAGCACGGCGAACGAAGTCCTCGGGGCACTGCGCCTCAAGCTCGCGGACGACCTCGAGCTGCCCCGTCACGGCTTCGCGGCCCTGTGGGTCGTCGGCTTCCCGCTCTTCCACTGGGATGCGGATGGTCAGCGCTGGGACGCGAAGCACAACCCCTTCATGCGCCCCTTCGATGAGGACGTCGCCACGCTCGAGAGCGATCCCGGCGCGGCTCACGGCTACTCGCACGACCTGGTCGTCAACGGGATGGAGATCGGCGGCGGCACCCTGCGCGTCCACGATCCCGCTCTGCAGATGCGCGTCTTCCGTCTCATGGGCATGACCGACGAGGAGGCGCAAGACCGGTTCGGCTTCCTGCTGGATGCGCTGGCGCACGGAGCTCCGCCGCACGGCGGTATCGCGCTGGGGCTCGACCGGCTGATCATGCTCCTGGCCGGAGCGAACTCGATCCGCGACGTCATCGCGTTCCCGAAGACGAGTTCGGGCGGATGCCCGCTCACGGGTGCGCCGGACGCGGCGACCGCCGCGCAACTCAAGGAGCTCCACCTGCGCAACGCGTAGCGCGCGTGGCCGCTTCCCTGCGCGCGATGGCGCTCGGTTGAGGCGCGCGCTAGTATAGGCGTAGACTTCGCCTTGTTCGTGGCTCCGGCACATACGGTCGAACCAACACTTCGTTCGAGGGAGTCCTACATCAGCCCGGCGAAGCGGTATCCCCCTTGCGGGGAAGCGCGGATCCGGGGTGCGGACACCCACCTGCTAGGGCAGGTTCACCCGACCGGGGGCACGACAAGGCGGGGTTCACTGACAGTCGGCTGACCGGGCCGGCACCCTTTTGGAGGGCGGTACGATGCGTAGACTCGTCGCAGCATTCATCATGGTCATGGTCGCAGCATCGCTCGCCGCATGCAGCGGCAGCACCCCGGACACGGCAGCCACGGATCCCGCGGCGACCGCGCCGGCCGCCACCGCACCCGCGGCAAGCGTACCGACGCCGTCGAGCGATTCGCTCTCGCCGACCGAGTCGGTCGGCCCGGACGACAAGTTCCCGAACGACCCCGCGCAGACACCGCAGGCCGTCCTGGATCGTCTGGCCGCCAAGCAGCCGATGCTCATCTTCTACTTCGACTCCAAGACCAACGTCACCAAGGATCAGCGCGTCGAGATCGACAAGGCGATGAAGTCGTACCGCGGTCTCATCGACCTGCTGCTCTTCGATACGCGAGCCGGACTTCCGACGACGGACCCCTCGACCGGCAAGCCTGCGGTCGTCCCGAGCGAGACGGCCAAGGCCGCGCTCATGTCGTCGGTCGTCGGCATCCGCACGACGCCCTACCTCATCTTCGTGGACCGCTACGGTCGCATCAGCTACCGATTCATGGGCTACGTCGACGCCGGACTGATCGAGCGCGAGATCCTGCGCGCGACGCAGTAGGCGACGGCGGGCCGGTCGCCTCGATGGCGGACCTCTTCTCGGATGCAGCGAGCGACGCGCTGGCACGAAGCGCGCCGCTCGCAGCGCGTATGCGTCCGCGGACGCTCGACGAGTTCGTCGGACAGGCGCATGCCGTGGGGCCGGGCACCGCGCTTCGCGCCGCGATCGAGCGCGATGAGCTGAGCTCACTGATCCTCTACGGCCCGGCGGGCTGCGGGAAGACCAGCTTGGCCAAGGTCATCGCGAACACGACCAGTTCCGCCTTCTGCGAGGTCTCCGCCGTCACCTCCGGCGTGGCCGACATCCGGCGCGCCATCGATGAGGCGCGGGACCGCCTCTCGCTCAACGGCCGGCGGACGATCCTGTTCATCGACGAGATCCACCGCTTCTCGAAGTCCCAGCAGGATGCGCTCCTGCATGCCGTCGAGGACCGGCTGGTCGTGCTCATCGGTGCGACGACGGAGAACCCGTTCTTCGAGGTGAACGCGCCGCTCATCAGTCGTTCGCGCGTGGTGGAACTGCGTCCCCTGACCGACGACGATGTCCGCGCGATCGTCCGGGCCGCGCTCACCGACCCGGATCGCGGTCTCGCCGGTGCCCACGGGATCGCACCGGACGCCGAGGAGCTCGTGGTCATCACCGCGGGCGGAGACGCCCGTGTCGCGCTCAACACGCTGGAACAGGCGGCGGCGGAGGTGGGGACGTCCGCACCGATCGACCGGGGCGCCGTGGAGCGGGTCGGCGGGGAACGCGTCCTGTCCTATGACAAGAACGGTGACGTGCACTACGACGTCATCTCCGCGTTCATCAAATCGATGCGCGGCAGTGATCCGGATGCGGCGGTCTACTACCTCGCTCGGATGATCCATGGGGGAGAAGACGCCAAGTTCATCGCCCGACGGATCATGATCTTCGCCAGCGAGGACGTCGGCAACGCCGATCCGCAGGCGCTGCTCGTGGCGCACGCCGCATTCAAATCCGCCGAGTCGATCGGGTGGCCGGAGTGTCGGATCAACCTCGCGCAGGCGGCGGTCTACATGGCGCTCGCGCCGAAGAGCAATGCGTCCTACGTCGCGGTCGACGCGGCTCTGGCCGACGTGCGGACCGGCCCGGCCCGCGGCGTCCCGAACCATCTGCGCGACCGCCATCGTCCCGGCTCGGACTCCTACGGGCCGTATCGCTACCCGCACGACGCGCCGGATTCCTGGGTCGACCAGCGCTACCTCCCGGAGGGCCTCGCCGAGGGCGCCTTCTTCCGGGCGGGTGCGAGGGGGTGGGAGGCCGATCGCGCCACAGCCCGGCGGCAGCTGCTGAAGCGTCGTCGCGGGCACAGCGACCCGTCGTGACGGCAGGGAAGGCGAGCGCCGATCCCTGTCTCGTCTGCTAGAGTGGTCCGGTCGTGTCGCCCAGTGACAGAAGGCTCCTCCGATGGATGCCACCGGCATTCTCCGCATCGTTCTGTACGTGGCGCTGATCGTCCTCGCGGGCGTCGGCGTATGGGGCGTCGTCGAGGTCGTCGGTGCAGCCAGGTCGATGCGTCGGCTGTCGGAGGACCTGAATGCGAACGTCCCGCCGCTCATCGAGCGGGCGAATGCGACCCTGGACACGATCAACACGGAGTTGCGGCGCGTCGACGGCGTCGTCTCGCAGCTCGAGGAGGTCTCGGGCCGCGTGAACACGACGACGCGCGCCGCGCAGGAGATCGTCGAGGCTCCCGCGATGGCGGTGTCCGGCCTGGCCGAGGGCGTTCGGAGTTTCTTCAGCGTTCTGACGGGGCGGCGCCTGTAGCGTCCGCACGAGGTACGGTGACCGGGCGTCTGTCCGGTCGCGACCATGGAGGCATCGATGACTGACAACGAACGCGTCGTGCTCACCGTTCCGTCGCGGGGCGAATACGCACGCACCGTGCGCATCACGGCCGCGGAACTCGCGACGAGGGCCGGCATGAACATCGACGACGTCGACGACGTGAAGCTCGCCGTCGAGGAGGCGTTCGTCTTCGCCTCCGAGCGTAAGGAGACCGGCGAGCTCACGTTCGCGTTCGACCTGCGATCCGAAGCGATCGAGCTCGAGGTGGGCCCGCTTCCCGCAGCATGCGACGACGACGACGATCCGGGCGCGGGCGAGCGCTACGCGCGCTTCATCCTCGAGTCGGTCTGCGACGAGTTCGAGTTGCTCGACCGCGACGGCGAATGCTACCTGCGTCTCGTCAAGAGGACGGCCGGCTAACCGTGACTACCTCGCGCCGCAACAAGCGACAGAGCAGGAAGCTCGTCTGGGACAAGCAGCTCACCCGCGAGCTCTTCGTCCGCTACCGCCTCAACGGCGATGAGGAGGCGCGTGACGAGCTCGTCGAGATGTACCTGAACCTCGTGAAGTACCTCGCGAGCCGCTTCCGTAACCGCGGCGAGCCCATCGACGACCTCATCCAGGTCGGGACGATCGGGCTCATCAAGGCGATCGACCGGTTCGACATCGAACGCGCGGTCGAGTTCACGACCTACGCGACGCCCACGATCGTCGGCGAGCTCAAGCGCTACTTCCGTGATAAGGGGTGGGCGATCAAGGTCCCGCGTCGCCTCCAGGAGCTGTCGTTCAAGGTCAACCAGGCGATCGACGCTCTCACGCAGCGGCTTCAGCGCACGCCGACCGTTCCCGAGATCGCCGAGTACCTCGAGGTCACGCCCGATGACGTCCTCGAGGCGCTGGAGACCTCCGAGGCGTACAACTTCGTCTCGCTCGAGACCGATCGCAACTCCGACGGCTCGGACTCGTTCTCGATCCTCGAGTACATCGGCAAGGATGACGTGCTGATGTCGGTGGTCGACGACCGCACCACGCTGTCCGCGGCGCTCAAGCACCTCACGCCCCAGGAGCAGCATGTGCTCTACCTGCGCTTCTTCCAGGGGCTGACGCAAACCGAGATCGCGAAGCAGCTCGGCATCTCTCAGATGCAGGTCTCACGCCTCCTGCGTCGGACACTCCGCGTGTTGCGCGAGAACCTCGTTCCGGAGGGGGTCGACTAGGCATGCCCGACGAGTCAATGCGCCTACGCAGGTGGGGACGGATCGCCCTCCAGGTGTGGGCGGCGATCGGCGTACTCATCCTCCTCGCCGCCCTCGGCTGGTTGCTCGGACGCGTGTTCTCCGCGCTCGTGCCGTTCGGTATCGGACTCATCATCGTGCTGTTGCTCCGGCGTCCGGTGGAGTTCCTCGAGAGGCGCGGGCTCAACCGCACGATCGCCGTGGTCGTGTGCTATCTGGTCGCGATCACCGCCGTCGCGATCCTGCTCACCTTCATCATCCCGCCCGTCTACACGCAGGTCGCCTCCTTCGTCCAGGCGGTGCCGGACTACGCGCGCAAGGCGTTCAGCCTCTGGGACAGCTATGTGGTGAACCCGAGCTCCGGCCATCAGGTCGCGCCATGGATCCAGAACGCGGCGCTCTCCCTGCGCGATCAGGTCGTCGCCGGAGCCGGCAAATGGTCGTCACTCTTCGCGGAGACGGCGGTCGCGACCGGCGGGTCGATAGCCGGCGGCGTCGTCGGGTTCGTGCTCGCGCTCATCATCGGCTTCTATGCGCTCGTCGACCTCACGATGCTCAACGAGGAGATACTGCTTCTGGCGGGCCCGTCCTCGCGCGACGAGATCGTGCGC
>JAUSAU010000080.1 GCA_030652345.1 Coriobacteriia bacterium
CCGAGACCATCATCGTCTGTCCGACGGCGAGTCCCGGCGTGATGCCGCCCGCGGCGTTGGTGGCGATGAGGACCTCGCAGCCGAGCATGCGCGCCGCACGGATCGGAAGGACGACTCGATCGGCGGGATGGCCTTCGTAGAGGTGCAGGCGGCCGACCATCGCCATGACCGGCGTGTCGCCCGCATGCCCGAAGACGAAGCGGCCGACGTGCCCGGGAACGTTGGACGCGGCGAAGCCGGGAAGGGCGGAGAAGGGAGCGGACGCGGTGACTTCGAGTGAATCGGCGACGTCTCCAAGGCCGCTGCCGAGGATGACGAGCGCGCGCGGCGCGAGCCCACCCGAGAGCGTGGTAAGCTCGCCCGCCGCGTGACGTATGGCCGCGAGCCTCTCATCGGTCACCATGCAGCCTCCTCGGTCCGAGTGAACGACATGACCTTCGAGCCGGTTCCTGCCGGCCATGGAGTGGATCCGGACGCGCTCGCATCCGAACGGTCGGCCCGTGAGAACTCAGCCTCGTGCTCCGGCCCGACTGCGACGCATCCACTCCCGGCCGACAGCCAGCAGGAGACCGACGATGAGCCCCGACAGTCCGGCGGTCATCGCCCGCGTCGCGCTTGAGAACGATGCGGACACGACCGAGGTGGTCGGTGGCGCCTGCAGGCGATACGCCGACATCAATACGTCGACCACGTTCTGCGAATCGGTCCGGCTCTGCCCCATCTGCCAGGACCGGTACTCGAGGTCGGTGCGCTCCACGCGGTCAAGCCGGGCTTCTTGAGCGTGGCATCGATGGAACTGATCGATGCGTTCGCGCGATCGATCGAATCACGGTAGTTCGTGAGTTCGGCGTCGGTCCGTGACGAGGAACCCGGTCCAGGGCACGGCCCCGGTGCTCGTCGACGCACCGACGAGGGACCCCGCGATGACCGCACCCCCGAACCAGATGCGGCCCGGGGTACGCGAGAGCGAACCGCCTCAGCCACGGTGGCGTACCTCATCCAACAGCTGCGCAAGGCATCGAGACTGCTCGCGGCGATCGAAACGATCGATGACGGCTTGGTCCGGTCCGGTCCGCACCATGGCCCCGTCGCGCTTCTGTTCGGCCAAACGACCCAAGAGCGTGACCATAGCGTAGGCATCCGTCGGCGCCACCACCCATCCGGCGCCGGCCTCACGAACGAGCCGAGCGGCCTCGCCGAACTCGGGAACGATGGCCAGGATCGGCATCCCGATACCGAGATACTCGTAGACCTTGCCCGGAACGTAGGAGTCGCCGCCCTCGATGTCGGCGATCAGAACCAGCCCCACGTCCGCCAGTGCGACCCGGCGCACTGCTTCAGCATGAGCGAGGTAGCCGGCGAATCGTGCCTCGACGCCCATCGAGCGAATGGTCTCCTGCATCTCAGCGGGTGCGTCGCCCACGACGTCCAACTCGATTCGCACATCAGGGCGGGTCTCATGCAGCCTCTTGAGCGCGTCCATCAGCACCCAGGGCTCCGTCATACCGTACATCTTGCCCATGAACGCCAAGCGCAGCGGCCCGGACGGGTCGGGCGACCAGGGCGACAGGTCGGACGGGTCGAATCCATTGGGCACGAAGAACGCCCCCTTCGCCCCCATGTCCAGCGCCTCGGCCACGATCGACGGCGTCGTCGCGGTCACGGCGTCGGCTGCCGCCAACGTCACCGCCTCAGCCGCCTCCGACCGCGCGCGCGCGGATGCGTTCGGGAACCAAGCGGACGGGTTGCCCCGCCACGCGTCACGGAGATCGACGACGAGCGGGACACCCAATTCAGCGGCGACGCGGGCGCCTGCGATCGTGACGGAGAAGGGCGGTCCGGTAGCGAGAACAGCGTCGCAACCCTGTGCGCGTGCCGCGCTCACGGCCGCGCGGACCGCCGGCCCCACCCACAGCGACGCATCATCCATGGCGAGCCTCCGCGCGATCCGGGTCGATACCGGTGGCCCGCCGGTACCTGACTGCTGCGCGGACGGCCGACCGGCTTTCGTGCGCGGACGGCGCAGCACCTTCAGTGGAGCGATCGCGCGGGCGACCATCGATGATATGTGGCGCGAAGGGACGCGGATCACTTCGACGTCGCGCACCTCTTCGACCAGCGATGGGTCGGTCGGTCGCCCGGGGATGGAGTCGGCGGTCACCACGATGGGAGTCCACCCGAACTCCGGAAGGTAGCGAGCGAACTTCGCCATACGCTGCACGCCTCCGCCACCGGCGGGAGGGAACTCGTAGGTGAGCATCAGCAGACGGTGCTTGGGCGTTGTATCCATGCGCTGGATTATACCGACGTCACCCCGCCCCGCTGCCGAGGTTGACTGCCCGTTACTTGTACGCGGGCACTCGTGAGGGCGCGCGCGGGTGCCTCCGGGCTAGGTGTACCGCCCATACACGTTGTTGACACCGGGCACCCGTGAAGTCGGTGGCAGGCCGCCGATGCCGCCGTGCGGACGCCGGCAATTGTAGTTGAGGATCCAGCGAGGGAGCGCCGCGAGGCGCTCCCTGTAGATGTCGTAGGGCTTGGCGTAGGCCCGGGCGTTGATGAGCAGGCGGATGAAGCGCTCCGCTTTGCCGTTGGTTTGCGGTCGGCAGGGCCTCGTGTGCGACCGCTTGACGCCATGCGCTTCGAGTACGGCGAGCTGCGTGAGAGTAGTAGGACATGGCGTTGTCGGTGATCAGTCGCCTGACCTCGATGCCGAGCGAGGCGTAGTGCCCGATCGCCCGCTCGGTGAAGCCGGCCACGGTCTCTGCACGCTCGTCGGCGTGCACCTCGACATAGGCCAGGCGCGAGTGATCATCGATCGCGACGTGGACGAAGTCGAATCCGCCGCCCACGTTGCGCCTCTTGGCCACACGCCCTCCGAATCTCCAGCCGCCACCCTCACCCAGACGCCCCAGCTTCTTCACGTCGATGTGGATCAGGTCACCCGGTGCGGCGTGCTCGTAGCGCACGGCAGGCGTCTTGGGCTCACGGTCCAGCTCGCCCAGGCGTCCCTGTCCGTTTCTGGCGAGCACGGCATAGACCGTGGACCGCGGGATGCCGGTGTTCCACGAGATCGCGAGCGGGCCCTCCTTCTGCCTGCGGCGGCGCCAGATCCGACGGACGTCTCGCGGGCTGACACGCTCCCGGATCCGCATCGGGCGACTCGAACGGTCGCGCAGCCCGGATTCTCCCCAGGCCATGAATCGCCCGAGCCACTTGTGGGCGGTCTGGCGAGAGATGCCGGCCGCGCGGGCCGCATCGGTGACGGTCCAGTCCATCTCCGTGATGCGTTTGCACAGCAATCTGCGGCCGAGGACGGTCAGCGGGGCGTTAGGATGTGACACGAGGGCCCTCCTTGTTCAGTTGTTGGCTTCAGCACCTACAACCGAACGGGGAGGCCCTCGTTCATGTCAACAACCTATGTGGGCAGTACACCTAGACCGTGCCCTCGTTCCAGCTGGCGAGGTACTTCTCCTGCTCGGGGGTGAGCACGTCGATCTTGACGCCCATCGTCGCGAGCTTGAGCTTGGCGATGTTCGCGTCGATCTCGGCGGGCACCGGGTAGACGCCGGCCT
>JAUSAU010000111.1 GCA_030652345.1 Coriobacteriia bacterium
ACATTGAGCCGATAGAAGAGGTCCTCACGGAACTCACCGTCGGCGATCAGCTGCTGCAGATCCCGGTTGGTGGCCGCGAGCACGCGGACGTCGACATCGATGGAGCGAGTGCCGCCGAGGCGCTCGAACCGGCGCTCCTGAAGCACGCGGAGCAGCTTGACCTGCACCCCCATCGAGATATCGCCGACCTCGTCGAGGAAGAGCGTGCCTCCGTTGGCGAGCTCGAAGCGGCCGGGCTTGGCGGTCACGGCGCCCGTGAACGCGCCCTTCTCGTAGCCGAAGAGCTCACTCTCGAGGAGCGTCTCGGGCAGCGCGCCCGCGTGTACCTCGACGAAGGGCTTGTTGCCCCGGGGTGAGAGCCGGTGGATCGCCCGTGCGATGAGCTCCTTGCCGGTTCCGGACTCCCCGTAGATCATCACCGTGGCCGTCGTGGGAGCGACGCGCTCGACCGTGCCGAGGATCTCGACCATCCGCGGGTCGGCGGCGACGATGCCCTCGACGTCCCAGTCGCGCCCGAGTTCCTCCCGCAAGCGGTCCACCTCGGCGGAGAGCTCCGAGATGCGGATCGCCTTCTCGATCGCGAGCTTGAGCTCCTCCAGATCGAACGGCTTGGTCAGGTACTCCGTCGCGCCGGCCTTCATCGCCTCGACGGCGGTGTTCACGTTGCCGTGAGCGGTCAGCATGATGACCGGGAAGTCCTGGCCCTTGGCCCTGATGCGCCGCAGCACCTCCATGCCGTCGGGCGCGGGCATCTTGTGGTCAAGGACCATCAGGTCGGGCTCGCTCTCATCGATCGCCGCCAGCGCTTCCTTCCCGTCGGCGGCCTCGATCACGTCGTAGCCCTCGGCCGTGAGCGCCTCGCCCAGGACCCAGCGCATGTTCTTCTCGTCGTCGGCGATCAACACGCGCTTCGCCACGTCAACCCCTTCCTATTGCAGTGCCGGCAGCCAGACGGTGAACGCCGTACCGGCTCCGGGCTCGCTCGCGACTTCTATGTGCCCGTCGTGGTCGTCGACGATGCGGTGCACGATGGTCAGACCCAGCCCGGTGCCATCATCGCGCGTCGAGACGAACGGGTCGAACACCTTGCCCAGCATGTCGGCCTCGATGCCGGGGCCGTCGTCGGTGAACCTGACGAAGACGAAGCCGTCGTCGGCACCCGTGGCGACCACCAGGTCGCCACCGGTCTCAGCCATCGCCTGGACCGCGTTGCTGATGAGATTGACGAAGACCTGCTTGAGCTGCTCGGGATCCGCGAACACGTCGGGGACGCCGGGTCCGTATTCCTCGGCGATGTCGACCTTGCCCCTGCTCGCGAAGGTGCGGGAGAACAGGACGACCTCCTCGAGCACCTGGCGGACATCGACCGGGCGCATCGTCGGCTGAGCGGGCCGGCCGAAGTCGAGGAGCGCCTTGATGACCTTGTCGAGTCGGTCGATCTCCTGCTTGATGACCTCGGCCGCCTCGTGCACTCGCTCGCGACTGCACTCCGCATCCTCCATGAGCTGGACGGATGCCCTGATGATGCCGAGCGGGTTGCGCACCTCGTGAGCGACGCCCGCGGTCAGCTCACCCATCGCGGCGAGCCGGTCAGCCCGTATCAGCTGGTCAGTGAGGGCGCGGATGTCGGAGACGTCCTCGATCGTGACGACCGCGCCGAGTTTGCGACCGCCGATGTCGCGCATTCGGGACACGGAGGCCTGCGTGTGCACGACCTTGCCCCCGGCGGTCGTGAGTGTCACGTCCCGCATGGTCCGGGGACTGCGTCCCTCCAGGACCTTGCGCACGTCGAGCGTCAATCCGCCGTCGTCGCGGAACGTCGCGCCGAGCGCGCGGGCCACCAACTGCTCCTCGTTCACGCCCAGGATGCGCTCGGCGGCGGGGTTCACCGTGGCGATCGACGCATCCGGGCCGACGGTCACCACACCGGAGGTGACGGAGCGCAGGATCGACTGGGTGTAGTCCTGGATCGAGATCAGCTGCATCGCGCGTTCCTCGAGCACCCGGTAGGCGTCCTCGAGCTTGCTCGAGACCTGCCGCAGGTCGCTCGTACGCTTCTCCTCGATGTCGCGCAGACGGCCGAACGCGGTGCCCATGGCGAAGTACATGACCATCTCGAGGACGTTGTCGGGAGGCAGGCCGAACAGGCCGGCGGTCCCGATGCTCACATAGGGCGCATAGAGGAGCGCCGATGCCACCGCGGTCGCGAGACCGCCGCGCAGGCCGAAGATGAACGCCGCGTAAAGGATCGGGACGTAGTACAGGCGCCGGTAGAAGTCGTGGAGAGCGCGCTGTGTCGTGGTGTTGTCGTTGGTGAACGTGTGCAGCGCGGTGATGACCGCCAGCATGATGGCCAGGATGATGACATCGCGGAGCTGCTGTCGCCTGCGAAGGTCCCGCTGCTCCTGCCCGGGAGTCACCTCGACGCCGCGTCGGTCCATGTCAGCGCCGCTTCCGCGCCCAGGATGGCTCGATGCCCATCTCCTCGCGGTACTTCGCGACGGTCCTGCGCGCGACCGGGATGCCCTCGTCGGAGAGCATCTCGGCGATCCGCTGGTCCGAGAGCGGGTGCGTGGCGTCCTCGGCGAGCAGCATCTCCTTGAGACGCCCCTTGACCGACGTGGCCGCGACATCCATGCCCGATGCGGTCCGGTAGCCGCCGGAGAAGAAGTGCGTGAGCTCGAACATCCCGTACGGCGTGTGCATGTACTTGCCGGTCACGCCGCGGC
The DNA here is from genome assembly GCA_030652345.1 of Coriobacteriia bacterium. The sequence goes on from JAUSAU010000111.1 coordinate 2,730, forward strand.
TGACGGTGGAGAGGTGGACACCGATCTCCACCGCCACATCCTCGAGCCGCAGGGGGCGCAGCGGCCCCTTGCCGTCCTCGAAGAACTCCGCCTGCACCTCGAGGACGATGGCCGCGATGCGGCTCACCGTGTCCTTTCGCCGGTCGACGTTGCGGATGAAGGTCTCAGCCGAGCGGATCTTGTCCTTCAGATAGCGGACCGTGTCCTTGTCGGCGCCCGAGCCTTCCCGCAGCATCGAGCGGTACTTCGAACTCACGCGAAGCGTGGGTACCGACTCCGAGTTCGGGATGATGGCCCACCCGTCGTCGAAGCGCCGGATCGTGACGTCGGGGACGATGTAGCCGGGTGACGGGCCGGGAGAGAACGCGCCGGCCGGCCGCGGGTTGAGGGTACGGAGTGTGTCGACGAGCCGCCGCACCTCGTCCTCGTCGACGTGCAGTGCGCGGGAGACCTTCCGGTAATGGCTGGCCGCCACGTCGTCCATGTGGGATTCGATGATGCGTGTGAGATTCGGCTCAACGAGGCCCAGATACTCCATCTGGATCGCAAGCGCCTCCGCAAGCGTGCGGGCACCGACGCCCGGCGGGTCGAGTTGCTGCACGACGAAGAGGGCCTTCTCGGCAACGGCGACCTCGACCTGCGCCACCGCCGCGACCTCCTCGAGCCGTACGCAGAAGAAACCGTCGTCGTCGAGCGAGCCGATGATGGCGCGCGCGGCACGAGCGGTGGCCTCGTCGAGATCGATCATCGCGACTTGCTGAAGGAGGTAGTCATCGAAGGACTGGACCGAGCCGACGAACTCCTCGGTATCGACGGCTTCGGCGTTCGGGTCGCGCGGAACGACCGGCTCCGACGTGTCGAGGTCCTCGTAGCGATCGAGCCATTCGTCCCAGGCGCGGTCGTCCTCTTCGGTGCGCTCCTCCTCGGCCTCCTCGGGCCCCTCATCGAACTCCTCGACCTCGAGCACCGGGTTCTCGAGCAGTTCCATCTCGACGAGGTTCTGCAACTCCGTGATCGGCATGGCGAGGATGCTCAGCCCCTGGTAGACCTGCGGGGAGAGTGTGACCTTCTGCTTGAGTTCGGGCCTGTGGGACAGTTCCATGGTCGCCTCGCCTCGCCCGCGGAGGGCGAAAAGACAGCAAACTCCGTACCAGTCTGATTATCCCCGATTTGCGCGCTGTTGGTGCGAAGAAGCCGTGGAGAACGGCCGGCGGGGGGGCGAAGATCACACGCCGAGCGGCGGGACCTCAGGCTGCGGCGCCTCTCGACGCTGGATGATGACGATCGCGACCAGGACGAGAGCGCCGCCGAGGATCTGGGAGAACGACAGCGCCTTGCCCATGAGCAGGTACGCTCCGATCGCGGCCAGCACGGGTTCGATCGTCGACGTCACCGTCGCGTTGGTCGGCGGTATGTGATGGAGGGCGGTGAGGAACGCGCCGAACGGGACGATGGTGCTCACGACCGCGATGAACAGGACGGCGAGGGCCGTCTTCGGCTCGGCGAACAGCGCCAGGACGGGCGCCGGCCCCAGGACCAGCAGCCAGAACAGCGCCGCGAACAGCAGCCCCCACACGAGCAGCGTGTATGGGGTGAAGCGCTTGGCCGCCACGCTGCCGATCAACGAGTAGCCCGCGAAGAAGACCGCCGAGAGCAGGCCCCACAGCACGCCCTCGAGCGGGATCGCAGGCCCGGCGCCTCCGAAGACGCCGACGACGAGCGCGCATCCCGCCACGGACAGCGCGACGCCGATGGGCAGGGACCACCTGAACCGCTGCCCGAGGAAGAGGACACTCACGAGGAGGACGAGCACCGGCGCCATATACTCCAAGAGGATGGCTGTGGCGGGATTCCCCGTGATCGATATCGTCTTGAAGTACGTGAAGTGGACGAGCGCCAGGCCGGCGACACCGAAGACCGCGAGGAACGGCAGGTCGCGGACGGAGACCGCGAGATCCTTGCGCCGGAACGTGGCGAGATAGACGGCCAGCAGGACGAAGGCCGCGAGCGCGCGGGCACCGGAGAGCGCAGGCGGCTCGACGCTGATCCCGAGCGGGGGGATGATCCACGCGGCCGTCGCGGCCGACGGTGAGGTGAAGAGCCAGTCGGCCGTCAGGCCGCCGGTGGCCCAACACGCCGCAGCGAGTGCGGCCAGCAGGTAGCCGCGAAGCGGCCGCGGGCCGTCGGTGCGCGTCACGCGCCCGGATCCGACAGGTCCCCGACCGGTTCGCCGGGAGCGCTTGCTGTCTTGGCCTGCTGGTACTCATCCAGCGGCTCAAGATGCACGATGACGTCGCCGACCTGCTCGAAGCGCTCGGCCACGGTGCGCTCGACTGCCTCAGCCACCTCGTGGCCTGCGGCTACGGAGAGAGCGGCGTCGACCTGGACGTGCATGTCGACGTACACGAGCGACTCGGTGCCACGGGTACGGATGCCGTGGCACCCGAGCACACCCGGCACGGCCAGCGCGACTGCGCAGATCTCTTCGACGGGGATGCGCGCGCTGTCGGACAGCGTGTCGCTCGCCTGCTTGAAGACGCCCCACGCGGTGTAGACGATCGCGAGCGCCACCAGCAGGGCGATGATCGGGTCGGCGAGCCCCAGGTTGAAGTACTTGACGAGCACCAGACCGACGATGACGCCGGAGGAGACGAGCATGTCGGAACCGGTGTGGCTGGCGTCGGCGATCAGCAGGTCGCTGCGCAGCTTCTTGCCCTCGTACCGCTCCCACATGGTCACGCCGAAGTTCACCGCAAGCGTCCCGAACATGATGGCGAACGACTGCCACCCGATCACCGGCGGCGCACCGGGGTGGATCAGCTTGTCGACGGCCTCGCTGCCGACGCGCCAGGCAGCCAGCAGCAGCATCGCGCCGATCACCGCCGACGCGTAGGTCTCGTACTTCGGGTGCCCGTAGGGGTGGTCGTCGTCCGCGGGACGTGATGCGAGACTCATCCCGACGAGGCCGACCACGTTGCTCAGCCCGTCGAATGTCGAATGGAACCCGTCTGCCTGCATCGATACGGAGCCGGACAGCGTCCCCCATATCACCTTGGCCGCAGCGACGCCGAGGTTCAGGAACAGGATGACCCAGAGCACGAACTTGACGCGCCCCGTGCGGGCCTCGTCCGTGCCGGCCGAATGCTTCGTATAGCCCACTGGATGTGTCCCCCGGAGGCGGACGCGGCGCCGGAGCTGTCCGCGTCGACGGTACGTACTTGAGTGGCATACCCCCTAGGGGTATAATTGGCCTCCTGATCATGAGGCGCGACCAGCCAGAAACGATACCCTCAGCATGCGGAGGACGCAATGACGGACAGCACCACGCAGGCCACAACGCAGACGACCACGGATGAAGAGCGTCGGCGCATCCTCAATCGGCTCAAGCGACTCGAGGGACAGGTTCGCGGACTGCAGGCGATGGTCGAGTCGGGCAAGAACTGCGATGCCGTCCTGACGCAGGTCATGGCCGCGAAATCGGCGCTGAACCAAGTCGGCCTGCTCATAATCGGCCACTCGATGAAGGACTGCCTCATCTCAGGCGAAGCCCAGACGCGCGAGGAGGTCGTCGACGAGGCCCTCGCGGTGCTGCTGCGCTACGTGAACCTTCCGGAGACCTGGCAGGTTCCCGCAGAGGACTGACCACCTGTCGCACACGGTATGCAGAAGGGGCCGCGCATCGTGCGCGGCCCCTTCTCTGTACGCGTATAGGTGCGGCATCCGTCATGCAGCCGAGTCAACCACACCGAGCAGGAGCGCCTCGAGCCCTCGTGCGACGCTGTCGAGCCGCGCCTCCGGGAAGACCCGGCAGAGCAACGTCGGTCGCAGCACCGTGATCACCGTGGACCCGTGCTCGACGAAGACGTTGATGCGACAGGGCATCAGACGCTCGATCGGGCACTCCGGCGAATCGGCGCACAGACTCTCGACGATAGCCGGCGTCCCGTCCACCTCGTAGATCCTGATGGGCTTGACGCGGAACCCCTTGGCGGCGAGCGTCGCCTGGATATCGTGAACCACGCGCACCGAGAAGCCCTGCGCCAGGATCTCGCGTTCGACCGCCGCCACGGCGTCCTCGAACGTCCGCGCGGACTCCCTGCGGTAGTCGTACTCCGGCGAACCTACGCTCCCGGCTCCGCCTGTCGGCTCCGCGCTCAAACGTCCCCCGCCTCTCGAACGGACTCGACATCCGAGCGCCAAGTATACGCAGCATCGCGTCGACCGAGCCACCTGCGCGCATCGGAACGAGCAACGGGGCCGCCGTCGGGTGGCGTCAGACGAGGCCGAACTCCCGCGCCATGGCGTCCGCTCCGCGAGCGCCCACGATGTGGGACGTCATGGCGCCGCCATCGAACTTACCGATGGTCGGTATGCTCATCACGCCGTAGCGGGCAGCGATCTCCCCTGCCTCATCGACGTTGAGCTTCACGAACTTCGCCTTGGCCCCGTGCGCCTTCGCCAGCTTCTCGAACTCAGGCCCCACCATGCGGCACGGGCCACACCACGGCGCCCAGAAGTCCACCAGCACGGGCACATCGGACTTCAGGACGACGGTATCGAAATCGGCGCCGCCGACCTCGTGGACGAAATCGCTCATGTCGCACTCCTAGCTTCGACTTCCATTGCGGACCTAGTATACCCCATAGGGTATCTTGAGCAACCCCTCGACCATCGTCGGTGATATACCCGTCGCAGGTTATGATGGAAACGGCGGGCACCATCGAGACCGGACGGGAGGCGCTGTGACGATCCTGGCGTGGGGCCTCCTGCTCGTATCAGGCGTGACGGGCGGCGGATCACTCGCCGTCGCCCTCGTCGTCCCGCGCCGATCGATGTGGATGACGGCGCTCGTGGGGCTCGTGTCGGCCGCCGTGTTGTGCGGATCGGTGGGCACCATCTGGTGGGCCACAGCGCGCTTCGACGCGTCCGTCGCCGCGACGTTCATCGCCGTCGGGGCGCTTCTTGGAGGGTTCGCCCTCGCGGCCGCGGCGCTTCCCTCCCTCCTCGGGCGTTCGACACCCGTCCACCCGGTCGAAGCCGGACCCGACGACGGACTCGTTCACGTCATCCTGCTGGCCGATGCTGAACCGGACACGTACTCCCCCGTCGCCAT
>JAUSAU010000024.1 GCA_030652345.1 Coriobacteriia bacterium
GCATCGGCGATCGCGACCGCCGTGGCGACGTTGTGTACTATCACGCCGACAGCGGCTGGCAGTTTGCCGTGAGGGACTTCCTTCTTCACGAGGGCGTAGATGAGTTGCTTCTCCGCACCCTGCGGATACCGGGTGGGAAGCACGGTGACCTCGATACCCTCCGGGGCCGCCGCCTTCAAAGCAGCGGCCGCATCGGGCTTGTTCGACTCCACCGCGATGACCACGCGCTGCGCGCCCACCATGTCGCGGATGTAGCCCGCGCCCGCGATCACGCGCTCGGGCTGCTCGAGCATGAGCCGGTGGTCACACGTGAGGAACGGCTCGCATTCGCACCCGTTCAGGATGACCGTGGTGATGTCCATGCCCTTGGGCGGCGTCAGCTTCACCATGGTCGGGAACGTCGCGCCTCCCATGCCGACGATGCCGGCGGCCCGTACGCGCGCCCGCCGATCCTCAGCCTCAGGGACCGCCACGAACGAGTCGAGGTCCTGCCCTTCATCACGATCGATCACCACGCACCCGACCACCGATCCTCCGGCTGTCAGCGTGGGCCCGATCTCGGCGATCGTGCCGCTCACGGGGCTGTGCACGGGCGAGGAGACCATGGCCTCGACGTCGCCCACGACCTGCCCACGTTCGACCCGATCGCCCGCGGCGACGGTCGCCTTACACGGCGCGCCCAGGTGCTGGCTGAGCGGCACCACGAGGCGCGCGGGCAAGGGAGCCCACTCCACCGGCGAGTCGGCGGTCGCGTCCTTGTGCTCAGGCGGGTGTACCCCACCCCTGAACACGGCTCTTCCCACGTGTATCCCTCCCTGTTCGTGCCACTTGTCGGCGCGAATACCGCGTATAGGTCACCAGAATTCGGCGTCTACATGGCCTTCCCTGTAAACACACACCGGCCGCGCTGGCGACCGGTGTGTCGTCGACCCCGGAGCAGTCCCGCCGCGACGCTAGCCGAAGAAGATCGAGATCTCACGCTCGGCACTCTCCGGCGAGTCCGAGCCATGCACCACGTTCGCGTCGAGAGTGAGGCCGAAGTCGCCGCGGATCGTACCGGGAGCAGCGTCCCTCGGATTGGTCACACCCATGAGCTTGCGGACGACGATGACGGCCTCCGGACCACTGAGAACCATCTTCGCCACCGGACCTGAGGTGATGTACGCAACGAGGCCCTCGTAGAACGGCTTGCCCTCGTGCTCGGCGTAGTTCGCAGCGGCCTGCTCGAGGGTCACCATGCCGAGTTCGAGGCGCTCGACGGTGAGTCCGACGGCCTCGAAACGGCCGACTATCTGGCCGACGAGTCCGCGCGCGACGGCATCGGGCTTGATCATGCAGTAGGTCTTCTGGCTCACGCGTGCTCCTTAGATACTATCGACAGACGATTCGGACACTGTGCATCAACCGGCGTTCTCGCGCAACATGCCGCATAACACCGGCCCGATGCTCTAGACTCCGCCGTCCATGGAGTTGAACGAGGTCGAGACACCGTTGACCTTCCACCCGACGCCCTCTCGCGCCAGCGACACCTGATAGGTGACCACTCCGCCGCGATCGAGTGTCACGGTCACATCGACTTTCGAGGTCCGCGCGGAACGCTCGACGCCGCCGATCTCGTAGGAGACCCACTCGGTGGGCAGGCTCGACATGGCCTTCTCAACATCGGTCGCCGGCACCGCCACCCAGTACGACGTCACGTCGTCCCCATCCGCGTACGCTTCCATGACGCCGTTCACCGTCATCTGCTGCGTCGGGTACCCGAGGCCGTACAGGTAGCCGCCGGCCAGTCCGGCCACTACAACAACGGCGAGCGCGGCCCACATCAGGCCGGTGACCCAGCCCGCACGCTTCGGCGGACGCTCGCTGCGCTCACGTCGGCGGGCATCGCGGTCGGCCACCTTCATCTCGGTGTCGGTCCTGCTGAAGAACCGCTCCACATCCTCGTCGGAATCGTCGGTGAAGTCGTACGTCTTGGCCGAGGGGACCGGCGCCATCTCTCCGGTGGTCCACCCCTCCACGCGATCCGACTCCAGCGCGGGCCCGGTACTCCCCAGAGCCGCCAGGCTCGCCCGGTATGCGGCATCGACCGAGGGGGAGAACGTGTGGCCGAGCTCATCCCGTGACCGCTCGAACGACGCCACCGCACGGTCGTGAAGTCCGAGGGATGCATACGCCATCCCGAGGTTTGCCGCTGCGCGGCCGCGACCCTTGTAGCCCGGGAGCTCGACGGCAGCCCTGTAGGCCTCGACGGCATCCTCGGACCGATCGAGCGCGACGAAGCACAGGCCGAGGTTGTTGAGCGCCTTGCCCGGGTCGGGATTCCCGCCGTCGAGCGCCGCCTGCCGGTACGCCTCGGCGGAGTCCTCGATGCGTCCCATCTCGTAGAACGCGCCGCCCAGACCCTGCAATGCCTTGTATCGGGCGGCATACCCCGTGTCGTCGAGCGCGCGCTGGAACGCACGCGCGGCCTCATCGTACGTGCCCCGAGAGACCTTTGCCGTGCCGAGGTTGCACGACACGGTCGCCCCGTCGGGGTAGTCGTCGTCGAGCATCGCGCGATCGTACACGGCGCAGGCGTCATCGAGACGCTTGAGCTTCATGAGCGCATTGCCGGCACGATGGAAGGCATAGCCGCTTCCCTGGGTCTCGCCCGCAGCAGCGCCGAGGTACTCGCGGGCCGCGGTCGTCCAATCGCCAGCCGCGTACGCGGCCTCTGCTGCCTCAAGGCGAGTCTGGTCCAACGCGTGCCCCCTTTAGCGCTCGATGGTGATGGACTCGATCGCGTCGCCGACCTCGATGGCCTGCACCACGTCCATCCCCTCGGTGACCTGGCCGAACACAGTGTACTGACCGTCGAGAGACGGCTGCGGCGCCAGGCAGATGTAGAACTGCGAACCCGCCGAATCGACCTCGCGCGCCCGCGCCATCGCGAGCGTACCCGTCTCGTGCTTGCGGCTGTTGAACTCGGCCTTCTGCGTCCACCCCGGTCCGCCGGTCCCTGCGCCACCGACGCCTGCCCGGACCTGCTCGACGGAGAGGTCACGGGTGAGCGGGTCGCCACCCTGGGCGACGAAGTTCGGGACGACGCGGTGGAACTTCAGACCGTTGTAGAAGCCCGAATCGGCGAGCTCGATGAAGCTCGCGACGGTATTGGGGGCATCGGCCGGGTAGAACTCCAGCTTAATGGTGCCCTTGGATGTCTCGATGGTCGCGGTCTCGGTGCCGGTGACGTTCACGGTCGATACGTGCATGGTCTCCTCCTCGAAGACAGCCGCCGACTCCTCGGTACTCTCCGAAGGCTCCAGCGGCGCATTGGCGTGCATCTGGTCGGACTCGGTCTCGGTCGAAGCCGTCGTCGAACAACCACCCAGCGTGGCAGCAGTGATCGCGAGCAGGACGGACAACAACACGACCGCACAGCGATGGGATAGCGCGAACTTCACTCGGCCTCCACACAGACGTGGGATATCACGGCGCCGCCGGACGCCCCGCGGCCGCCCCATTCTAACAGTGAGTGACGCGCGCGTCAGTGTCCCGGACGGCCCTTCGGCCTGCGGTGCTTGTGCTATCGTGTGCATCACGCCGCCGCCCTCCATCGGGCGACCGGCGCATCGCGTGAACCGGGCCCCTCGTCGGACCGCCGTCGCGCTTCGCACGCGACATACGCGCGCCGTTGAGACCGGCCCGTCCGGTATCCGTCGCGTGTCGCACGAGGAGGCGTTGCTCATGGGAGCGTCCAGCACGGAGAACGTCCGGAACGTCGTCTTTCTTGGCCATGGAGATGCGGGCAAGACATCACTCGCCGAGGCGATGCTCTTCATGGCCGGACAGACCAAGCGTCTCGGCAGCGTGGCCGACGGCCACTCCAACCTCGATTACGAGGCCGAGGAGATCAAGCGCAAGATCACACTGAACCTCGCGATGGCCCCGGTCGAGCACAAGGGCGTCAAGATCAACGTCATCGACACCCCCGGCTACGCCGACTTCATCGGCGATGCTGTCGCCGGCATGGAGGCCGCCGAGATGGCGCTGTTCGTGGTGGACGCGGTCGCCGGTCCCCAGGTGCAGACGCGCAAGCTCTGGAGGCTCGCCGATGAGATGGGCATCGCCAAGGCGGTCTTCATCAACCGCATGGACAAGGAGCACGCCGACTTCGACGCGGCGATGAAGGCCCTCGCGGCCGCCTTCGGCCACCGGGTCGGCGCGGTGCAGATCCCCCTCGGCGCCGAGCAGGACTTCCGGGGCGTCATCGACATCATCCGCATGAAGGCGTACCACCACGAGGGCGAGCAGGAGGAGATCCTCGAGATCCCTGCCGACATGGCCGACACCGCCGAGGCCGCCCGCGAGAAGCTCTGCGAGCTGGTGGCGGAAGCCGACGACGAGCTGATGGAGAAGTACCTCGAGGGCGAACGCCTCACGCAGGAGGAGCTCGAGGTCCTGCTCGACAAGGCGATCGCACAGGGCCTCTTCATCCCCGTCTTCGTGGGTTCGGCGACCACCATGCAAGGCGTCGAGGACCTGATGGACGACATCGTCACCTTCTTCCCGCAGCCCACCGCGCACGGTCCGCTCACCACCGTCGACGGCACGAAGGTCCCGTTCTCTGCCGATGGCGAGGTGGCCGTACACGTGTTCAAGACGCTCTCGGACCCCTACGTCGGCCGCATCAACTTCGTGAAGGTCGTCTCGGGCACGCTCAAGCCGGGCGTGGA
>JAUSAU010000085.1 GCA_030652345.1 Coriobacteriia bacterium
GTCAGGCCGGCTGCTGGATGCCTATCCGATTGCCCTCGGTGTCCTCTATGAAGGCGACCCAGCCGACCACGTCGCCCATCAACTGCTTCTCCCTGAGTATCTTCCCACCCGCCTCGACGACGCGCGCGAGCATGCCGTCGATGTCGCCGCCGGATCCCAGGTACACGGTCGGGCCGTCGTGCGTCGGCTCCCCGCCTTCGTAGAGATCGGCACTTACGCCGTCATCGGGCCCGCCGATGACCCCGATCGGGGTCCCCATGCCCGGCAGGAGACCGACAGGGTAGCCGGTCACCGCGCTGTAGAACGCCCGCGCGCGCTCGAGATCGACGACCGGGATGTCCACCCAGACGATGATGTCGCTCATCGGTATCACTCCCTTGGGGTCGAACCGCCACCACGGAATGTGTACCCGAAGCCGAGGCCCCGGGCGCCGCTCAGCGGCGGGAGTGGTCAGCCTCGGCAGGCGCGGCGGACTCGATCGCTGCGGCACCCGGTGTCGCCGCGCCCGGGTCGATGACCGCCTTGGGGCCGGTCTCCGCATAGACGACGGCGCCGACCACGACCGCGCACGCGACGGCCTGCAGCGCGTTCAGCTCCTCGCCGCGAACCAACCACCCCGCCGCGAGCGCCACGACCGGGATCAGGTTGATCGAGAGTGCGGCGCGCCCGGCCGGCATGCCCGCCAGCGTCGTGTTGTACAGACCGAATGCCCCGAGACTGACGAAGACGCCCAGATAGGCGACGCTCGCCCACGCCTCCCACGGTATCGCGGCCCATGCCGGAGTCTCCGACAGCAGCGCCGGAACGGCGAAGAACACCGTCCCGACGATCGCCTGCATGCCGGTGAGCAGCCACGGGTCGTAGCGGTCGCTCAGATGCTTGACGGTCAGCATCGAGCCGGCCGCGGAGACCATCGCCAGCAGTTCGAGCGTGTTGCCGAGCAGCGGGTTGGGAGCCGACTCCTGCGCGCTTCCGCCGAACGACAGCATCGCGACGCCGACGAGCGACACCGCGATCGCCACGGCCGCCCGCGCCCCGAGCCGCTCCTTCAGGAACAGCCATGCGCCGGCGCCCACGAGCAGCGGGACGATCGCGGAGATCACACCTGCCTGGCTCGACGTCGTGAACACGACCGCATAGCCCTCGAGCAGGTAGTACAGACACGGGATGCACAGCCCCGCGAACAGGAGCAGCTTCCAGTCGCCTCTGCGGTACTCCGGCTTGGGGAACCTGCGCCAGAACGGCACGATAGCGACAGCCGCGACGGCCATCCTCAGGAAGATCACCGTCATCGGCGGGAAACTGTCGAGCGCGACCTTCGTCGCGGCGAAGCTCGTCCCCCAGAACAAGACGGCGCCGGCGAGCGAGAGCAGCGGCAGGACTGATGTGGTCCGTACGGGAGCGGTGGGCACGGGCATCCTCTATAGGGCTTCGTGAGCAGGAACAGCTGCGTCGGACAACGCAGGTGGGGTTGTTGCAGGATACGACACCTGCTGAGGCTGACGGCGACGCGCCTTGACTGGCCCGGCCGCTCGGTGTTATTTAGATATCTATCTAAACGTCTAATCGAGCGAGGGCACGCGATGCAGGGTGATGTATTCAAAGCGCTCGCCGACCCGACGCGCCGGGGCATCCTCGCCTTGCTTCAGAGGGGGGACCTGACCGCAGGCACGATAGCCGACAACTTCGACATGTCGAAGCCATCCATCTCGCATCACCTGTCGGCGCTCAAGCACGCGGGACTCGTCGCCGCCGAGAGGCGCGGCCAGGAGATCGTCTACTCGCTCGATACGACCGTGTTCCAGGACCTGCTCGCCTACACCCTCGGGTTCCTCGGCGAGAAGGACGAAGGGGGATCCGACCGATGAAGCTGAAAGAGATGCCCGTACTCCCGCTCGTGATGATCGCCGTGATGTTCGCGGTCGGCGCCTGGGTCTACCCCAGCCTTCCCGACCGCATACCGATGCACTGGAACGCGGCGGGCCAGATCGACAGGTGGGAGCCTACGTCTCTCGCCAACGTCTTCGGCGAGCCGCTCAGCGCGCTCGGCATCTACGCGCTGTTCATGCTGATGCCGCTCATCGACCCGAAGCGCGCCAACCTGTACAGGTCCAAGCCGATCTACTTCCTGGTGCTCGACCTGACGGTGGCGCTGTTCCTTCTAATGTTCCTCGGCGGGCTCGCGGCCGCGTTCTACACGTCGTTGCCGATCGACCGGCTCGCCCTGGGCGGTGTCGGAATGATGCTCGTGGTGATCGGCAACTACATGGGACGCGTGAAACTCAACTGGACGCTCGGCGTGCGCTCGGCATGGACGCTGTCAGACGACACGGTCTGGACGCGGACGAACCGCTTGGGTGGGCGACTGTTCGCGGTCGCCGGAGCGCTTTCAATCATGGGCACGCTCCTGCCCCCTCCGTGGGGGTTCGTGATCCTGATGGCCTCGGCTCTCGCCATCCTGCCGGTGACCTTCATCTACTCCATGCTGCTGTATCGACGGCTGCACCCGGAGGACGCCGGTCGCCCCAAGCCCGACGCGGCTCGCTGAGCCGAGGGCCGGGCTACTCCCCGACCGCGGTGATGGAGAGATCCACGTCCGCATCGGCGGCAGCGGCGCTGAGCTCGGCACGCCAGTCCGGGCCGGTCAGGTCCCGCGGAACGGCCACGAGTGCGTTCATGGAGAAGAGCGGGGCGCCGCTGACAGGAGCCTCGGATGTGGCCGTGTCCATCGTCTCGATGCTGATACCGAGTTGCGAGATCGCGCGGGCGATGCCGTTGATGATGCCCTCGTGGTCGGCGCCCTCCACCTCGATGCGGTACTGCGCGGCCGCGACGGGCTCCGCCTTCTCCGTCGCGGTGACGGTCAACTTGTAGCCCTGCCCGACCATCTGCGCGAACGCTCGCTCGAGCGCCACGATGTGGACCTCCGGCAGCGAGACGAGCGCGAGGATCGCGAACTCCCCACCCAGATGCACCATCCGGCTGTTCTCGATGTTGCCCTCGAGGCCGAGCAGCACGCGGGTGGCTTCCTCGACCACACCGATACGGTCGGGACCGGTGAGGGTCAATACGATGTTCGCGCGCATGGGTGCGTCCTTTCGGGCGGGCGGGGCAATGCGGGGTGCAGAGGTGACTATACCGCCAGCGACGCGGGCGGTACCGCCGCACGCGGGTACACTTCTCTCTATGTCTGAACCGGTACACATAGTCGAGGCCACGACTCCCGACGAGATCGACGCCGTCCGGGCGCTGTTCGGCGAGTACGCGGCCGAGCTGGGCTGGGACATCTCCACGGGCTGGATCGCCGACGAGATCGCCGGGCTCCCGGGCCCGTACGCGCCTCCGCGGGGGTCACTCATGCTGGCGTACGCGCACGGAGAGCCGGCAGGCGCGCTCGGGCTGCAGCCGGTGCCCGAGCCGGCGCGCATCCCCGGCACGGGGGCGGAGACGGCCGGCGAGCTCAAGCGCATGTTCGTGCGGCCGCGATTCCGCGGCGCCGGCGTCGGGCGCGCACTCGCGAAGCGATCCGAGGAAGAAGGACGGCGCCTCGGGTACGAGTCGCTCGTACTGACCACGAACGCCGAGATGTTCCCGCTCGCGCAGGGCTTGTACGAGTCGCTCGGCTACGTGGAGTGGCGCCCGTACCGGGACGACATGCCGTACCCGGACATCCGCTGGATGCGCCTCACGCTCTAGACCCTCTCGCTCGCGCGGCACCGTGCTACCATCGCGTCTCCCTTGGGCGAGGAGCGCCGATGTCCCGCAGGAACCAATCGATGATCGCCGGGGCCAGAGACGTGGCGCCGATCCTGCTCGGCATCGTGCCGTTCGGTCTCGTCGCCGGCGCCGCGGTGATCCAGGCCGGGTTCGGGCTCGCAGAGGCGGTCGGCATGTCGCTGTTCGTCAACGCCGGTGCCTCCCAGATCGTCGCCACGACGCTCTTCGGCGAAGGCGCACCGCTCTTCGTCGTCCTCGGCACGGCGCTCGTGGTCAACGCGCGCATGTTCATCTACTCGACGTCGATCGCGCCGGTGCTGGCAGATGCGTCGCCACGGCTGCGGCCGCTGCTCGGCCACATGCTCGTCGACCAGAACTACGCGACGACGATGACGCGCGGCCGGTTCCGCGAGGACGTCGACGTCGTGGCGTACTACATCGGATGCTGGCTCGCGCTGGCGAGCGTATGGCAGCTCTCGAGCATCGCAGGAGCGCTGCTCGGGTCGTTCATCCCGACGTCGTGGCAGCTCGACTTCGCTGTGCCGCTCGTCTTCCTCGCGCTGCTGGCCCCGACGCTGAAAGACCGGCTCTCGATCACCGTGGCGGTCGTCACCGGCATCTCGGCGGCGATCCTCGTGCCGATCATGCCGATGCAGACGGGACTGCTCGTCGCGATGCTCATCGGGATGATCACGGGTGCCGCGTTCCACGGTCCTGAGACGGAGGAGGAACGATGAGCCGCGTCGCCACCTTCTGGCTCGTCATCGGTGTCCTCGCGATAGGCACGTGGGCCATGCGGAGTCTGCCGATCATGCTGCACGGACAGGTCCCATCGCCGCCCTGGGCGAAGCGGTTGCTGCGGTACGTGCCGGTGGCGGCGCTGACCGCGCTCGTCGTGCCGAGCGTGCTGTACCTCAAGAGCGGCGGGGTCTACGCCTTCGCGCCCGCACGCGTGATCGCCGGGGTGGTCGCGCTGGCGATCGCCTGGCGCACCCGGAACGTCATCGCCACTCTGGCGTGCGGCATGATCGCGCTGTGGGCGGCGCAGGCGCTGCTGGGCTAGCGCAGCGGGAGATCTCAGCCGATGCTGACGATCATCACGCGGTCGATCTGCACGTCCGTGCCGACGACGAACTCGCGCTTCCCGACCTCGACGAAGCCGCGCTTCTCGTAGAAGGCCCTGGCGCGGCCGTTGATCTCCCACGTGCTGAGCCACAGCGTCGCGGCGCCCCGAGATGCCGCCTCGGCGACCGCGGCTTCCATGAGCCGCTGGGCCAGCCCGCTCCCGTGCCGGCTCGACGAGACGTAGAAGCGCCCGAGCTCGAGCGCATCGGGGTCGGCGACGCCCGGCGGCACGCGCGAGACGCGGACCTGGAAGAAGGCGACCAGCGCCCCGTCGGCCTCCTCGGCGACGTAGGTGGAGATGGCCGCGTCGCGCAGTTCCGCCTCCTGGACCGCGGTGGAATACGTCTCGCGCAAGAAGAGGTCGAGATCGGCCGGAGGCGTGTCGGCGGCGAACGATTCCGCGTAGACGTATGCGGCGAACTCCGCGAGTGCGGTCGCGTCCGCCGGCGTCGCGCGCCGGATGATCGGGAGGGCGGGTTCGGCGGTCACGGTCGGAGTGCCCCTTCTCCAGCGTCGGCGGTTGCCCTTCATGACGGCGAGGTATGAACCCGTCAGACGAACACTATCGAGGAGGAGCCGTCATGGCGAAAGTCGAGTTGCGCAATGAGCTCATGTTCAAGGCACCGACCCGCGTCGGCCTGCTGGCGGACGTGACCGAGGCGTTGTGGACCGCGGACGTCAACATCCTGGCCATCGGCGCGTACGACAAGGGCGGCATGGGCGAGTTCCTGATGATCACCAGCAACAACAAGCGCGCGTTCGAAGCGCTCGAGAAGCTCGACGGTGAGGTCGACCTGCGGTCCGTCGTCGTCGCTGAGGTGCCGAACCGGCCCGGCCAGCTCGCCACGATCTCGCGCCGCCTGGCCGACAAGGCCATCAACGTGAATCAGGTCTATGCGACATCGGTCGAGGCACCCACCGTCATGCTCGTCATCGACGCGTCCTGCGAGGCCGACGTGGTCACCCTGCTCGAGGATCTGTGACCGACTCGGCGTAGGCCTGCCGCTCGAAGCGGTTGTCCCGGTAGGGATCGCCGCCGCGCGCGAGCTGGACCAGCGATGAGATCGCGTACGCGGGCAGGAAGAACGGGCCCCAGCGCTCGTACTGGCGCACGTGCACGTGCTCGTGCACGGCCGCCAGTCCGTCGGCCTATCCGCGCTTCGTGACCTCGATGAGGTGGTAGCCGAAGCGGGTCTTCACGGGGCCGTGAACCACGCCGACCTCGTCGTTGAAGCACACGTCGTTGAACTCCTGGACCATCATCCCGGGCGAGAAGGTGCCGAGTTCGCCGCCCTGCTGGGACGACGGACAGCTCGAGAACTCGCGAGCCACGTCGGCGAAGTCCGCGCCGTCGGCGATCTTCTGCTTGAGCTCGTTGGCCTGCTCCTCGGTCGGGACGAGGATGTGTCGTGCCTGTGCCTGGGTCATGTGGGTTCTCCTTGGTGTCGTCTGCCTTCAGGACCGCATGCGGCCCGGTTCCCCTAGAACTCCAGCCCTTCCAGCCGCTCGAACACCACGCCCGTTCGCGTCAGGAACGCGCGCGGGTCGAAGATCGCCTCGACGGTGCCGAAGTCGAGCGGGAAGTCGTGCTCCCCGGCGAGGTAGTCGCGCAGGCCCGGGCCCGGCTCGGCGTTCTGGATGTCCGACCACACCTTCATGGACGCGCGCTGCACGACGTCGTACGCGTCCTCGCGCAGCATGCCCGTGTCGACGAGCGCGAGCAGGACGCGCGACGAGTAGATCAGTCCGCGCGTCTTCTCGAGGTTGGCGACCATGACCTCGGGATAGAGCACGAGTCCGTCGAGTATCCACTCGAGCTTCGAGAGGATGTAGTCGGTGGCGATGGTGGAGTCGGCGAGCACGACGCGCTCAGCGCCGGAGTGCGAGATGTCGCGCTCGTGCCACAGCGCCACGTCGTCGAAGCCGACCTGCGCGTTGGCCTTGATGACGCGCGCCAGCCCGCAGATGCGCTCGGCCGTGATCGGGTTGCGCTTGTGCGGCATCGCCGACGAGCCCTTCTGGCCCTTGGTGAACGGCTCCTCCGCCTCGAGGGTGTCGGTCTTCTGGAGCGCGCGGACCTCGGTGGCGATCTCCTCGGCGGTCGCGGCGAGCGTGGCGAGCACGGCGAGGTACTGCGCGTGACGGTCGCGGGCGATGACCTGTGTGGAGAGCGGGTCGGGCGTCAGCCCGAGCTTCTCGCACACGTAGCTCTCCACGAACGGGTCGATGTTGGAGTACGTGCCGACCGCGCCGGAGATCGCGCCGACCGCGATCATCTCGCGCGTGCGCAGCAGCCGCTGCTCGGCGCGCTTCATCGCCCACGCCCAGCGGCCGAACTTCATGCCGAACGTCATCGGCTCGGCGTGGATGCCGTGGGTGCGGCCCACGCACAGCATGTCGCGCGTCTCGAACGCCCGGCGCTTGCAGACCACACCGATGCGGCGCACGTCCGCGATGATGATGTCGATCGCCTGGACCATCTGGCAGCACAGCGCGGTGTCGCCGAGGTCCGACGAGGTCATGCCGTAGTGGACCCACTTCGACGGCTCGCCGATGTGCTCCGCCATGTTGGTGAGGAACGCGATGACGTCGTGGTTCAGCGTCGCCTCGAGCTCGTCGATCCGCTCGACCTCGAACGCCGCGCGCTCGCGGATCTGCGCCGCCTCTTCCTTCGTGATGCCGCACTCGCCGAGCTCGGCCTGCGCCTCGCACGCGAGCACCTCGATCTCCTTCCAGATCTCGAACTTGTTCTGGAGGGACCAGATGGCGCCCATCTCCGGGCGGGTGTAGCGATCGATCATGAGCGGGCCTCCGAGGATGCGGTGAGTCGGTGCGGGCTCATTGTAGCGTGCGGCGCGTGCTCTCTACGGCGCCCTCACGAGCGGGATCGGGTTTGCGTCCATGAACTGCTGGAATCCGGATGGGTCGCCGGCCCCGGCCTGTTGGAGATAGCGAGCCCAGAACTCCCGGGTGGTGTCGTCCGAAAAGGTCGTCATGAACTCGGACCGCGGGGCCTCGTCCCTCAGGACGTGGAGCGCGGCAGCGGCTCGCGCGGGATCCTTCACACGCTGGTCCAGCCACTCCCGCGCCCAAGCGCCCCTCCAGTATGCCTGTGCGCTGACCGTCCCACACCCTTTTGAGTAGACCGCACCCGCCTCTCCTCCTGCCACCTTCGTCGGGAACACGATGCCCGGCGGGAGCGTGAGCTTGGCCGCGGCCTCGCGGTATTCGACGAGCATCTCGGCCCGGCCGTGGGGCTTCTCGCGCACCTCGCTGATGATGTTGCGATAGGGCATGTAGAGCGCCAGGCCCGCCGCGCCGGACAGGAGCGTCAGCACCGCCAGGACGACGACGATCGCAAGGACGACTTTCGCCCACAAGGGGAAGCGCCGTGCCGGGCCCTCGGGCGGCTTCGCTGCGCGCGCGGCCTGCGCCGCCCTGAACTCGCTCGCGAGCACCGTCAGATCGCCGATGGATGCGAGAGCGATCCCGAGTGCCTCGTCCTCGGACTTGCCGTCGGCCACAAGGTCTTCGACCTTTGCGGCGAGATCAGCGACGACCTCGTCCTGTTGCTCCAAGACCTCCGCAGTCGGCTCGACCCCCTGGAATGCGCCCTTCACGTAGTTCCTGATAGCGTCCACCGCTAATCCCCCCTACCGATGTCGCCGAGCAGCGTGTCGATGAGTCGGCGCGCTCGCTTCCAGTCCTCGATGTTGCGCAGGAGGGCCGTGCGGCCCTCGTCCGTGAGTGCGTAGTACTTGCGACGCCCGCCCTGAGACTCCCCGCCCCAGTACGACCGGATCAGCCCCTGACCCTCAAGACGCCTGAATGCCGAGTAGAGCGTCGGCTCCTTGAGCTCGTACTCGCCGCCCGAGAGCACCGTGACCTGCTTGCAGATCTCGTAGCCGTAGCGATCCTGCGAGTCGAGCAACCCGAGGACGATCGTGTCGATGTGTCCGCGGATCAGGTCGCTGCTGATCGGTGTGTCTGTCATACCGCCCCCCTCCGCTACATCGTGCGACAGAGTACTATGTCTGTCAAGGTAATGCGGCCGTGGGCGTACTGCATGCGCGTGCACATGGATCGTTCGGATCGCGGCAGGCTACCTCGGCGGCAGCGCCGTCCCGGAACCGCCCTTGGAGCTTCCCAGGCCCGCCACATCGACCGCAGCGACCTCCGGGATGATCGGCTCCAGCCGTCGAAGCGCTACCGCCACCTGCGCCGTGGCGAGCGCCGAGGGCCGCTTCTTCTGACCGAAGGAGTGGTCCTCGAATCCCTTGAAGCACGACTGCGGTGTGACCCGCCCATCGGCACCGACGTTGTACGCCGCGAGGCACGCCACCACTTCAGCCAGCGCACGGCGGTCTTCCGGTGCGGCGTCGGGACCCGCCCAGAGATCCGGGTATCGCCCGATCACGTCCACCATCTCGAGCGCGCAGTACCAGGTCACCGGCCACTTGCCCCGCTTGAAGTTGCGGCCGTGGCCGAACATGTAGGGCTTCTCGGTACCGCGCTCGCGCCACGCGCGCAGCGAGACCCGACCGGTCGCGACGACCTCGCCCGGCCTCCGCTCCGCCGGCAGCCACGAGAACGCCCGCAGCGCCTCGAGCGTGACCTGCGGACAGAACTCGCCCTTCCGTCCGGGCCCGCGGAACGGCACGTCCGGGTCGGGGCGGCAGAGCCACGCCCGGCCCTGCTCGGTGTTGACGATATCCGCAGCGATCCGCTCGAACGCCCGGGCGACGCGCGGGTCGTCCGCATACCCGAACCGCGCCAGCGTCTCGGCGATCGCGTGCGCGTCACAGGCGAGCGCGCCCCATGTCGGCTCCTCACGGCCCCGCCACGTGCTGCAGGACTGGAATCGTCCGTCGACGTCCTGGTGCTCGAGCATCGCGGCGAGTACGCGGCCGATACGCGGGTCGTCGTCGGGACCGACACCCATGTCCCCGAGCACCGACAGCAGGTTGGGGGCGAAGGCGGGCTTGTCGTGACCGGACAGCGCGATGTCCTCGTCCCACGGCCGAAGCCGATCGAGAAGGGCCTGCGTACCCGGATCGGCCATGACGGCATCGTGCGCGGCGATGACCCGGGGGTCGTCGGAACTCAGATCGAGCAGCCCGGTGAGCGCGAGCCACCGCGCCCCCGGCTCGTCGCCCTCAAGCAGCCACGGGCGGGGATCCACGCCGAACAGCGACACCCACGATTCCGACTTCATGCGCTGAGTCTACCTCCGCGGCTACACGGTCGCCACGTCGCGCGGATTCACTACTTCTCTGTTGTGCATCGCTGTTCTGGGTTGTGTATCCCGGAGCATCGGCGCTATCCTTCACGCATGACGACTCTCCTCGACATAGGCGCCCGCCTCGTGATCGCCAGACGCGTCGCCGCCATCTCGCAGCGCGAACTCGGCGAGCGCGTCGGGGTCAAACAGCAGCAGGTCGCTCGCTGGGAAGCGACCCGCTATCGCACCGCGAGCCTTGAGCGGGTCGACTCCGCAGCACGTGCTCTCGCCCTTGATGTTCCGCTCGAACTGCCGCTCGCGGCGGAGACGTCGGCGGCGTACGGAGCGCCCGATCGCGCGACCACTGCCGTGCGCGACCTCGGCGACATCGTCGCGTGCATCCGCGCCAACGGTGCCGAGTTCCGCGATCGCTACCGCATCGACCGCATCGGTGTGTTCGGCTCGTTCGTCCACGGAGAGCAGACGCCGGACAGCGACGTCGATCTGCTCGTCGAGACGAAGGACCCCGGCGGCTTCAGATTCATCAGCGCTGCCGGTTTCGCCGAGAGTGCACTCGGCCGCCGGGTCGACTTCATCCAGCCCGACTCACTCAAGGACGGGCTTCGCGAGCGTGTGCTGAAGGATGTCGTGTATGTCTGGTCCGCGTGACGAATCGCTGCTTCTCGATGACGTCGTGGACGCGTGCGAGCGACTCGTCGAGCTCGGGGGCACCTTCCCCGTCGGCGCGGCGGTCGTGGACCGTGGCGTAGCTGAGAGCGTGCAGTGGAACCTCGTCGTCCTGGGTGAGGCGTCGAAGCGGATCCATCATGCGACCCGCGACCGCTTCCCCGAAGTCCCCTGGACCGAGATGGCGGCGACCCGTGACCGCGTCGTACACCACTATGAGGGCATCCTGTGGAACGTCATCACGATCATCGTCTGTGACGACATCCCCGCACTCCTACCTCGCCTCATCGAGATCCGGGACCTCCTCCGAGCCGAGTCCGACGCCACCCTCCCTCCCTCCTGAGGCCCCATGTACACCCACGACTCACCCCACCATCGCATCCATGTGACCGACGAGGACGGGGTACGCATCCTGCGCTTCGAGCGCAATCACCAGTCCTCGATGCACCTCGACGACCCCTTCGAAACCGACTTCGACTACCCCGGCTACCTGCACCTCACCATCGCGGTGAAGCCCGATCCGGCGCGAGCGCTCGTGATCGGCCTCGGCGGCGGCAGCGTGGTCAAGCGCATGTGGCGCGACTACCCGGGGCTGCACCTCGACGCGATCGAGCTCGACGACGAGGTGATCGATGTCGCGTATGCGTTCTTCGCGCTCCCCGAGGACGACCGGATCGCCTGCTTCGCCGATGACGGCCGCGCATTCGTCCGCATGTCATCGGAGATCTACGACGTCATCATCATCGATGCCTTCGACGACGATCGCGTACCGCGACCGCTTCTCACCGAGGAGTTCATGCGGGAGTGCCGGGACCGGCTCTCCCCCGACGGCGTCGTCGCCTGGAACCTCATCGGCAATGTGGACGGCCCCCACAGCCGCACGTTCCGCGCGCTGTACCGGACGGCCCGCAACGTGTGGGGCAACGTCTGGGCCTTCCCGATCGGCGACGGGCTCGATGCGGTCGACGGCGTGCGCAACATCATCCTGCTCGCCACCGACGAGCCACTCACCGAGGAGGCGCTGCTGGATCGCATCGCGAGCCGCGTCGACGGCCGGGTGACGGTACCGGGATTCGAGCGCTTCGGAGACGATCTGCACCGCGGACCGATCCGGACCGGTGACGTGGCCCTGCTCGCCGACCCGCCCCCCGCCGGCGCGCGCCGGCGCCGACGCTGACGCTCGGGTATCAATTCCCTGAGTGCAGTCGCCGGATGAAAGCGTGATCGCGATGAGCCCGCTGAGCAGGTCGCAGAACCCGATGCCCCCGGATGTCGAATCGGCACTGGCCGCACGAGGACTCATCGAGGCGTACGACGCGCGCCCGCCCTACCAGCGCAACGACTACCTCGGGTGGATCGGTCGGGCGAAACGACCCGAGACGCGTCAGAAGAGGATCGACCAGATGCTCGCTGAGCTCGAGGCGGGCGATGTCTACATGGGCATGCCGCAGCGCTTGTCGCGTGGCGGGACCGCGTGACGACGTCCGGCCGGCCCCTGCTCGAGCCGCGCGACAGAGCCGCGTTGCGCGCATGGCTATCCGCGAACCACGCCACCTCATCCGGCGTCCTCCTCGCCGTGGGCAAGAAGGGCAATCGCGTCACCGCGCTCGCCTATGACGACGCCGTGGAGGAGGCCTTGTGCTTCGGCTGGATCGACAGCACCGCCAGGCGGCTCGATGCAGATCGCTACACCGTCCTCTACACGCCACGGAAGCGGCGAAGCGTCTGGGCCCGGACGAACAAGGTGCGCATCGAGCGGCTCATCGCGGCGGGTCTGATGATGCCCGCCGGCCTGGCCGTGATCGAGGCGGCGAAGGCCGACGGGTCGTGGACGCTGCTCGATGACGTCGAGGCGATGGTCGTCCCGCCCGATCTCGCCTCCGCCCTCTCTGCTCTCCCGGGAGCCTCAGAGGGCTTCGCCTCGATGACCGCCTCGGCGCGCAAGATGGCGCTCTACCACATCGCGAGCGCGAAGCGCCCCGAGACACGGGCTCGCCGCATCGCCGAGACGGTCGACGATGCGGCGAACGGTCGCGTCAGGAGCTCCCCTTAGGAGCCGTCCCAGTTCGGCTCCTCGCGCGTCTCGATCTTCGTGCCGGGCTTGGCCGCCTTGATCGGTGCGTCGAGCGAGAAGAAGTCGGCGGGAATCGCACTCCGTTCGAGTACCTCCCATACCGTGTATTCGAGCACCATCGACCCGCTCCCGTGTCCGTTGCCGTTGCGCTGCTCGGAGCGCTGCTCGAAGCTCTTCAGCCGGTAGTCGCCGACCCGCATAGTCGCGCGTAGCACGGTGGGAAACTCCTCGCCGTCCAGCTGGCGAGACAGCTCCACGACCCAGTACTCCTGACCGTCGATGACCTCGCGGCCGACCTGCCTCGCTTCTCCCGATGCGAGCGTCGTGCGCAAGAGGTCCACCAGGCCGCCACCGGGGCTGGTGATCGGAGTGGTGTCGGGCATCTCGATGATCTGCTCGACCCCGAGGCAGACGTACTCGTTCTTCTTCAGGTCGAGTCCGTATTGGACCGCCATGAGCCGCCGGAAGTTGCCGACCCGCACGCTCAACTCGCCGAGCCGTCCGGTCGGGAGTTCCCGCGCCTCCATGCGCGTGACGCGTCGGTCCACGTCGATCCAGTCCTCCCAGGTCTGCCGACGCTCCTTGAGGGCGCCGTACTCGTCGGTCTCACTGTTCTCGATGACCGTGGCCTTGGTGTGCAGCACGCCGCCGCGTGGCAGCAGCGCCCCTATGGCCTGGTCGGTGGCGAACGCCGCATCCTGGTTCCGCGGCGCGAAGGCCCACAACCCGGCGACGACCACCGCGGCGGCCGCGGCGAGCGCGATCGCAGCGCGGATGAACGGCCTCCCGCGTCGCACCGGCGCCATGGCGCGCAGCCGCACACGTTCGAGCGACGAGGCGTCCGGGGCTGCCGGAGCGGCAGCTCGATGTGCTTGGACGAACGGGCTTCCTTCGGACACGGGCTCACAGCCCGTCATGAGATCAGACATGTTCCGCACCTCCCACGAGTGATCCGTCTCCGCCTGCGCGCTCACGACAGACGTCGCGGCGCAGGCGTTCCATTGCTCGGTAGAAGGTCATCTTGGTGGCGGCCTCCGACTTGCCCGTGAGCTCGGCGACCTCGGCGAACGGTCGCTCCTCGACCACGCGAAGGTAGACGGTGAGCCGCTGCTGCTCCGAGAGTCGCTGTGCCGCCTCCCATGCGGGGCCGTCGCGCCACGCCGAGCCCGGCTCACTACGCGGGGAGTCGACGATGCGCCCGATCAGACGCAGCGCACGGAATGCAGAGCGGTGATGGCTCGCGCACAGGTTGCGCGCCACGGTCAGCAGCCACGCCTCGGTGCGCTCCGCGGGCACGGCCGCGCCCTTGGCGAGGAAGCGGGCGAACGTCTCGGCCGCGACGTCCTCCCCCGCCTCACGCGTACCGGTCGAGTAGACGCAGTAGCGCAACACGGATGACCCGTACCCGCTCCACGCCGCCTCGAACCTGTCGTCTGTGACCATGTCGCCTCCGCGTTCGATGATGACCTTCACCATGTAGACGCGGAAGTGGCCCCAAAAGTAACAGCCCCGGGCGATCGGTCGCCCGGGGCTGTATCGCGTCTGACTGAGACCCTAGTAGCCGTTCACGACCCCGGCCTGGAAGGCGGCAAGGCTGGCGGCCGAGGAGTCCACGCGCCAGTCGGTGTTGGTGGTCGAGAGGTCGTTCACGTTGAACCAGCAGATGCCGGTGAGGCGCGGGTAGCTCGTCTTGATGACGTTGAACATATCGGTGATCCAGGCGGCCTTGTTGCCACCCTGCTCGGCGCATCCGGCCTCGGCCAGGAAGAACGGCTTGGCGCTCAGGCCGGTGATCGTCGCGTAGCAGGGGTTCATCGCGGTGGAGAAGCTGCGCCAGGTCGACCACGAGGCGGAGGTGCCGAAGTTGTACGCGTCGGCGGCGAGCATGTCCACGTAGGCGTCGCCGGGCCAGTAGGCCGAGATCGCGTTGGCGGCGGTGTTGGGGACGCTCTCGTTGTTGACGCACCAGACGAACTTCACGTTGGTGGCGCCGCGGGCGGCGAAGATGTCCTTGACGTGCTTCCACGCTGCGACGACCTTGGCGGCGGAGTTGCCGTTGGTGGCGCCGGCCCATGGGTACCAGTTGCTGTTCATCTCGTGGAACGGGCGGAGGTAGATCTCACGGCCGTGCGCCTTGGCGGCATCGGCGAACCGGATGATGTCGGCGTCGCGCGAACCATTGGTGATGATGTCCACGCCGCCGTTGCTCGTCGAGAAGAACTCGAGGGTGATCATCGGGATCGAGCCGCGGTCGGCGATCGTGCGGGCCCGGTTGACCGGGAAGCCGTCGGTGTCGGCGACGTAGAGGTTGACGACCTTGGAGGTGGTGGCCAGCTGCGCCTCGAGCGCGTTGAGTGCGTCGACGGTCTCCAGGTTGCCCTTCTGGTAGAAGCCGAACCAGCGGCTGGCGCCGGTGATCGGGGTGAGCACGGGGGCGGGGGCCGGCACCGGGACGCGAATGCGGCCGCGGGCGGCACCGCGGGCGCCGGTGGCGATCGCGGTCACGCGGTAGGTGTACAGGCCGGATGCGGCGGAGGCGCCGGCGGCGGTCTTGAGGTTCCAGGAGGTCGAGTAGCGCTTGTTGGAGACACGAGCGCTGAGCGTGCGGACCGCGCGGACGCCGCGGTAGATGACGACGCGGACGCGAGCGGCCCGGCTGATCGTGCCGCTGATGCCGACGCGGGTGACGGGAGCGGCGGCGGTGACCTTGCTGGAGACGCGAAGCGTCGCCGCAGAAGCGGGCGCCGCGAAGAGGGCGAACATCAGAGTCATCGTTGCGACGAGCACGAGGTACTTCTTCATTGCCTTCACCTTCGGTAGCCGGCTGTCTCAGAGAGACCCTTGGCTTTGCGACCCCGCCTCGCGACGGGTTTGCCTTTGTCGGGCTCGGGCGCGTTCACCCCGTGCCTCGCCCCCCAGTGGGGGCTTCTCTCCTTCTATCGGCGGGCAACTGAGCGGACTTGACCACAAATGTGCGCAATATCACGAAAAGTTGTGTGACGGCTCACACACTCGACGGGCGGTGGCCGTTACGGGCGTCGGTCGCGCTCGCGGTATGCTACGTGCGCGCACTGGCGCGCTCCCGGAGGGGGGCCGTCTGCGGGCCCTTGCCAGCGACGACGGAAGCGACCGCCTAGGTGACCGACCGGTCAACACGAAGCGCCGTGGCGGTTCGCGATCGAGCGGAGCGCTGGACCCCCCTGCTCGTGATCGGGATCACGCTCGCGGGCGTCGCCTTGCGCCTCGTCACGATCGACACACGGAGCTTCTGGCTGGACGAGACGACCGCCGTCCGTCAGGCGTCCTGGAGCATCCCCGAGATGCTCGCGTGGATGGCGAACAACGTACACCCGCCGCTCTTCCACACGCTGCTGCACTACTGGATCGTCGCGTTCGGTCGCGGGGAGATCACCGTCAGGGGCTTCGCGCTGACATGGGGCATCGCCGCGATCCCGCTGATGTACTGGGCGGCGCGCTCGATCTACGACCGTCGGGTCGGGCTTATCGCTGCGGCGGTCCTGGCCTTCTCGCCGTACTTCGTGTGGTACGCGCAGGAAGCCCGTATGTACACGATGATGCTGGTCTTCGCGCTGGTGTGCACCACGGCGATGTGGCGCGCGATGCAGGGCAACCGGCTGTGGTGGTGGGCGCTGTACGCAGTCGCCGCCGGTGCGGGGCTCATGACGCAGTACTTCTTCGCCTTCCTGATCGCAGGCCAGGGCGCCTACATGCTGTTGTTCCGACTGCGGCGTCGGAAGGCCGAGCTTGAGATCGAAAGCGGCCGGAGATGGAGCTGGAAGCGGCCGTGGGCGATCGTGCGGGAGACGCCTGAACTCGGTGGCTGGCTAGGAGCGCTGGTCGTCGCGGCGCTCCCGCTCGTCTGGTGGCTCCCCCAGGTCTTCTCCCATCCCGAACTGCTGCGCGGGGTGTCCGGCGCGTTCAACTACGGCGGGGCTCCGCCGTCAGTCGGCATCCACTTCAACGAGCTCATACTCGTGCCGGTGCAGTGGGCCTTCGGGTTCCACTCGGAACTGGCGACACGGGACCTCGTCGCGATGTGGCCCCTGCTCATCACGCTCATCTTCGTCTCGGCCGGCCTGGCGCGGCGCGTGTCGCCGAGGACGTGGTACCTGATCGCGAGCGGGGTCGGCGGAGCAGCGATCATCGCCGTGCTCGGACAGTGGCAGCCGATCATCCTCGAAGCTCGCTACTTCACTGCGGTCACTGTCCCCCTCGTGATCCTGTCCGCGCGCGCGGTCGCACAGCTGCGACCATCCGCCGTTCGAGCCGTGCTGGCCTTCCTCTGCGCCGTGGCGCTCATCGCGTGGGCCGATCAATCGTTCAATCCGGACAGCATCGTGAAGTGGGACAACCGCGCGGCCATGGGCGTCGTCGCCGACGGTTTCAAGCCCGGCGACACCATCCTGCTGATCCCGAACTTCGTCTCGTCGATCCCCGAGTACTACCTGCCGTCGGACGCGTATGCAGCACTGCAGAAGGTACCGTCGTTCGACGCGCAGGGGCTCCCGCGCAACAGCGCTTCGCAACTGGCCGAGGACCTGGATCGCCAGGTCGGGCCGTCTCGCAGGGTCTGGATCATCGCCACGTGGCAGGACACGCCGCGGATCGAGCAGGATCGCACGATGACCGCCTCATGGCTGACGAGCCAGGGCTTCGTACAGACACAGGACAAGCAGCTGCGTCGCATCCGCGTGACCCTGTTCGAGGCGGGGCCGGAGCGCGGCTTCTTCATCGGCGGCGGGGTGACACCGTGATCGAGATCCCGCGCGAACGGCGCCGAGCGTACCTGCGCAACTGCCGCATCCTTGCGGTGCTTTCCGGCATGGCCGCGCTGATCTACCTCAAGTGGCTCATCTTCGATGCCCGCCCGGAGAACCAGCCGCTCTACTGGCTGCTCGTCGTCGCGGAGGTCTTCAACATCGCGCAGGCGGCCGGGTTCTGGATCACCATCTCCGTGCAGCGGTGGAGCGAGCCGAAGACCCCGGACTTCGCACGGACGCACGAGACAGTCGACATGTTCATCACCGTCCTCGGCGAGCCGATCGAGGTCGTGGCTCATACGCTCACCTCGGCGATGCGCGTCCGGCATCCCCGGACCCGCGTGTACATACTCGACGACGGCCGCAGCGAGCAGATCCGCGAACTCGCTGCCTGGCACGGCGCGCACTACATCACTCGGGACGACCTGCGCGGCGCGAAGGCGGGCAACATCAACAACGCGCTCTCCGTGACCGACGGCACCCTCTTTGCGATCTTCGACGCCGATCAGGCACCTCACCCCGACTTCCTCGAAGCGACGCTCGGGGCGTTCGACGACCCCGCACTGGCCTTCGCTCAGACCCCGCAGGTGTACCGCAATCGCGATGTGAACCGGGTCGCGGCCGGCGCGCACGACCAGCAGGGCCTCTTCTACGGCCCGATCATGCGCGGAAAGGACGGCAGCGGAGCGATCTTCTCGTGCGGGACCAACGTCGTCTACCGCCGCAGCGCCATCGGGGACATCGGCGGCCTGCCCGAGGACTCGATAACCGAGGACCTGCGTGGCTCGCTGCTCCTGCTCGAGAAGGGCTACACCTCCGTCTACATATCGCGGATCCTCGCCGAGGGGCTCGGTCCGATGGACGTACAGTCCTACTTCAGTCAGCAGTTCCGCTGGGGACGCGGAGGCCTCGAGATCCTCTTCAAGCGACGCCCGTTCTCGCGCCGCATGAGCCCCGCGCAGGCGCTGCAGTACTCGCTCGGCTTCATCTACTGGTTCACCGGCTGGGCGTACCTGTCCTACCTCGTGCTGCCCACGGCCTACCTCACAGCCGGGCTCCGCCCCGTCCAGGTCCCCAACGACTACCCGATCCACTTCCTGCCCTACGCGCTTCTGGCGCTGGCGACGATCGTCTATGCGGCCGACTTCCGGATCAGGTTCGACGCCCTGTGGTTCACGCTCGCCTCGTTCCCCGTGCACGTCGCCGCGCTCTTCTCCACGTTCTTCGGGCGCGCGGTGCGCTTCGTCGTCACGCCGAAACAGACGACCCGCGTGACGCTCAGGCCTGTCCGGATGCTCATCCTCGTCATGGTGATGCTCGCCGCATCCACGGCGTACGGTCTGTGGCGACTGGGCCCCGTACCCTCCGCGCTGAACAACGTCGCCTGGGCGATCGCGCACGTGGTCATCCTGCAGGGCTTCGTGCGCTACGCCCTGCACCCAGAACAGCGCCACGTCGAGGAGCCCGAAGCGGGTACATCCTCGATGCCGGAAGAGCCCGGACAGGAGGATCGCCGATGAACCCACGGTTGGACGCGCGGACCACAGGCCTGCTTGCGATCGTGCTCCTTGCGTGTGCGACGATCACGTTCGCGGGGTGCGGGGCGGCGGCCGGCCCGGTGTCGGGCACCAACACCAGCGGACCGGGAGAACCGGCGATCGCGCCGCCGCCCGTCCCGTTGCCGCTCGCCGGGAAGGTCATGGCGCCGGCAAGCGGCGCATACCTGGGCGTCTACTCACCGCCCGCCCCGTTCGACGTCCCGCATATCGACGCGTTCGAATCCAAGGTGGGCAAGAGCGTGTCCATCGTGATGTGGTATCAGCCGTGGGAGAGCAAGAACCGCTCACGATTCGATACGGCGACCGTCGTCGCGGTCATGCGTCGCGGCAAGGTGCCGCTGATCACCTGGGAGCCCTGGAACCCCGGAAACAACGCGAACGACATCCGGAACCCCGGTACGCAGCGCCCATACCGACTGTCCCGGATCAACGCGGGCGCATTCGATGAGTACATCCGCGGCTGGGCCCGTGAGATACGCGCACTCGGCGGCCCGGTCATGCTGCGCCCGATGCACGAGATGAACGGGAGCTGGTACCCCTGGAGCGGAACCGCCAACGGCAACAAGCCGGCGGAGTTCGTGAAGTCCTGGCGCCGCATCCACGACATCTTCGCCGAAGAGGGCGCGACGAACGTGACCTGGGTGTGGAGCATCAACCACGAGAGCGTGCCCTCATCCAAACGGAACTCCTATGCGACCTACTATCCCGGCGACGCCTACGTCGACTGGACCGCGATCAGCGGCTTCAACTTCGGGACGACGAGTTCGTACTCGTCCTTCCGCCCCTTCATGCACTGGTACACGAAGCCGCTCGCCTACCTCAAGACGCTCAAGAAGCCGATCGTCGTCGCCGAGTTCTCGAGTGTGGAGCAGGGCGGCAGCAAAGCCGCATGGATCATCGATGCCTACACGCGCATCCGCAAGATGCCGCAGATCAAGGCGGTCGTCTACTACGACTCGCTGGAGAAGGGCGCCTACGCCCGTCAGGACTGGCGCGTGGACACGTCGAAGGCGAGTCTGAGGGCGTTCCGGAACGCCGTGGCGCCGAGCTACTTCCTCGGCTCCGCTCCGCCCGAACTGACTTCGTGGGCCGACTCGCTGGACGCCGGACAGTGGAAGGCGTTGACGTCGATCGACCCGCTCTACTGAACTCCCGACCCGGGTAGCGCCAGCCTGAAGCCCGCCCGCTCGACGGCGGCGTGCGCATCCGGGCCGGTCAGTGCGGCGAGTTCGTCCTCACGGGAACATACGAGCCGGTTCGCGACGGTTTCCTGCAGCTGCATGAACTCGTCGTCGACGTGGCCGGGATGGACGACGAACTCCACTGATCCGCCGCGCGCGGTGCGCAGTATGCGATCGAGTGCCGCCGCATCGAGCGGCGCGCGGGTGACACCGATCGTGGCGTCCGCTGTCAGCAGGCCATGCGCGCGCACGACGGTGGCGTCCCGGGCGGACAGCGCCCCGAGCCCGACGGGGATGGGCCGCACGGACGGAGGCTCGCGGACGGTGCGAACCTCGGGGATGCCGGATTCGACCGCGAGACGACAGACGACATCGAAGACGCCGGGCCACAGGTGCAGGTGCTTCTCGCTGTCGAGGTGCTGCGGCTCGAGACCAGCTGCCTTCACGAAGCGGATCTGCGCGCGGAGCTCGTCCTCGACCTGCCGCAGGTCGAACCGCCCGGTCGCGAGGCGCACGACGATCTCCTTCCACGACCCGAGGAGACGACCGTCGGCGCCGACGAGTGAGGGGAGGCGCTCCGGCGGCAGGATCGTGCCGCCGCGGTAGATGTTGAGGTGCACGCCGATGCCGAGAGACGGTGTCGCCATCGCAAGCTCGGCGGCGTCATCGAACGCGGCCCCCGTGGCCAGGACACTCGTTCGCGTCACGATCCCGTCGGTGTGCGCCTCGACGATGCCGCGGTTCACGCTGCGCGACCACCCGAAGTCGTCGGCGTTGACAGTGAGCTGGCGCGATCCGGTCATCGGTCCTGCCTTCCGATCGCAGTGCGTATGGACGCGATTTCGCCGGGAGTGAACTCCCGGAATGCGAGGAGCAGACCCGCGTAGGCGGCCACCGCGACCGGCAGCACGACCAGCAGGAGCAGCGGTGCCGGTTCGAGCAATGCGATCGTGCCTCCCACGAGAGCGGCCGCACCCACTGCGCGCGCGAGCGTGGCCAGCGTACCCAAGCCGAGCGCGGAGCGGAGCTGGCGTGCCACCAGCAGAGCCGCTCCCAGCGCGGTCACGGCTGTGCCCGCGGCGGCACCGTCCGGACCGAACACCTCGGTCAGGACGGCCACGACGATCGCCTGCGTGATGACGGTGCCCGCCAGGATCCACAACGCCGCGCGTCGGCGCCCCTGCGCCATGAGTACCTCGGTGCCAGTCGCCTGGATGGTCCGGCCGAGGCCGGCCACCATCAGCAGGACGAGCGGGATGAAGGCCTGCAGGTAGGTGGACGAGTAGACGATCTCGATGACCTGTCTTCCTGCGGATGCGACGAGCGCGACCGCCATGACGCTCACGATGATCCCCGTGCGGACGGCCTGAGCCGCATAGCGGTCTGCGCGGTCCCCATCGCCCGCGGCGTTGGCCGAGACGACGGACGGGAACAGGACCCTGTTGAGTCCGAGGAAGAGGAAGACCGGGATCTCGGCGAGGACGGTGGCAGACGCATAGTGCCCGACGGTCACGTCGTCTGCGACGAGTCCCGACACCAGCCACAGATCGATGTACTGACCGACGCCCGCTATGAGACTGAGGATCAGGAACGGGACCGAGGCGACCAGCATCCGACGGGCGACGGGCCACAACTCCGCAAGCCGGTCACGATTCGCTCCGGTGATGATGAACAGCGCGGCGAAGCCGACGAGGGACGACAGCGCGTTACCGACCAGGGCCCCCGGAACGGAGAATCCCGCCGCGACGAGTGCGGCGATGAACCCCGCCTTCGCGGTCGCGTACACGATCCACGCCACTCCCTGGCGCTCATAGCGCTGCATCCCGAGCACGACTGCCGATGCGATCATGAAGAGGCCGTAGAGCGGGATGTCGAGCGCTGAGATGCGGATGAGCGGGGCGAGAGACGAGTCTCGCAACGCGCCGGCGATCGGCCCGGCCGCGACGATGACGGCTATGAAGACCACCGATGCGACGGCCGCCTGCCCCAGATAGGCCGCCCGCGTGATCCGCGGAGCATCGCCGGGTGATTCGCTGATCTCCTTGGTCACGACCTTGACCAGTGCCGAGGTCACGAACACCTCGAACCATGCCAGCAGTGAGAGGACCACCGACCAGCGTCCGAACAGTCCGGGCCCGAGTGTGCGCGCAAGATAGGCGTAGAGCAGGAACGCGGTCATCAGGTGCCAGCCCTGCCCGAGCATGCCCAGCAGGGAGCCTCGCGCCACGTTCTTCGCCAACGAGCCCCTCCCGCCGATCGCCCCCGGTCGTCACATCATACGCGCCGGCGGCCTCCGGCCCGGTCGCGACAGGTAGCTTACTCCGCCTCCGCAGGCGCGACCCTGGCGACAGCGCTCTCCGGGACGCCGGACCGCTCTGCCGACACCGCATCGGATGCCTGAACAACGTGGGAGTGTGGCGCGGGGACGGATCGCGCGCCGAGCTGGCGGCGCTCCACCTGGACGCCCGGTGCGAGCAGGGGGGAGGTGCGGCGCTCGATGCCGACGACCTGTGCGATCTTGACCCGCCCCGAATCACGACGCTCGACGCTGTTGATGAGCTCGGCGATGAGACCGGATACGAACAGTTGGATGCCGGTGACCACCAGGAGGAGACCGAGGTTGAGGAAGGGGCTCTCCGACATGCTCCACCCGGTCCGGAGGGCGACGACGAGCAGAGCCAGGAAGATGGCCGAGCCGGCGGCGGTGAGCAGCAGCCCGACGCCCCCGAGAAGGTGGAGCGGGCGCTCGGCGTAGCCCGAGAGGAAGAACACCGTCAGGAAGTCGAGCGCACCGCGTACGTAGCGCTCTGGACCGTACTTCGACGTGCCCGTGGTGCGGTACAGGCTCTCGACCGGGACCTCGGCGACGCTGTATCCGCGGCGCGCCGCCAGCACGACGAAGAAGCGGTGCAGTTCACCGTAGCCGTATCTGATGAGATCGTCCGCGGCATCGTAGCGGAACGCCTTGAGACCGGCGTTCATGTCATGCAGCGGCACGCCGGTCGCGGAGCGGACGAAGAAGTTGAAGAACTTCGATGGGATGCGCTTGCTCAGAGGGTCGCGCCGCAGGACCTTGTACGCGGACACCACGTCGTTGCCCTCGATGACCTTGTCGATGAGGCGCAGTATGTCGTGCGGGTCGTATTGCATGTCCGCGTCAGAGGTGACGATGATCTCGCCGCGAGCGTACGCGAAGCCGTTCGCGAGCGCGCTCGCCTTGCCGAAGTTGCGCCGGTGTCGTAGTGCGCGGACGCGCGAATCCTGCGCACACAACGCAGCGATCTTGGGCCACGTGCCGTCGTTCGAACCGTCATCGACGAACAGGATCTCGTACGAGTAGACCTGCTCTGCGAAGGTCTCGATGATCTGCCGGTAGATGCCCTCTACACTGTCGACCTCGTTATAGGCCGGCAGCAGGATCGTGACGTCGATGGGGTCCTCGGGCGCCCCGAATCCCGTCAGGGTATCGCCCCTGCGCTCCTGTGTGCTCACGACTGTCCCGCCCTCCCACCACCGCGCGCGATGCCTCGTCACGACGTCCGTACGTCATGGGCCGGATGCGGTCCGTCCCGACCGCAGCACCGAACTCACGCGCTATCCATACCTCTGTTTCGGCCGCAATATGCACGTAGATAAGACCCAATGTGAGAATCGTCACATCTTGGCAGGAAGTTGGCGTCTCGTACAGACTGCGGACCAAGGCGTCCGAAATGCAGAGATCGCACCGCCGATGCCTCGCCCCACGCGGGTAACAGATACGTATCCGATGAGAATAGGAGGGCGCACGTGACTCCGCTACCGCCCCTGGACGAACTGCAGTCGGCCATCGATGAGGTCGCGACGAGCTGGCCCGAGGTCACCGGCAAGAACGTGTTCGGTCACCGCGGCTGGGTCCGCTCGGGCCGGATGTTCGGCTTCCTCGCGATGCCCGGGGTGAGCGTGAAGGCCGACGAGGCGAGAGCCGCCGTACTGCTCGAGCGCCCCGGAGCGAGGCCGTTCACCTACAACGAGAGGCCGATGAAGGGGTGGCCGGTGCTCCCGCTGGCTTCCGGGAGCGATCTCGACGCCGCGGTCGAAGAGCTTAGGGCCAGCTACGAATCGGTGGGCTGACCGGCGCGGATCGCCCGCCCGGTCAGAGCGCTGCGGCGATCCGGGACGCCTCGCGGACGTTGGACCACACCAGCTGCTTGTTCGCTTCCTCGGTCGCGCCGCCCGACAGTGCGTGGAGCCGTGCGAGAAGGAACGGCGTGACCGCCTTGCCGTGCACACCGCCGGCACGCGCCTCGGCGAGAGCCGTGTCTGTCCACTCCGCCAGGAGCGCGTTCGCGAGTTCGTGCTCCGCTGCGATCGGGTTGGCCACGATGACGCCGCCGGCGATGCGCAACTCCCGGCGTACCCGGAGGATGTCGGCGACGTCCTCCGGGCTCTCACACCGCACATCGACCGGAAGGCCGCTCGTGCGCGAGTAGAACGCGGGGAACTCGTCCGTGCGCAACCCGATGACGGGCACGCCATGGGTCTCGAGCACTTCCAGCGTGAGCGGCAGGTCGAGGATCGACTTCGCGCCGGCACATACGACCGCCACGTCCGTCCTGGCGAGCTCGAGCAGGTCCGCGGACACGTCGAAGCTTTCCTGGGCACCGCGGTGGGCGCCGCCGATCCCGCCCGTGGCGAAGACCCGGATCCCGGCCATCGCGGCGATCGCCATCGTGCCCGCGACCGTCGTCGCGCCGTCGATCCCGCGGGCCACAAGGATGCCGAGATCCCTCCGGGAGGCCTTCGCGATGCCCCGGGTGGTGGCGAGACGCTCCAACTGGTCCCGACTCAGCCCGACACACAGGCGGCCGTCGAGTACGGCGATCGTGGCGGGGATCGCACCCTCCTCGCGCGCACAGCGCTCGGACTCGAGCGCGCACTCGAGGTTCGCCGGATACGGGAATCCGTGGCTGATGATCGTGGATTCGAGTGCGACGACGGGCTCACCGTGACGCACGGCATCCCGCACTTCCGGCGAGACTGACAGGTAGTCGTTCATCTAGAGCTCCATCCTGAGGCGTTCCCGTACTGATTCCCGGGTGATGGGCGCGCGGTCATCGCCGCCCTCGAGCACGAGCGCCGCTATCGCCGAACCGATCCGTGCACCGGTGGCCGTGCCCGCACCCGCGAGTAACGCATAGGCGACTCCGGCGGCGAAGGCGTCTCCGGCTCCGTTCGCGCTCGCGACCCGGACATCCGGCGCCGGTAGTCGGCCCGAACTCATGGCATCCGCCCATGCGACACCCTCAGCGCCGCACGTGACGAAGGCGGATGCCGCTCCGAGCGCGACCAGTTCCCGCGCCGCCGAGTCCGCGTCGGTGTATCCCCTCACCTCGCGACCGAGGAGCACGCCGGCCTCGAGTGTGTTCGGCGTGATCGCGGTGCTGCGCGAGAGGATCCCGAGCAGCCGAGACGCCTTGGTGGTCGAGACAGGCTCGACGAGCAGGGGGGCGCGACGGGCTTCAGCAAGCCACTCCAATGAGTCGACCGGCAGGTTGGCGTCAGCGATCACCATGTCCGCGCCCGCTATCAACTCGGCGCATTCGCGGGAGCCGAGAAGATCCGGCGTCAGCGCGTCGAGCACGCGCATGTCGCTCACAGCGACGCTCATGTCGTGCGTCTCGTCGAGGATCGCGACGTAGCGAGCGCCCGGCAGGTCGGCAACCGTGATCGATCGATGGGTCCGGATGCCCGTCTGCGCACACGCCGCTGCGAGGGAACGGGCCGCATCGTCGTCGCCGAACGCGGTGATGAGGTGCGTCTCGGCGCCGAGCCCTGCGAGGACCTCGGCTATGTTGCGCCCCACGCCGCCCGATCGAGTCCGCACGGTGCCGGGGTTGGAGTCCCTGGCTCGTAGTGGTCCCGTCGACATCGCGATGACATCGGTGTTGGCGCCGCCGACGACCACGACGCGGGCGCCGTCGGGCAGGTCGGGCATGAGTTCGAGCGGCTCCATGGTTCCTCCTCTCCCGATTGTCCCACGCCGCGCGACGTGACCGAACCCCCGCTGCCGCAACTCGACGAGCATGCTTCGATCGCCGAGGTCGCAGGGGTGATCCGCGACGCCGGCGTCGTCCTCATCCTACGGGAGTCGTTCCCCATCGGACTGCTGACGCCGGGCGACCTGCGGTAGGCGACCGCCGGGCCGCGCGTGACACGTGGGCACGCCCGTTGCATACTGTCGGGTGCACGCGTTCACAAGGTCACAAGCGCCGCCGGGAGACCGCGCGGCGCCGTCGCAGGAGTGCCCATGGCGCACGTCCGTTCCCTCTTCTTCAAAGGCCCGCTCGCCGACGTCGAGAACAAAGCGATCACCGCCTTCAAGCTCGGCCGGCCGAGCGACGTCATCTGGAACATCACGAACCGCTGCAACCTGCTGTGCGACCACTGCTACATGGCCGCCGACGGTCACAGCCGGCCCGACGAACTGACCGACGAGGAGACCATCGCGCTCGTCCATCAGATGGGTGAGCGCGGGCTGCCCGCGCTCTTCCTCTCCGGCGGCGAGCCGATGATGCGCAAGAACTTCTGGGAGATCCTCGAGCTCGCGCGCTCCTACGGCATCCGCGTCACCGTCTCGACCAACTGCACGCTGATCGACCGCGACGCGGCCAAGCGCCTGAAGGCCGACGGCATCGACTGGATCGCCACCTCGCTCTACGGTCCCGACGACTTCCACGACGAGATGGTCCGCGTTCCCGGGACGCGCGCCCGCGTCATCGAAGCGATCAGGATCCTGCGCGAAGAGGGCGTCGGTGTCGCGATCAAGACGGCGATCAGCCAGGACACCTGGCCCCACATCTACGATCTCATCGCCGAAGCACGCGCGCTGGACTGCGGCCTCATCTACTTCTGCGACCTGATCACCGCCGGTCGCAGCGAGGGTGAGGACGACGGTCGCATCACCGCCGAACAGTGGCGCGAGCTCGCGGAGTTCATCATCGAGGACCTGCTGAAGCCCGAGAAGGGGCTCGAGTGGGACATCGGCGCGATGCCGTCGTTCATCCCCTACGTCGCGGAGCGCATGGTCGAGCGCGGCGTGGACGTGAGCAACGGGCTCGAGCGCCTCAAGGTCATCAGCGCGTGCCCGGTCGGCAAGGGCCACATGAACATCAACTCCGAGGGCGGCATCATGCCCTGTCAGTTCGCACAGGACTGGACGATCGGCTCGGTGCGCGAGATGACGCTGCAGGACGCGGTCTCCGCGCTCTACGAGTTGGACAAGCAGGAAGCGAAGGGCGTCTGCTCGCCCGAGGCGTGTGAGTACTCGCGCATCTGCCGCGGCTGCAGGGCGAAGGCATGGCAGCGCACCGGCGACCCCATGGCGGAGGACGTGACGTGCCTCCTGCGCGCTGACGGCGACCGCAGCGCGCTCCTGGCTCAGATCGACGCGGCGCCGGACTTCGCGCGCTCGGCCCCGTGCTCACCCCCGGGGGCGTGCGGCTAGAGCGTCACCGACCGGGAACCGTTGCCGATCCGCTCCGGGTCGAGCGCCTCGGGGGGCACCTGCCCGGCGTCCACCATCTCCATGAACGCATGCACGACGAGCATGTCGAACTGGCGGCCGGCCTCGCGACGCAACTCATCGAGAGCGAACTCGAACGGCAGTCCCGGACGGTACGGGCGATCGCTCACCATCGCGTCGAACGCGTCGCAGACGGAGAGGATCCGCGCCTCGAGCGGGATCTCCTCGCCGGCGATCCCGCGGGGGTACCCCTGACCGTCCCAATGCTCGTGGTGTGCTGAGACCCACGGCAGTATCTCGTGGAAGATCGTCGCCGACAGGATCCGCTCCCC
The DNA here is from genome assembly GCA_030652345.1 of Coriobacteriia bacterium. Next base: position 28,179 of record JAUSAU010000085.1, read on the forward strand.
GAGCTCGGGGTGCTCCTGGATGAGCAGACGCTCTTCGGGCGTCAACGCCGTCGACTTGCGCAGCAGCGCGTCGGGCACACCGATCTTGCCCACGTCGTGCAGCAGGCCGGCGATCCCGATGAGGCGGACATGGTTCTCGGCGAGCCCCAGGCGACGCGCGATGACGGTCGCCAACGCCGAGACGTGGCGTGAGTGGAACTGCGTGTAGGAGTCTCGTGCGTCGACCGCCGCGGCCAGCGCTTCGACGGTGTTCATGTACGACTGCTCCTCGGCCATACGGATCCGCTGATCGGGACTCAGGGCCTCGACGACCGAGTCGTCGTACACGACGATGGCGCCGCGGTCCTTCGACTGCGCCCAGTAGAGTGCACCGTCGGCCTTGCGGAGCAGATCGGCCTTTCCCGCCGCGTGTTGCGGGAACGAGGCGACGCCCACCGAGACGGAGCCGATGCACCCGTCGATGTCGCGATCGCTCCCGATCTCGTTGAGGGCGGCCGCGATGCGCAGCGACGCCTCGTGGGACTGCGTCAGCGGCATGATGATGCCGAACTCGTCGCTCCCAAGGCGGCACAACGTGTCGGCCGGGCGCTCGATCCTGCGCAGGAGCGCCGACACCGAGCGGAGGCACTGGTCGCCGTGGGAGTGGCCGTGCTCTTCGTTCACCGCGGCGAAGTCGTCGATGTCGAGCAGGACGAGCGAGAGCGCCTCGCCGGAGCGGCGGGCACGATCCACTTCGACCCCGAGTCGCTCGTGGAAGTAGCGATGGTTGTAGGCACCTGTCAGCGCGTCGATGACCGAATGGTTCATGAGCGCGCCGTACTCCGCCGTCAGCAGGACGCTTCGCACCAAGACGAGCACCATCAGGATGATCGCCGCGCCCGTCAGGACCCAGAACGGCCCATCCCCCATCGTGCCGTAGCGCGCCTGGAACAGAGCGAACGGCGCGATGCCGAGCAGCAACAGCGGCATCGCCAGGTCGTACCAGCGGAGTACACGGCGGCGGCCCTGCGTGAGCGCCGGCAACGCGGTGAGCTCGGCGGGAAGACGCAGGCGCTGGAGGGCGGCGGTGGCGAAGACGAAGTAGGCGGACAGCCAGAGGAGATCGATCAGCGACCCGGACATCGTCCCGAGACGATAGACCCCCGCGACCTCGGCCGGATGCGACACCAGGTCGGCCACGCTGACGATGAGAAGCGCCAGGGCGACCTTCGACTCCCAGCGTCGCCAGACGCCGACGCCGGACTCGAGCAGGATCCCGGTGAGCGCGATGACGATGAACAGGTTCAGGACCGCGAAGCCGGCGTTGATCAACGCATCGCCCGCGCCGAGGCGAAAGCCCCCCTCATACGCCGGAGCCACGAACGCGACGAACACGATCGCCGTTCCCAGGACCATCGCGATGGACAACTCCACGAGGATCCGCGCCCGGCTGAGCCCCGGTACATCCACGAGGGCGGTCCTGACGATGAGCACGACGTATCCGAGCAGCGGCATGTACCCGACGGCGAAAGCCAGTCCCGAAAACGAGGCCAGGGTCGGTCCTGCTGTGTCGACGAACGTCTGATGCAGGGTCCACGCGACGTCGCCCAGCACGAAGCTGCCGACCGCGAGCGTGAGAAGGAACCAGGCGCGTCGCTCGGCCCCCTCGGCACGGCGGATCACCGGAACGCACAGCGCGACCGGGACGACGCTGGCGAGCGTGTACAGAAGCGCCAAGGGCCAGGGACCGGAGCCGGTGCTCGCGAGTGCGCGTGTCAGCCCGAGGTACGCAAGTGCGAAGACGGCGAAGGCAATGAGGGGTGCGGCCCGATGATATCGGGCCCACCGCAACGGTTCGATATCCTGCTGACCGTTCTCCACCACACCGCCATTCCTATCCATGCGAGGGCATGCCCCTGTCGCGCATCATGAGACGTATGCGAAACACGTGCCGCCACACCCGCAGCGTCGGACCCTGAAGGGCTATTAGCGCCGGACGGGCGCGCAGTCCGCTCGACGGTGACCTCACTCACGCCCGAAGCACGCAGAAGGGCCCGCTCCGTCGCCGGAGCGGGCCCCCCGCATCGCTGCTAGGACAGCGACGTTCGTCCGTTTGAGGTCGGCGCGTGATGGCGGGAAGAATCCCACGAGCGCCGCCGTCTCAGGAGGTACGGACCTCCACGATCATGGTGGACCGGACCAGCGCAGCGATGTGATTACTTCGCACTGCTGGATCACCTCCTTCTTCGACGGCGGGAGCCGGATCGCGCCCTCGGGTAGCCCCGTGCGCATCCACCAGCAAGGGGCTTGCCTACTCGCCGCCGCGCGAGAGTATGTGCGCATCTTTGTTGAGGAATCGACGCAGGTAGACGAACGAGCCGAGCAACAGTCCCCCACCGATGGCCTCGTACACCACCGCGAGCACGACACGCGGGATCGGAGAGAGCCGAAGAACGACACCCAGCGCCATCATGAACACCATGATCAGGTAGCTGCGCCAGTTCTGGAACGCCGGAGCCCATGCGTGATCCGGACCGGCTTCGATCCGTCGGATGTTCGCCCTCACGACCCCCATGAACATGAACCGGCCTGCGAAGAGGGCCGCGACGGCGCCCAGGTGTGCGAGAGCGAGTTCCTCGATGACGGGAGCCTGCAGCAGCCAGACCGTCGTCCAACCGATCAGGATCGCCCCCGCGATGGCCCAGAACACCGCGGCGATGGCGTAGAGCCAGCGTCGGCCCACTTGCGGCCACAGTCGGTTCATCGCTCACCGCTCACCGGGATCGAGGGCGGCCGTCCGGGATGCGGCCTCCGCGAGAGGATACCCGACCCGATGCGAGAGCGGTTCGCGCCGCACCGAAACGTGCTAGGTTCTGTCGTGCACACGCAACCACACACGGACCTTGGAACATGGCAGCGATCATCGAGGCATGGCGCGCCGGTCTGCTCGGGCGCGACCACTGGATGCGGAACCTCGGCGCCGGCGTCGTCGTCGGTGTCGTAGCCATGCCGCTCGCCATGGCGTTCGCGATCGCATCGGGCGCCACGCCCCAGAGCGGCCTGTACACCGCGCTGGTGGCGGGACTCGCGGTCACGCTCTTCGGGGGCAGTCGCGTCCAGATCGCCGGTCCGACGGGCGCGTTCGTGGTCCTGCTCGCCGGCATCACCGCCAAGTACGGCATCCAGGGTCTTCAGATCGTCACCTTGATGGCCGGCGCGATGCTGCTCGCGTTCGGCCTCGCGCGGCTCGGCGGCGTGATCCGCTTCATCCCCGAGTCGGTCATCATCGGCTTCACGACCGGTATCGCCATCGTGATCTGGGTCGGACAGTGGCAGGCGTTCTTCGGCCTGCCCCCCGTCTCGGGCGAGACCCTTCCCGAGAAGATCGGCGGCCTCATAGGCGCCCTGCCGCAGCTGCATCCCGCGACGACGCTCATGGGTCTCGCCTGTCTGGTCGTGCTCGTCGCGTGGCCGCGCATCCCGCGGCTCGGCGCGGTCCCCTCTCCGCTCGTCGCACTCGTCGGAGCGACCGTGGCCCAGACCGTTCTGCGCCTTCCCGGCGTGGCGACCATCGGGACCGCGTTCGGCGGCGTCCCCCTCGGACTCCCGCCGCTGACACTCCCGCACGCTGACTGGGCGCTGATCGTCGCACTCATGCAGCCCGCGTTCGCCGTCGCCCTGCTCGGCGCGATCGAGTCGCTCCTGTCCGCGACCGTCGCCGACGGCATGGCGGGAACACGACACGATTCCAATCAGGAGCTCGTGGGGCAGGGAATCGCCAACATCGCTGCGGGGTTGCTCGGAGGATTCGCTGCCACGGGCGCGCTCGCACGTACGGCCACGAACGTGCGCCACGGCGGCGACAGCCCGATCGCAGGCCTCGCCCACGCCGCGACGCTGCTCGTCATGCTGGTCGCCCTCGCTCCCCTCGCCTTCAACGTGCCGCTGGCCGCTCTCGCCGCGATCCTGTTCGTCGTCGCGTTCAACATGGCGGGGCTCGGGCACCTGATCAGAACGGCCCGACGCGCCCCGCGCAGCGACGTGGCGGTCATGCTCGTCACACTCGCACTGACCGTGCTCACCGACCTGGTGCTCGCGGTCGAGGTCGGTGTGATCCTCGCGATGCTGAACTTCCTGCGACGGATGGCGTCGGCGGTCGAGGTGCGCGAGATGGAGGGCCACGAAGTGGCGGGGAGCCTGCCGCACGACGGAGGTGCGCTGCCTGAGGGAGTGCTGCTCTACACCGTGGACGGCCCGTTCTTCTTCGGCGCAGTCGACCAGTTCGAACAGGCGCTGCTCCACACCCATACCGAGCCGGAGGCGCTGGTCATCTCGCTCGAGCGCGTGCCGTTCATCGACCTGACCGGCCTGCAGACACTCGGGGAGGTCGTCGGCACGCTCCGGCGTCGCGGGATCTCGCTCGCGCTGTGCTGTGCGAACGCGGATGTCGCCGCCCGGCTCGAGCGCGCCGGCATCACCGAGGACCTGACGATCGCCCCGACTGTGACGCTCGCCGAAGCCGTCGCGAGCGTGAGCCCCGCGGAAGGCTAGAGCGCGAACTCGCCCTTGCCCACGATCACCGCGCAGCCGCTGACCTCGACCAGATCCACGCGGTCGGGACCGCCCTCGGCCCGCGCGCGCAATGTGGACGGACGCCCGATCTCCGCGCCCTGAGAGATCGTGATCTCCTCGCCCCACGCGATGACGCCGTGCCTGGCGAGGTGCACTGCGATGGGCCCGGCCGCCGAACCGCTCGCCGGATCCTCGGTGACACCGACCGTCGGCTCGAACATGCGCGTCTTCACACGCGTGCCCGTCGCGGCGAAGCAGCTCACCCCGAACTCGCCGAGGGCGGCCAGCGCGCCGGGGTCGGGCGCGAGCGACGCGACCTCGTCCTCCGTCTCGACCGCGACCAACACGTGACGCGCACCGTTGTAGTACGTCTCGACGGGCAGGACCGTGTGCGCGACACCGAGCACGCTCAGGAGCGGTCCCGGGTCCCGGTACGTCTCGAAGGCCGGCAGCGGCTGGACCATGCGACCTGAGATGATCTTCGCTCCCTCACGCTCGAGCATGACCGGGACGATGCCGTTGCCGGTCTCCAGCCGCACCTCGATCGCCTGCAGGGGCGCGCCGAGCACGAAGGCGGTCCCGAGGACGGGGTGCCCGGCGAAGGCAAGCTCGCTCGTGGAGGTGAAGATCCGGATCCTCGCGTGCCCGCCGGCCTCGGGAGCGAGCACGAATGCGCACTCCGAGAACCGGAACTCGCGCGCGAGCATCTGCATCTGGTCGTCGGTCAGCGCGCGAGCGTCCGTGAACACCGCCAGCTGGTTTCCCGCGAACGGCGTGTCGGTGAAGACATCGACGATAACGAACCGGATGTTGGACATCGTCACGGCGCTCTCCCTTCGGGATTCGAGAGTACCACCGCGACCTCAGTCACGCAGAAGGGCCCCGCACCGGATGGTGGGGGCCCTTCGGGTCCGTGCCGTACCTCCGTCAGGCGGCAGGGGCCGCGACGGTGTATGCGGCCGACGGGGTGGCCGAGCGACGCATCGGCCACACGACCATGAAGAAGTAGAGCACCGCAGGCCACTGCATCACGAGCATGAGCAGGATCCAGAGCAGCTTCTCGTTGGAGCTTGCCGACGGGTAGCGCGCCTCCGGGCGCACGAGCGCGTCGATGAGCATCCAGACGAAGAGCAGCGGGAGGACGAGCACTCCCAGGACCGAGGCGACGACCGTGACGACCGTGGTCACCGCGACAGACAGCCCGAAGAGGGCTGCGAACGTCTCGAACATCACACACATCCTTACGTCGTCTCAGCGGATCGGAGCGGGCGGCGGCGGGTGCGGCTCGCCCGTTTGGCCGGTCGATCCCGCTAGGGAACCATCACGAGCGTGACGTCACCGACGCCGCGGATCAGATCGATCTCGATCTTCGGGCCCGGACCGCCCCACGCGTCGTTGACCCACGAGTTGCCGTCCGCCCTGAAGCCGTCGGCCGTGTAGTCGCCCAGACCGTCTTGGCGGCCGTTGACGCGGACACCGACATCCTTGGGCAGCCGTACCTTCAGGCTGCCGACGCCCGCCTCGATGCGAGCGGCGAGGTCGCCGTTGCGCGGGCCGGAAAGGTCGACCGTCGTCTCTCCGACCCCGGTCAGCGCGTCGAGCTCGGTCAAGTCGAGGCCGCGAAGGTCGAGCGTCGCGGCACCGACGCCGAGCCGTAGCTTCAGTCGCGTGGGCCGTCCGCCTCCGAGAACGACCTTCCAGGCGTTGCGGGTATCCCGGAGCGGCGGGACCCCGATGCGCTCCAACTGGTTCACGGTGATCGCGAGTGTCCCGCTCTCGACGGTCGACGCGAACTCCGGCTTCCACTGCTTCGGGGCGTAGGTGCATTCGGCGGCGAAAGCCGACGTCGAACTCGAGTCGGCGCTCAGCGTCAGCTCGCCGACGCCCATCCTCAGCTCGGTATCGATCGCGGACGCGCTCCCCACCGGGATCGCCGTGGTCTCGGTCGACGTTCCGACCCTGGTACTGTCCTGCAGCTTCACACGCGTGCACCCTGTCGTCGCCGTGAGTGCGGCGAGTGCCAGGAGCGCGAGCGCGATCAGCGTGATCGTTCGCTTCATCATCTCTTCTCCTTGGGTCCTTCTCAGTTCCCGGCGTCCGGCTGCACCGGGGACACGGCTTGGCCGCTTCCCACGGGGCCGACCGGCGCGCCGACGGGATCGCTCTCGAAGCGGCCCACGAGCATCACCTTCGCGAACAGGCCGTGCAGGTAGCCGACGCCCTTGGACAGCCACAGCGTCACGAAGAAGCCGAGGACGCCGAGCGCCATGACGAGCGGGACGCCCCACGGCTCGAGGTAGTAGCCGTACATGGCGCCTCCGTCGACCGACATCGCGATCGGGAAGTGGAAGATCGCCTGCGCAACCGGAGTGACCACGAGAGCCAGCGAGACGGTCAACGCCGTGACGATCACCGTGAAGTACGTGATGCCGAGCGGGAGCATCAGCAGCATGTAGAGCATGGTCGCCCACGTGCGGTAGTCGGTGATCCAGCTCTTCAGACGCTCCCAGAAGGTGCCGCCGCCGGTCCCCACGATCCGCGGGCGGCGCGGCATGCGCACGCCGAGCAACCCTTCGACCATGCGGCCCTCGGCCAGCGATATCGCCCGCACCGCTGCGATGAACAGCAGCAGCACCGGGACGCCGATGATCAGGACCATCAGGCCCGCGGAAAGCGACAGCCCTGTGACGACGACGGTGAAGTAGATCGCGCCCGTCGCGAGCGAGAGCAGCATGTAGAACAGCGCGCCCCACGCACCGGGATCGGCGATCACGCCGACGAAGCGGGCGATCGGGTTGGTGCTCTTCGGGGTCGGCACCGGGCGCCGCAGCGCCGCGACGACGGTGCGCTCCGTCTCCTTGTAGGCGACCGCGATCTCATCCGGCGCGCCGTACGCGTCGATGGCCGCGAGCATCGCCTCGGACGTGCCGCCGCCTTCGGCGGTCGCGCTGCGCAGGTACTCCTCCGCGTCGTAGACCGCGTCCTGGACCAGTGCGGGGTCCGCGCCCGCCAGTGCAGCGCGCAGTTCGAGCAGATACGCCTCGATGGTGTCAGCCATCGTTCCTCCCCTCCAACGTCGAATCCACGAACCCGCGGGTGCGCGCCCAGGCCGACTTCCAGTCGGTGAGCACGGCCCGGCCCCGGTCCGTGATCGTGTAGTACTTGCGTGGCGGGCCGGCCACACTGGGCTCGACCCGGCTTCCGAGCAGCCCCTGCTCCTCCATCGAGCGGAGAACGGGGTAGAGCGTCCCTTGCTTGACCGGCGTCCCGTCCGGCCAGCCCGCCTCGATGCTCTTTGCGATCTGGTAGCCGTAGAGCGGCTCCGTCGAGCGGTCGAGGATGGCGAGCAGGACGAGTGAGACGGTCCCTGCGTTCAGCTCCTTCTGGAACTTGCGCAGGATGGCGTCATCGACGGGGTCCATGGCCACCTCCTTGTCAGCGTGTCAGCGGACCGGCCCACAGGGCCGCTCCGCGTCGGTTGTCGTGACTCGATACTATTGTGAAGGTGCTACTAGTCAAGACGTAGACTACTACGAACTTCGTACTAGTCAACCCCGAATATCGAGATCGCAACGCGGGTGATGCAGAAGGGCGCCCCGCGGGTTCGCGGGACGCCCTCTTCGTGAGCGGCAGCGTATGCACTACTTGATGAGCCAGCTGTGGCGCACGCCGGCCGGATAGCCCGGGGACGCGACCTCTGTCAGATCTCGGCGAGCGCCCGGTCGAGGTCGGCGATCAGGTCGTCGACATGCTCGATGCCGACCGAGACCCGGATGAGGTCCTCGGTGATGCCGATGGCGCGCCGGACGTGTTCGGGCATCGAGACGTGCGTCATCGTGAACGGCTGCTCGATGAGCGACTCCACGCCGCCGAGCGACTCGGCGAGCGTGAACAGTTCCACGGCCTCGAGGAAGCGTCGCGCCTCGTCGTTCCCGCCCTTGATGCGGAACGAGAACGTGCCCCCGAACCCGGACGCCTGGCTGAGCGCCAGCGCGTGCTGCGGGTGACTCTCCAACCCGGGGTGCAGGACCCGGCTGACCTTCGGGTGCGCCTCGAGCCAGCGCGCGATCGCGAGCGCGTTGGCGTTGTGCGCCTCCATGCGCAGCGCGAGCGTCTTGACGCCGCGCAGCACGAGGAAGCAGTCGAACGGCGCCTCGGCCGCACCGAGCGCGTTCTGCAGGAAGCCGATGCGCTCGGCGAGCGCGTCGTCCGCGACGATGAGCGCGCCGCCCACGACGTCGGAGTGGCCGTTGATGTACTTGGTCGTCGAGTGCATCACCACGTCGATCCCGAGCTCCAGCGGACGCTGGAAGTACGGCGAGAGGAACGTGTTGTCACACATCGTGAGGATGCCGTGGCGCTTCGCGAGGCCGGCGATCGCGCGCAGGTCCACGAGGTTCATGAGCGGATTGGTCGGCGTCTCGATCCAGATGCCCTTGGTGGTCGGCCGCACGGCCGCCTCGACCGCATCGAGGTCGCGCAGGTTCACGAAGTCGATCGCGATGTCCTTCTGCGCGACGACGGAGGTCAGCAGCCGATAGGTCCCGCCGTAGAGGTCGTCGTGGACGATGAGGTGGTCGCCGGCCGAGAAGTGCGTGAACATCGTGGCGGTGGCCGCCATGCCCGTCGAGAAGACGAACCCGGCGGTGCCTCCCTCGAGCGCGGCGAGACACGACTCGAGCTGCTTGCGCGTCGGGTTGCCCGAGCGCGTGTAGTCGAACTCACCGGGCTTGTCGAAACCCTCGAACGCGAAGGTCGAGGTCTGGTAGATGGGGGGCATGACCGCGCCGTACGCGGGATCGGGCCCCTGTCCGGCGTGGATGGCACGGGTCTCGAACTTCATGGGGCTCCTCTCGAAGGGCGCGGGGAACGGGGTATTCCGCACCGGTCGTGTGGGGAAGTCTAGCGTCTGCGCAGTACGGTCGACCGCACCGGTTCGATGCGGTTCAACGGCACGGACGTCACTCGCTGTTCTTGCGAAGATGCTGCCGGTAGGTCTTCTTGATGGTCTTCCACTTGTTCTTCTCCTCGGCGCGGAGCCGGGCGTCTTTCTGACGAGCGGTGAAGGCCGTCTCCTTCATGAGACGCACGTAGCTGTCGTACCGGTCCTGCCCGAGTACTCCGCTCTCCAGCGCCTCGAGCACACCGCACCCCGGCTCGGTCTCATGCGTACAGTCGGCGAACCGACATGTCGCAGCGAGCTCGGTGATCTCGGGGAACGCGGCAGCGATGCCCGCCTCGGCGTCCCACAGCGCGACTGCCCTCAGCCCCGGCGTATCGATGAGCACACCGCCCCCGGGCAGCGGTATGAGCTCGCGCGCCACGGTCGTGTGCCGTCCCTTGCCGTCGAACTCCCGGACGTCCGAGATGGCCTGGACGTCCGCGCCCACGAGACGATTGACCAGACGCGACTTGCCCGCGCCCGACGGGCCGATGAGGGCCACGGTACGGTGCCCGCGGGCGTACGCCAGCAGCGCCTCGATACCCTCGCCGCTCACCGCGCTCTCGAGCACCACGTCGACACCGAACGCGATGGAACCCGCAGTCGCCAGATCGGCTGCCGCGTCCGGTGACAGGTCCGACTTCGACAGGACGATGACGGGTGTCGCCCCGCTCTCCCACGAGAGCGCGATCTCCCGCTCGAGACGACGCAGGTTCGGCACCGTATCGATCGGCTGAAGCACGAAGACGGTATCGATGTTGGCCGCGATGACCTGCCCGATCGCGGCCTTGCCCGGGTCCCGGCGCACGAACGCCGAGTGCCGCGGGAGGACCGCCTCTGCCAGCGCGACGTCCATGTCCGGGTCGTTGCGCAGCGCGATCCAGTCCCCGACGGCCGGCAGCGCCTCGACCTCCTCGGCATCCTTGAGGAGATGGACGGCGACCTCAGCGCGAACGACTCCCATCGCGGTCGCAGCCGTCAGGGCACCCCGATCGGTCCGGATCACGCGGGCGGGCATCAGCCCGGCGGCGGCGTGCTCGGCGAACAGCGCGCGGTAGCGCTCGAACCCGAGGAGATCGAGCGAGGAGTCGTCAGTCGCGGCCTCATCGATATGATCGAGCAACGCGGTCCCCTTCACGCATGGCACGCCGGCGCCCACAAGACACTAGCACGCATCCGATCCGTCGCAACAAGGGCGCGAGGGGGCGTGAGCACTGTCGGCAGTTCGGGCATCCTCTCAGATAAGTCTACCCGCCCCTCATGGAAGAGGAGTCCCCATGACCATCAAGGGCTCGCGCACCGAAGCGAACCTGCTCAAGTCCTTCGCGGGAGAGAGCCAGGCCCGCAACCGCTATACGTACTTCGCGTCAGTCGCAAAGAAGGAGGGCTTCGAGCAGATCTCGGCCATCTTCCTGGAGACGGCCGACAACGAGAAGGAGCACGCGAAGGTCTTCTTCAAGTACCTCGAGGGCGGAGACCTCGAGATCACGGCCGCCTACCCCGCGGGCCGCATCGGCACGACCGCCGAGAACCTTCTGGCGGCGGCCGAGGGCGAAAAGATGGAGTGGAGCGCGATCTACCCGGAGTTCGCGGACATCGCCGAGGCCGAGGGCTTTGCGGCCATCGCGACATCGTGGCGCGAGATCGCCGACGTCGAGGATAAGCACGAGAAGCGGTATCGCAAGCTCCTCGCGAACGTCGAGACGGGCAAGGTCTTCACCAAGGACAGCCCCATGCGCTGGAAGTGCCGCAACTGCGGCTACGTGCACGAGGGAACGAGCGCACCCGACATCTGCCCCGCGTGCTTGCACCCGCAGTCCTACTACGAGGTCTTCGTCGAGACGTACTGACCAGTACCGGACTGCAGCTCCGACAGCGGGCCGCCCCGATCCGGGGCGGCCCGACTATATCTGCTTGACGGGGATCCTCACGGTGAACGTCGACCCTGCGCCGAGCGAGCTCTCGACCCCGATGTGGCCGTCGAGCAGTTCGGTCAGGTCCCTGGAGACCGCGAGTCCGAGCCCCGTCCCCTGAGGCTTCATCCGACTTGCGGTATCGATCTGGCTGAACGGCTCGAATATCCGGTCGAGTTCTGCCGGAGCCATGCCGATCCCGGTGTCGACGACCGCGATCTCGAGCACGTCGCCACGCACCGCGATCCGCACTGAGACGCGACCCCCCGGATCGGTGAACTTGACGGCGTTGCTGATGAGGTTGCGTGTGATCTGGGCCAGTTTGCCCGGGTCCGTCCGTACTGCCACCTCGGTCTCGCACTCGACGACCAGTTCGATCGACCGGTCGTCAGCGTATGGCCGCATCGTATCGAGCATGGAGTCGCCGAACGCACACAGATCGACCTGCTCATCCGAGACGGCGGCCTTGCCGGACTCGATGCGGGCGATATCCAGAACATCATTGACGATGTCGAGCAGTTGGCGACCGGCCCGTCGAACCATCCCGAGCTGGCGCCCCTGCTCTTCGCTCACGGGTCCGGCCATACCGTCGATCAGGATGCCCGTGAACCCGATCACCGCATTGAGCGGGGTACGCAACTCGTGGCTCATCTTGGCCAGGAAGTCGCGCTTGGCTCGGTTCGCCTTCTCGAGCTGGGCGTTGAGGTCGACGAGTTCCTCGGTACGCTCCGACACCGTCCGCTCGAGATCCTGTCGGTACCGCATGCGCTCCGTGACGTCCGCCAGTGCGATGACCACTCCCGAAGTCTCCTCGCCGATCGGGTTGGTGCTCGTCGATACTGCCACCGTCGACCCGTCGGGAGCCATCAGGAAGCGAACGGCGTCGCGCAGCGGCGCGCCCGAGCACATGTCCGAGAACGCTTCGGTCGGATCGGCCCAGTCGGGCCGCTGGCCTCCGATGCGCACGCCGGATGCGGGCACCAGCGCACACGTCGCCGGGTCCTCACATATGCGCAACAGGTCCCGCGCGGGCTCATTGGCGAACGTGATGAGACCCGCCGGGGTCACGACGATGATCCCCGTCGGGGTCGTGCCGACGATGGTCGTGAGCAGACGATGCTCCGTTCGCACGGCATCCTCGGCGCGCGCCTGGACATCGATCTGCCGCCCGAGGGACAGCGTATAGACGGTGTACGCCATGAGCGGAAGGAAGAGCAGCTCGGCGAAGTCCTCGTACGGGTCGAACATCGCGGTGACGCCGGTCCACTCCAGGACATTGGAGAGCCCGACGAACATGTAGAGCCCCATGGCGGCCGCGAGCGTGAAGCGGACCGAGCGCAGGATCGGCTGGCCCTTCGGTACGGGGATGAGCACGACGAACACGAGGGCGCAGAGGTACGCCAGGACCGAGGTGACATCGGAGATGTTGATGAGTGTGCGCATCAGAGGGCGGCCCGAGACCGCATCGCCACAAGAAGGCGCCACGCGCCGAAAGCGAAGAGCACCCCCGCGACGGCCATCGCGCCATGCTCGACGGTGTTGAAGAGGTCGAAGTAGGCGAACGCCTTGTTCTGCTCGATGATCGTCGCGCTGAAGGCACCCAGCATCGCGACATAGCCGGCGATGAAGTAACGCTTGCCCGGCAGGTCGATGTGGCGAAGGCCGACCCACATGACCGGCGTGAGGAAGAGCGCCACCAGAAGATCGGCGATCTCGCTCGGCTGGTAGTACACGCGACCTCCGCCCCTCGAAAACAGGCTCCCGCACGAGTGTACCCCACCCGAACGGGCGTGCGTGCGTGCGTACGTGGGTATGGACGAACCGATGCAAGCGATGACGGATCAGACCGGGATCGTCGATAGCCGCCGCAGCGCGGGTCGCCTCGCGATGCTCGCGCTCGGCCTCCTGATCCTCGGGGCCGCCGCATGGCACGCGGGCACTCTGGCGGCGTTCCGGGCGTCGGCCACCGGGACGACGCCGGCCCGCCTTGAGTACGCGCGGCTGGCGGCCACGCTCGGGCCGTGGGATGAGCGCTTCGCGTGGAGGGTGATCGCGCTGGAGGGCCTGAGCGTCCTCGAGCAAGGTCGCATCGTCGACGCGTATCGACTTCTGGAGCCGTACTCGGGCATCGTCCGCGGAGACCCGGTCTATCGCGACGCGTACCAGGCCGCCGTCCGAGCGAAGTGGCCACTCGACGCACGCAAAGCTCACCAGCAACACGCCAAGGAGCAGAAGGACGGCTACCTCCGCGAGGAGGACGTGTTCAAGTGAAGGCCGGGCGCACCGACGCCCCGCGCAAGGCGGGGCGTCAGCTCGAGTACGGGGACTCTGCCGGAGTCGCAGGGATTCGACGCCGGCCGAGGGGTGAGGGGCGGTTCTAGAGGAAGGAGATCACGTACGCCAGTACGACACCGGCGAGGATGATGGCCGCAAAGCGGGTCAGATAGACGTCGCCTTCGCTGAACGAATCCTCGAACATGACTGCCTCCTTCGGGTGGATCGACTGCGATGTGCTGCTTCACAAGCAATCATCGGCCCATCGATACATCAGAACAATTGTCGCTTCCTTCATTGTTTCGTAAGATGTACTTAATGCTCAACGTCAACCGACTCCGCGTACTGAGAGAGATCGCCTCCCGCGGCACCATCGCGGCTGCTGCAGAGGCGCTCTACATGACGCCGTCCGCGATCTCCCAGCAGATGGCCACGCTGGAGCGGGAGGCCGGCACTCCATTGCTGGAACGCGCGGGGCGCGGCGTCCGGCTCACCCCCGCAGGCGAACGCCTGGTGACGCATGCCGAACGCGTCATCGCGGTACTCGAGGAGGCGCAGGCCGACGTCGACGCCGTCGCCCGCGGCGTAGCCGGGCGGTTGCGCACCTGTGCATTCCCGACCGGAGCCCGGGCGCTGCTGATCCCGGCACTCTCTCGGATCCGCGCGGAGTACCCGCGCCTCCAGCTCTCGATGGTCGACCTCGAGCCGGAAGAGAGCGTCCCGCTGCTCAAGACCGGTGAGATCGACGTCCTGCTCACCTACGAGTTCGATCACCTCCCCCAACGCGACGATCCCGGCGTCGAACAGGTGCTGCTCGCGATCGAACCGATGGCCATCGCGCTGCCGGTGACGCACCCTGCCGCCACGGGCCCGGTGCGCGTGCGCGACCTCAAGGACGAAGAGTGGATCGTCGGTCAGGATGGGTCATCGCTCCTGGAGGTACAGGTTCGCGTGGCCAACGAGGCCGGGTTCCAGCCGAAGCTCGATCTGCACAGCAACGACTATCAGGTCATCTTGGCCGCGGTCGAGGCCGGGCTCGGCGTTGCCCTCGTCCCGCCGATGGCACGGTTCGCGGAGTATCCGGGTGTCGCCTTCAGGCGGCCCGAAGACATGGAGGTGCGGCGGCGCATCCTCGCGGTCATCCGCCGCGGCAGTGGCAAGAGCCCCGGGATCGCCGCTCTCGTCGAGGCTCTGCGGGACATCGCGCGTCAGCAGGCGGCTGCGCACGCACACGAGGGGATGGTCGCACCCGGGCCGGAAGGGGCGCTGCGTTAATCCGTTCGTAAGGCATGCGTACTCCCATATGGTCGAGAGGAGTGATGCCGTGTGAGAGTCCTGCTCGTCGAAGACCACCTGCCGCTCGCGCGAGCCATCGCCGAGTACCTGACGTGCGAGGGGTTCGAGGTCGTACCCGTCAGCGACGGCGCCGACGCACTGGATGCGCTCGCAGAATCGACATTTGCCATCGTCGTACTCGACCTGAATCTGCCGAAGATCGACGGCCTCGAGGTCTGCCGGCGTCTGCGCAGCGCCGGGATCGAAGCGCCGGTCATCATGCTCACTGCTCGCACCGGCGCCAAAGCCACTGTGGCGGGGCTGGGATGCGGTGCCGACGACTACCTGACAAAACCGTTCGGGCTCGAGGAGCTCGTCGCCCGGATGCGTGCGCTGCTAAGGCGGAAGGGCACGACGCGGGCTGCTGTCATCGACATCGGCGACGTCCGGATAGACACGAACACGCGTGCGGTCACCCGCGCCGGGTCGCCCGTTCATCTGGCCCCGCGGGAGTACGAACTCCTCGAACACCTCGCGCGCAACCGCGGCGTGGTCCAGGACCGGATGACGCTGCTGGATCAGGTCTGGCAGGAGCCGGAGGGGCTGATCTTCTCGCAGACCGTCGACGTGCACGTCTCATACCTGCGCCGGAAGCTCGGCAAGACCGTGGTCCTGACGGCTCCCGGTGCCGGCTATCTGGTGCCCGATGAGTAGCCGCGCGCACCTCCACGCCGGGGTCGAACGAACCATCGCGCGCAGGTTTGCGTATCTGGTCTCCGCGATACTCGTGCTGGCGATCGCGTCGTACGCGGTCGTCGACCTGATCGCGAGCGGTGCGCGTCTCGACAACGACCTCGCGCGGAGAGCCGAACGGTTCGCGATCCGGGTCGGGCGCACCGGTCGCGGAGGTGGCGCCGGCGACCTCGGAGAGGCATGCGTCCTGGATGCCTCGGGGCGCGTGGTGCGCCGCGGCGAGGGCTTCCCGCCACTCGCGGGCGCCCTGCCGCAAAGGGGCTACGCGACGCTCGGTGGGCCGGACGGCGACTTCCGAGTCTACGCGACCGGACTCCCCGACGGCGGTTCACTCCTGATCGCAGAGCGGGCGCGCGGCGACGCGGCCGACGTGCTGGAGAAGGTGCTTCTACTGTGTGCCGTGAGCATCGGCGTGACCGTGCTCGTCTACGTCATCGGCCTCCGCTTCGCGAAGCGCTCTCTGGAGCCGGTGCACGCGACCCTGGCCCGGCTCGACCAGTTCACGGCAGACGCGGGTCACGAACTGCGCACGCCGCTGGCGACGATACGTGCGCAGATGGAGGTGGCCGAGCGTACCGGCGAGTACCGAGAGGGTATCGCCGCTGCAACCGATGAGGTCGAGCGCGCGACGGCGCTCGTCGAGCGACTGCTCGAGATAGCCCGCCTCGACAGCGCCTCGCTGATGCGCGACGACCTCGACCTGGGTGTCGTCACGAGAGCGGCCGCCGGCCGTGCAGCGGAAGCAGCTGGCGGCGCTGCGATCACGACCCGCGGTATCGACGGCGTGAGGGTGTCAGCGGACCCCGTACTGCTCGAGCGGCTGCTCGCCAACCTCATCGACAATGCCGTGCGCTTCGCACGGCCCGACAGTACCGTCTCCATCGAGTGGGATCGTGCGACGCTGACGGTGCACAACTCGGGCGAACCGATCCCGGCTGAAGTGATAGCGCGGGTCTTCGATCCGTTCTTCCAGGTCGACCCGTCGCGCGCCGCGGGAGGCTTCGGGCTCGGTCTCGCGATAGCCTCCCGCATAGCCACCCTGCACGGGTGGTCGCTGTCGGCGTCCAGCGACCGCTCATCCGGCACCACGTTCACCGTCACCTTCGGGGGACGACGGCCTTAACCGGGTCTTAGAACCCGGCGGTCCACAGTAGCCCTACGGTTCCTCGACCAAGAGGAGGTGCAACATGAAGAGGATCCTTCTGCTCGGAGCGATCACCGTTCTGGTCCTGGGTATCGTCGGTACGGCGGTCGCCGCGACATACGGTTCGATCGCAGAGATCAAAGCGCTCCCGGCTGACTCGCCGGTCACCTTCACGGCGACCGTGCTCACGGCCAGCGGGAACGACTACACGCTCTCCGATGGAGTCGACACTCTCTCTCTCGGCTTCGGCCCCCGCTGGTACAAGGCAGTGGACCTTGCGGTCGGCGAGAAGGTGACGACCACCGGCGAGGTGGACAAGGGCAAGGCCGGCGACAAGGCCGCTGAGGTCGACGCGTACTCCGTGACCACATCGAACGGTACGGCCGTCGAGGTCCGCAAGGGCCCGGGCAAGCCGCCGTGGGCGGGCAAGGGCGGTCCGAACGGCAAGTCCGGCGCGAAGGCGGATGTCCCCGACAAGGACGACGCAAACGAGAAGCCCGATACGGACAAGGACTGATTCCCACGATCCTGTGTCGTGAGAGGGCCTGCCTTCACGGGGGCCCTCTTCGCGCGCCGCCTCGAGACTCCGCAGGTCCGCACCGGGGGCGCGGCACCGCGTGGATCAAGCGTGTCGGGGTCGGTGCCCGGTCACGAACCCTCCCTCGGGGTGAGTCCTCCCGGCTGCGATGTGCGCGGCACGAGTCCGCGGTCGAGCGAAGCCCACAGGTAGAGCGATGCGGCCGTCCGGAACGGACGCCACGCCTCCCCCGCCGCGGCGAGTTCCGCCCCCGTCGCCGCTCGACCCAGACCCAGCGCCCATCCGCCCGCGCGCAGGAGTCCGTTGTCGTCCACAGCCAGGACGTCCGGACGCGCGAGACAGAAGATCAGGAACATCTCTGCGGTCCATCGGCCGATGCCCTTCACGCGCGTGACGTCGGCGATCACCGCGTCGTCGTCGAGTGCGTCCAGGGATTCGAGATCGAGGTCGCCCGATGCGACGCGATGCGCGAGGTCACGGACGTATGTGCACTTCGACCCGGAGAGGCCCACGCCACGCAGTTGTGTCTCGGAGTGACCGAGTACGGCGGCCGGCTCGAGCGGTCCCAATGCCGCGAAACGGCCCCAGATGGTCGACGCCGCCTTGGTCGAGAGTTGCTGACCCACGATGGCGCGCGCCAACGCGACGAATCGATCGTCCTCGAGGCCCACGGAGACGTCACCGACCGACCGCGTCACCTCGGCCATGACCGGGTCGTGGGCGAGTGCACGGATCTCGGGTGACGCCTGATCGAAGCCGAGTCTGCCGGCGCTCATTCGACCCATACCGCCGCGTACCAGTTCTGGGGATCGGTCTCGCTCGCGAGCGTCTCGATCGGCAACCCGAGGCCGCGCGCGGTCTTGAAGACATCGATCCCGACCGAATGGAAGGCAGGCCGCGCCTTCTTCGGATTGGCGCACGCTCGACCGTCGAGCCCGGCGCACGAGCCGCAACAACCGCAGTCGCTCATCGAGAACGCCAGGTAGTAGCCGTCGAGGAACGCTTGTCGCTCGATGGCGTACGACGCCTCCTGCGCGGTCCCCTTGTCGGTCGCGTGCACGATCAGGCCCCACGAGTAGCGGCGCAGCATCTCCTCGTATTCGGCAGGCTTCAGAGCGCCGGCGCGTGAGGGACAGATCGGACCCAGCCCCCAATCCGCGCATCCGAACATGCACTTGAGCAGGACGCGCGAGTCGAACGCGACGTCATCCGGCACGAAGGGGACGACATCGGCGGCGCCGAGGGAGAGCCCGAGTCCGATGAATCGCGCCGTGTCCTGATCCCGCTCCATACGACCCCCACATCCGCTCGCAGCCGCTACCAGAAGAACTCGTCCGGATCCTTGCCGAGGCGAAGCTCGACAGAGATGGCGTCGATGGTCCGCATCTCGTCGGCGGACAGATCGAAGTCGAAGACGTCGGCGTTCTCCACGATCCGGTCGTGATGGACGGACTTCGGCAGCGCCGAGACGCCGTGCTGGAGCATCCAGCGCAGTGAGACCTGAGCGGGCGTCTTCGCGTGTGCCGCAGCGATCCGAACCAGCTCGGGCACCTCGCCCACGCGACCGCGCATCACGGGTGCCCACGCCTGCATCGTGATACCCGCCTCGCGACAGTAGGTCCGCAACTCGCGTCGTTGAAGCCACGGATGGTGCTCGACCTGGTCGACGGCCGGAGGAACCTCCGCGACGGCCAGGAGCGCCCGTACGTGATGTGGCAGGTGGTTGCAGACGCCGATGGCGCGTGTACGGCCGCGGGCGAGCAGCAGCTCCATCGCCCGCCAGGTATCGGCCATGAGTTCGCGGCTCGGCCAGTGGACCATGTACAGGTCCACGTGCTCCAGCCCCAGCAGTCGCAGGGAGCGCTCGCATGCCGCGACGGTGCCCTCGAAACCCTGATCGTCGTTCCAGACCTTGGTCGCGACGAAGAGATCCTCGCGGGCGAGTCCGGAGTCACGCAGCGCGCGTCCGACGCCCTGTTCGTTCTCGTAGAGCGAGGCTGTATCGACGCCACGGTAGCCGATCTCGAGGGCGGCGCGCACCGACCCGTAGACCTCCGGGCCGTCGGCCGACTTGTACGTCCCGAAGCCGAGCATCGGCATGCGAACGCCCGGTGCGATCTCGGTGCTGGACGCGATCGAGAGCGACATGGCGGGTCCTACGCCCCGAACTCGGGCGGCTCCGCAGGAGACTCGGGTTCAAGGGCCGGCGGCTCGATCTCGCGGAACTGGAACCCCTCATTGACGACAGGCGCGACCGGCTCTCCCGGCATGCTGAAGAGACCGGGCTGCTCGGGCGCCGGGGTCGGCTGATCGACGTTCCACGGATCGGCGACCGGTGTGGCGCTCGGATCGGCGTCGTCCGGTGCCGTCTCATCGGACTCCCAGGAGCCCTGGGCGCCGACCTGCGGGTCGCGCGACGGCTGCGTCCACGATCGATCCTCACCGCGGGCGCCCACCTGTGCGATGAGCTCGTCGAGGTCGGATTCGAGTTCGGGCTCGGGTTCCGGCTCGGGTTCGGGCTCGGGCTCCGTGTCCGCAACGACGGTCACGGGATCCGGCGCATCTCCGGCACCGTAGTCCGCAGCAGCCGGGTCGTCCTCTCCTTCGGGCTCGGCATCGCTGCCGTCATCCACGTCGACGGACGCCGGAACCGGCTGGTCCCCGGCGACCTGCTCGAGGGAGGTGACGACGGGTACGACCGCGACGTCCTGTTCGACTTGCTCGGGCATCTCGGGCGGCAGGAAGGCGGCGGCCGCGGCAGCGGCCTCCACGGCCGCACGGCGCTCATCCTGGAACCGCTGGTTGGTCGCGCGCACCACGTCGAGCAGGTTCGGCGTGATCGCCGCACCAAGCGGCCCGGCGGGAGTCACCTCGGCAGGGAGCGCGACCGTGGGAGTCGGCACAGATACCTGGTCCGTCACCGGTACCGGCGCGAAGGTCGGTGTCTCCGGCGTCGCGGGATGGCTCGCAAGCCACGCGGCAGTCGAGTCGGCGGTCCACGCGCCGGCGGTGGCGCCCGCACCGGCTGCGGGGCCCGCGCCTTCGAACGTGTCGGCCGCCTGCTTGAACTTCGCATTCGCCGCCCGGACGGCGTCCAGAATCTGCGGGCGCAGTTCCTCCGCGACCTGGACACCACTGTCCTTGACCACCTCGGCGGCGGTCGCGACCGCATCCGTCACCCGACGGCCTCCGGGTGACCCGGCCACATCGTCGAGAGACGCACTCAGTCGGCGCGCGAGTTCATCGAGTCCGTCGCGCAGGTCACGCATCCGCGTCTGGTTCTCGTCGCTGTCGACGGCCGCTCTGGTCGCGCGACCGATCGACTCGCCGAGTGCGGCGAGCGCGTCGACCACCTCGGCCCAATCGCCTGCGGAGGGCGCTGCTCCTCCGACGCGGTTCTCTTCGGACGGGCGCCGGGACTCGTCGCTCACGATCCGTCTACCTCCTTCACCGACGCGGCAGGGGCCGTCGTCGGGTATGGTTCGCGTGAAGACTCCCGATGAAGGAGCCATTGTGACGATACCCGACACCGCCCCACCGCGCACTCAGTCCCTCTGGCGAATCATGGCCCTCGAGGTCTTCGGCGCCATACCGATCGCTCTGTTCGGGGCGGTGGTGGCCGGCAGTGGATCGCAGCTCGTACTGAACGCCATCTTCGGTACGCAGGGATTCGAGGACATCGTCAGACTCCTCTTCGGCGGGCTGCTCGGACTGGTGCTCGCTGCCCCCGTGGGCGCCCGCCTGTCCGCGGGCATCCTTGCGCCGGCCCGGCTCCCTGCGGCTCTCCTACGCCGGCTCGGTGGCCGGAGGGCTCAGCTTCTTCCTCGTCGCCATGCTCGCGTCCCGCACGGGAGTGCCGTCGGCCGTCTGGGCTGTGGTCCCGATCCTCACCGTCGTGCTCGCGGTGCTGGGCTTCAACGGAGCAGCGATCCGGTCGGCCGGGCGGCGCTGAGCCGACTGCCGGTCGGGACTCTCTGGCGCCGTGTCACACCTGCGAGGCATACTGTGTCCACGGTATGGAACATCCTTGGGGGAGGCACCCATGCCCGACATGCACGGCAAGACCGTCCTGATCACGGGGGCCACCAGCGGCATCGGACGCGAGTCAGCCACCCAGCTGGCCCGCATGGGCGCGCACGTCTTCGTCCACGGCCGCACCGCGGAGCGTGCAGCGGCCGCATCCGCATCGATCGCCCGGGATTCCCGATCCGAGAGCGTCTCGCCGGTATTCGGCGATCTGTCGTCGCTGTCGCAGGTCCGCGCCCTGGCGGCAGCGGTAACTGCGCAGACCGACGAGCTCCACGTTCTGGTCAACAACGCCGGCGTCTACATGCGCGACCGTGTCCTGACCGAGGACGGACATGAGACGACCTGGGCCGTGAACCACCTCGCGCACTTCGCGCTGACGCTCGCTCTTGAGCGTCTCCTCGCGAACAGCGCACCCGCTCGCGTGGTGACGGTCAGCTCCGTCGCGCACTTCAGAGGAACGATCGACTTCGCCGACCCAGAACGCGCTCTCGGCTACGACGGATACGGCTCGTACGCGGCCTCGAAGTTGATGAACGTGCTCTTCTCCATGGAGCTCGCCGACCATCTGGCCGGCACGGGCGTCACCTCGAACGCACTGCATCCGGGGATCATCGATACCCGCCTCCTGCACGACGGATTCCCCGGCCAACAGGGTGCCAGTCCTGAGACCGGCGCGACGACCGTCGTCTACCTTGCGAGTTCCCCCGATGTGGAGGACACGTCCGGACGCTACTTCGTCAACCAGCACCCGGCCCATCCTGCGCCCGCGACCGAAGACCTGGACCTCCGGCACCACCTGTGGCTCGTGAGCGACGACCTCACCCGCGCGATCAGCGTCTAGTCACCGGGCTGATCCGGGGGGAAACGGGACTTCATCTGAAGGCGGGATCGGAGGGTTCTCCAGCCCCGGCGTCTCCCGTGAAGGGCGCACGACCGGATTCCGCGGGTCGTGTCTGGGCAGCGTGGCCACCCGACGCTCGTACGCCGAACGACGGCGGCGCTCGATCGCGACCCGGATGAACGGCCAGGTACCGACCGCCAGCCCCGCGATCACACAGAGCAGCCCGCAGACCCACACCACCGTCGCAACGGGCTCCGCCCAGTCGAGATGGCCGATTGATCCAAAGATGGCGGCCCAGTCGTGCGTCCCGCCGATCAGAGGGAGCCGCTCGTAGGGCGCATCAGCGATGTAGACGCTGGCATCACGCGCGGACGTCCCAAGCCAGGCGAGCATGAGAGCGACGGCGAACTCTTCCCGGCGAACCGCACCGAAATACGCGGCGAGGCCACCGGGTACCAGCAGCTGAAGGAACGTTCCGGCGAGTGCCGGCATCAGCCCGGGCAGGGCACCACCGAGCATGTGCCCGAGCTCGTGGAAGCCCAGGTCAGCCGCGGCGAGCAACGGCACGCGCTCACCGAGCACGAAGGTCCACACGATCGCGGCCACGCACACGACCGCAGCCACGCCATCGGCGGCCAGGCGCCAGCGTCCGGAGCCGTCACCGGGCCCGGCCTGTATGTCCTCGAAGTCATCCACCCCATCACGATACCGCGCCGCGCGCACTCGCACGACGAACTGAGCGCGCCGTCGGAGCCCCGAATCGGGATGAACAGCAGTAGAGCGGACACGGAGTGCTCGCGGGGCTCACTGGATTCGCTACTGGGCACCCAGTGGGTACCATGGTTCAGTCGCCTGAAGGACTTGACCGCGAACGCGCGGAGGCGCCATCTCTGGAGGTGTCGCGTGCACGTCCTGATCATCGAGGCGGATACGGCCCTTGCCGTGGACATGGTCCGCGCCGTGCAGGCCCGCGGGTGGTCCGCCGACTCGGCCGCGTCATCGGCCGCAGCGCGGGCGCTCCTGGCGTCCGTCAGCAGCGATGCGATCGTCGTGGACGCCGCACTCGCCGACGGCCCCGGACTGGCGCTGTGCGCCGAGATACGTGCGAGCGGCTTCACCGGTCCGATCCTGCTCCTCGCGCTCGAGGCGGATACCGCCGCGATCCTCGACGGCCTGGCGAAGGGATGCACGGACTACCTCCTCCGGCCCTTCGACATGGAGTTGTTCGTGCGTCGCCTCCACGACGCCCTCAGGCGCAGCGGCGACGCGGCGCCGCTCATCCGCATCGGCGAAGTCACGATCGAGCGCAGGACACGTACCGTCGCCGCGAGCGGCCGCAGGGCTGCTCTCACGCGACGCGAATACGACCTGCTGGAGTTCCTGGCGCGCCACCGTGGCGAGTCGTTCGACCGGCGCACGATCGCGCGGCTCGCGTGGACCGAGGACGGAGAGACGCGACACCCCCACGAGGTCGATGCGATGGTCACATCGCTTCGACGCCGTCTGGGCCGGGACATGATCGAGGTCGTGACGGGCCAAGGGTACCGGGTGCCCGCTGATGTCGCGCCGCAGGACTCCCGGACCGCCCTGATGAGCGGGGTTCAGGCCGAGTCGTCACGATCCTCGAATGTGAGGGACCCGGAGTTCATGCAGTAACGGGTCCGCGTCGGCGGAGGGCCATCGTCGAACAGGTGCCCGAGGTGCCCGCCGCATCGTGAGCACGCGACCTCGGTCCTGACCATCCCGAAACTCTCATCGCGCCGGATCTCGACGGAGCCCGCATCGAGCGGTTTCGAGAAGGACGGCCATCCGGTGCCCGAGTCGAACTTGTCCGCCGAGTCGAACAGCGGAGCGCCGCACCCGCCGCAGTGATACACACCGGCCTCGTGATTGTCCCAGTACTCGTTGTCGAACGGCGGCTCCGTGCCCGCCCTCCGCAAGATCCTGAACTGGTCTGCCGTCAGGACCCGACGCCACTCATCATCCGTATGCTCCACCGGATACATCATCGCCGTCATCTCCTTCGCGACACGCCGAGGCACCATGGAGCACCTGCGGCGCTCGTCTCGACGGTCTTTCCTACCTACGTCTACCCCGGGATGGTCGTTGCGCTCGGCATCGGACCGCCCGCCTCCGCCGAACGGCGGGTCGTGCGGGCAGTCCCGCGGCTCGGGGACGATCGGACTGACGCGTCACACAGGAGTCGAGACACCCCGGGCCGAGGCCACCGCCCACATGCTGCTGTCGCCGGCGAGCGGAAGCGACGCGAGGAGGCGATGATCGTGCTTCCACACGTACTTCTGGTGGTAGTCCTCCGCCCGATAGAAGCATCGGAGGGGCTCGAGCGCCGTGGTGACCGGGCCGATCGCCGACTCGATCCGGGCCTTGGACTCCTCGGCGGTGCGACGCTGATCATCCGAGCGGTAGAAGATCGCCGAGCGGTACTGGACGGAATGCGCGGGCCGGCGGGCGTCGTGCTCGGACCAGAAGACGTCGAGCAGATCACGGTACGAGATCAGCGTCGGGTCGTAGTCGATCTCAATGGTCTCGGTGTGATCACCCATCCGGCGATACGTGGGGTCCGGCGTCGTACCGCCCGCGTAGCCGACACGCGTGCGAAGGACACCTTCGAGACGCCCGAACCGGGCATCGGGACCCCAGAATCAACCGAGGGCAAACGAAGCGGTATCGAACTGCGACATCGGACCTCCCTGGCGCGACCTGCGTGTTCCGTGAGCCGGACTGAGCAATCATCGAGCCAGAGCGGCGGTTCCCGCCCGCCTCCCGCCCTGTGTCCGATATCACGAGCGCGTCACATCCGCACGATGCTCATCACAAACCTTTCATCGCCGCAATTCGCCGTTCATAGACGCATATGAGCCGCTCAGCGCGCACGTGGGGCATCCGTCGGAAGCGCTCGCCGGAGCACCGCCCATCGCTCATGGGCACCTGATGGCGTGCCGATACTCTGGTCACCCAACGAGCAGGGATGCCGGGACCACATTGATGAACGTCGCCACGACCGTCGCACCGGAAGTACGCGCTGTTGCCACCACAGGTGACGGCGATCTTCTGCGTACCCTGGTCAACTCGGTGAGCCAGGTCGAGGCCGGTCTGGCACTCGGGATCCTGCGGGACAAGGGCGTGCCGGACCGGACGCTCGTGCGCATGCTCAACCTTCGCGAGCTCCTGATGGAGTTGCCGGCGAGTCCGTTCCCGATGCGTGTCGACTTCGACATGCTGTCGCGCTTGAACGGCTTCACATCCCGCCTCGGCTGCTACAGCCGCAACTACTCCGACCCGGAGGGCCGCTTCCGGATCGAGGTGCTCGGGCAGGGCAACCTGTGCTACGACATCGTGGTGTGCGTCGGGAAGCAGAAGGCGTTCCTCAAGCCCGCGCCCGTGAAGGCGGACTTCGTGCGGCCCGAGGCCCTCGAACTCCTGCTCGCCCGTGAGGAGATGTTGCGCGAAGTGATTGAGATCGTCCGCAGCATGGGTATGGTATTCAATCCGAACTTCTATATGTCTGTGGACGACTGGCTGATGGAACATGCCGCCGAGTCCGTCCTTGGAATGGAGGACCTTTTCTGACGAGACGCCTACCCCGCCCTTAAGCCGACCTCCCACACGGCTGCCGATGAGATCCGTCCCACACTCGGCACACTCAGGCGATCGTCAGTAAGGTACATGCGAAGGGCCGTCCCGCGTGGGGCGGCCCTTCCGTATTCCCGGCGCATCATCGAGCGCGTGCGCCCTATTTCTCAAGCTCATCCGCAAGCAGCTCGAGGAAGAGCCCGACGTCGGTGACGACGCCGACGGTCTGGAACGAGCCGCGGTCGGCCAGCTTGGTGACGACGGCCGGGTTGATGTCGACGCACACGGTGGTCGTGGACGCCGGCAGCATGTTTCCCGTCGCGATCGAGTGCAGCATCGTCGAGAACATCAGGCACGCACCGGCATCGCGGCAGTAGGCGCGCATCGCCGACTGTGCCTCGAGGACATCGGTGATGACGCCCGGCATCGGGCCGTCGTCGCGGATCGAGCCGGCCAGCACGTACGGTGCGCCCGACTTCACGAGTGTGTACATGAGCCCCTCGGTGAGCAGCCCTGACTCGACGGCCGCCTCGATACCGCCCTCTGCGCGGATGCGGTTGATCGCGCGCAGGTGGTGCTCGTGCCCGCCCGGTACGATGCCGCCGTCGTTGAGACGGACGCCGAGGGACGTCCCGTACAGCGCCGACTCGATGTCATGCGTCGCTACGGCGTTGCCGCCGAAGAGCACGGTGAGATAGCCCATCTCGAAGAGGCGCGCGAGGTGCTTCGCCGCGCCGGTGTGCACGACCGCGGGGCCGACGACCGCGATGGCCGTCCTCCCCTGCTCCTTCGTGGCCCGCAGGAGATTCGTCACCTCGGCGATGATCTGCGCCTTCGGCTTCTCGCTCGAGACCGCGGAGTTCATGAACTCGAACGCGTGCTTCTCGCGCGGACGCTCGACCGGGATCACTCGCACGCCGCGGTGACCGGCGATGAACAGGTCACCCGCGCGCACGTCGTTGATCGGGACGAGCTCGACGCTCGCCTGTTCCGGAGTGATCCGGATGCCCAGATCCATCTCGGCCCCGGGCACCCGCACCCACGTACCCGCGATGCGGATCCAGGTCTCCATGTTGGTGGTGGAGTAGAAGCCTTCCGGAAAGACACCGTCGGCCGGTGCCTCCTCCCACGCTGCATCCTCCGGGTCGACGGGGACCGCACCGCGCTCGAGCACCGCCGTGACGATACGGTCGAGCGTGAGGGGATCGGGACCGATGACGCGAATGACGGCGCGCGACGGATCCTGGTTCGTACGGCCGACTTTGAACTCGAGGGTCTCGAACTCGCCGCCGAGCTCGACGATGTCATCCATGATGCGGCTGACGATCTGTGAGTCGATGAGGTGACCCTCGACGACGACATCTTCGTAGTTGCGGGCGGGCATCAGCGGCCTTCCGTCCGGCGCGACGTCGCACTATGCGGCGCACGCGAGAGAGTATGCGATACGGCGCACATGATACCCGTTGCCGACAGGCCGCCGCGCCCGGCGCTACTCGTAGTGCAGTGCGTCCACGACGTCGAGCCGGGACGCCTGCCGTGCGGGGAGGATGGCCGCGATGACGGCGAAGACGATCCCCACGACGATCGCGATCGCGATACCTGCCCACGGGAAGGCGTACGGCATCGGGAAGCCGACCGTGTTCATGGCCTCGACGAGCGCATAACCGAGCCAGACGCCGGCCAGAACGCCGAAGAACGTCCCGATCGAGGCCAGGAGCAGCGACTCGGCCATGATCATGCGGCGCACTTGCCTCTGTGTGGAGCCCACCGCGCGCAGCATGCCGATCTCGCGCGTGCGCGCGACCACGCTCATCGCGAGCGTGTTCATGAGAGCGAGCAGGGACGGAAGCGCTAGCGCGACCACGAGCGCATACATCGCCGTCATGGACTGATCGAAGACCTTGAGTTGCTCGGCCCGCCACTCCTGGGATCCGTACACGCGGAACGCGGGGAAGTCGCGGACGATGCTATCGAGAGCGCCGCGCGCGGCCGCGAGGTCCGTCCCCGGCTTGCGGTCGGCCATGATGAGCAGATCCGTGGTGACCCCGAAGTCACGCTTGAGCATCCCTTGCGAGACGTACACCGTCGCGAGCTTCGCGTTGAGGTAGTCGGAGCCGATCGCGGCGACGCGATAGGACTTCGGACCGCTGGGGGTCTCCAGCAGGAGGCGATCCCCCGGGGCGATGCCCTTCTGTGCAGCGTAGACGCCGTTCGCGATCAGCTGACGTCCGCTGTCCAGGGAGGCGATCGCAGACTGATCCGAGCCACGCGACCACTCGAAGCTGGCCACCTTCGGGTACGCCACCGGGTCGATACCGATGGCCTGCACCGCCGAGCCGTCGACCGTGCCCTGCGACAGGCGCAGCGTCGCCACGGCCCCGATCCCGGGGGCGTGTCGGATCTCCTCGGCCAGTCGCGGCCCGGCACCGACGTTGCCCTGCGACAGGATGATCGACTGCGGCATGAGCAGGAAGTCGGCACCGAGCGACTTGTCGAGGTAGTCGATGAAGCCGGTGAAGATCGACGAGAACACGCCGAGCATCGCGATGATCATCGCCAGACCCATCATGACGACCGAGGCGGTGATGCCGCTGCGGCTCGGGTTGCGCCGCAGGTTGCTGCGCGCGAGTTCGCCCTCCCGCTCGAAACCGATGTCCAGGAGGTTGCCGAACGCGCCGGCGAGCGGATGGACGAGCGCCGGAGCCGCCAGCGTGATCGCGACCAGGAAGAGCACGGCGCCGCCGGCGGCCGCATTGCCGTCCCGGGTCGCGAGCATCGCGAGTGCGAGAAGCGCGAGGGCGGCACCGACCCATGCCCGGCGTCGCGAAGCGAGTTCGTAGACCGCTCCCACCTGAGGGCGCATCGCTTCCAGCGGCGTGACCCGGCCGGCGGACAGCGCGGGAAAGAGCGCCGCGAGCAGCGTCACGGCCATGCCGAGACCGATCGCGGACACCCACGTCGTGAGCGTGAACTGCGGGCCGCCCAAGGTCAGTCCGCGAATGAACTGCGAGTAGAACGGTCGGATCGAGGCGATGAGCCCCTCGGCCATGAGGTAGCCGAAGATGAGGCCGGTCAGCGTGCCGAGAACGCCCTGGAACGCCGCTTCGAGCAGGAACATGCCGACCACCGTGCTGCGCTTGGCACCGAGCGCCCGCAGCATACCGACGTCACGTCGGCGCTCGCTCACCACGGTGCGGAAGGTGTTCAGGATGATGAACGCCCCCGCGGCCAGCGCGAAGACGCCGAACATGTTGAACGCGGCCTCGCCCACCTGTATGGATGCGAGGAGCTGTTCGAAGGTGCCCGCTCCTCCGAGCTTGTAGCGAGGGCCGACGGCACGGCCGACCGCCACCTCGACCGCGGCGCGATCCGCTCCCGGGGCCACCTTGAGTTCGACCGCGTTGATGCGCTGGGGCAGTCCGAAGAGGCGCTGGGCGGACGGCAGGGGCACGAAGAC
The DNA here is from genome assembly GCA_030652345.1 of Coriobacteriia bacterium. The sequence goes on from JAUSAU010000085.1 coordinate 57,490, forward strand.
CTCTTCGCCGCCGGGAAGGGTCGGAGCCGACAGGAGGCCGACGACCCGGAGCCGCTGAGTCCCGACCGAGGAGGGCAGCGAGAGCTCGGAACCCACCCTCGCGCCGAGGCGTCCCGCCAGGTCCGACGCGAGCACGACGGAATCACCGTCACCTGCGGACAGCGCCCTGCCCTCGCTCACAGGGAAGACACGGACCTTCGGAGCCGTGCGGACGTCAATACCCACCACCTGCAACACGCTTACTGACGTCGCCGGATCCGCTCCGGGCTCGAGGGGCAGGTTCACCGCCCGGCGTAACACGGGCAGGGCAGCAGCCACTCCGTTGACCCGAGCAGCCTCTCGGGCGACATCCGAGCTGAACGATTCGCCCGTGTCGGAGGTGATGGTGATATCGACCTGACCGGCAGCCCCGAGCGTGGATGATCGGAAGGCATCGAGCATCGTCGGCAGCAGGCCGTTGAGGCCGAATATGACGGTGACGCCGAGCGAGACCGCAAGGGTCGTGAGAAGCGTCCTCATGCCCCGGCCGATGAGGTAGCGCCACGCCAGTGAGAACTGGATGCTCACAACAATCCTGCCCGCTCCATCGCCGCACGGGCCGCGTCGCCGCCCTGCCCGTCCAGCTTGATGTCATCGACGACCGCGCCGTCCTTCATGAGCACGAGGCGCCCCGCGAAGGATGCGATGCGCGGATCGTGGGTCACCATGAGGACCGAGCGGCCCCACTCGCCGGCCACCTGCCGGAGGAGCTCGGCGATCTCGGTGGCCGACTTCGAATCGAGGTTCCCGGTCGGCTCATCGGCCAGCACGAGCGCCGGGTCGGTCGAGAGCGCTCTGGCCACCGCGACACGCTGCTGCTGGCCGCCCGAGAGCTGGTCAGGCCTGCTGGTGAGCCGGTCGCCGAGGCCGACGCGGGCCAGCCAGTCCGCAGCCCGCTCGCGCGCCTTGGCGGCGCCGTCGAGCGTCAGCGGCAGCGCAGCGTTCTCCACGGCATCGAGGACCGGGATGAGGTTGAAGAACTGGAAGACGAACCCGATGCGGCGGCGCCGGAGCTCCGTGAGCTTGTCGTCATCGAGGCCCGTCAGGTCCGCTCCGTCGATCGAGACGGTGCCCGACGTCGGGCGGTCCAGACCGCCGATCATGTTGAGCAGGGTGGACTTGCCGCACCCGCTCGGACCCATGACCGCGACGAACTCGCCCGGCTCGACGGAGAGGTCGACATCGTCCAGAGCGACGACGGCGTTGTCGCCCTCGCCATAGACCTTGCGCAGCTTGCTCGTCATGACGATCGCCACCCGGGCTCCCTTCAGCGTCCTGCTTCCATACTATTCCCGCTGAGGGGCGCTCGGTTCTCAAGAAGGCGTGAAGGTACGCTCTGCCCGTCAGCGGACGATCTTGGTGATGGGCATCTCGAGGATGTCCTCGGCACCGGCCGCTTTGAGTGCGGGGATCAGGATGTTGACGGTGGCTTTGTCCGCGACGGTGGTGATCTCGTAGTCGTCAGAGCCGTAGAGCTGGCTGACGGTGGGGCGCTTCATGGCGGGGAGCTGTCCGATGACCGCCTCGAGCCTGGCGGCGGGGACGTTCATGGAGAGCAGGACGCGCCCGCGGGCCTCGATGACGCCGAGGAGCAGCGTCCGGATCTCCTCGATGGCGCGACGCTTCTCCGGATCGGCCCAGGCGTCCTTGTTCGCCAGCAGGCGCGTCGTCGAGGTCAGCACGACGTCGACGATCTTGAGACCGTTGCGGCGCAGGGTCGAGCCGGTCTCGGTCAGGTCGACCAGCGCGTCCATCATCTCCGGTACCTTGGCCTCGGTCGCTCCGTAGGAGAAGTGGACCTCCACGGGGATGCCGAGATCCTCGAAGAATCGGCGCGTGCAGTTGGGGAACTCGGTCGTGATGCGGCTTCCCGGCGCTACGTCGCGGGCGCTGTCCACGGGCGAGTCCTGGGGGACGGCGAGCACCATCTGGATTACGCCGGTGCCGGTCTTGGCATACGGCATGTCAGCGACCTCGACGACGTCGGCGCCGGTCTCGGTGACCCAGTCGTGGCCCGAGATGCCGATGTCGAAGACACCTTCGGCGACGTAGGTCGGTATCTCCTGCGGGCGCAGGACCTTGATCTTGGCGATACGCGGGTCCGCGATCGTCGGGTTGTACTCGCGGCTCGACTTCTTGACCTCGAGGTCGGCCTGCGCGAAGAGGAGCAGCGTCTGCTCCTCGAGGGAGCCCTTGGGGAGAGCGAGGGAGAGCATGGCGTTCCTTCCGTCGTCGGCGTGCGCTTCACCACTCTACTGCGATGGAGCGCTCGACGAAAGGCGGAGCCGCCGGTCAGTACGCGATGGCGACGGCCGCCCGTGAATACAGGTCGCCTTCCGCGCACTTGAGCATGAGCGCCGCGACGTCGGCACGCGAGATCCGCTGGCCCTTGGGGACGACGCTCCCGAGCACCGTGCGATAGCGGCCGGTGAGGGGGCCGTCGGTCAGGCCGGCAGGACGCACGATCGTCCACTCGAGGTCGGAGAGCATGATGTCGCCCTCCATGCGGTCCAGGTCGTCGTAGATCGCCTTCATCCCCGGGCTCGCGGTGAACAGGCGCATGGTGAGCGGGAGCTCGTTACGTGCCCCTCCTGCTCCCCCTGCCGAGCAGACGACGAGGCGATGGATCCCGCGTGCGGTCATCGCCCTGATCGTGTTCGCGATCCCGTCCGAGTAGACGGTGACAGGCCGCTCACCGCGCGATCCGAGTGCGGAGATCACGGCGTCATGTCCGTCGACAGCGTCCTGGACGGCCGCCGGATCGCTCACGTCACCCACGACCACCTGCAGCCGATCGTGAACGGCAGTGAGGCGTGCGGGGTCCCGTACGAACGCGGTCACGTCATGGCCGTGCCCGAGCGCCTGCTCAAGTACCTGCGCACCCGTGCGGCCGGTCGCTCCCAGGACGAGGATGCGCATGGAGCAGCTCCTTCTCGGCGAGATACAGGTCAGGCGGGCGATCCCGCGGCATCGGCGGGCTCATCTGTGTGCGCGCGTCGACGCAGGGCGAACGCGGCGAGCGCACCGGCAGCACACGCGGTCACGTCGCACGCCGCGTAGACGGCGAGCGCTTGGTTGAGCCCGAGGAGCGCTCCCCCGGCCAGCGCCCCGAGCGCGAGGTTCGCTGCGAGGCCGGCGAGGTATCCGAGCGGACCCACGACCCAGAACCAGCGAGGCGGGTCGAGCCGGCGGGCGAACCGGAACGCGAGGAAGGCGACGAGCAGATAGCAGGCAGCCTCGATCGCGGCGGAGAGGCCGAGGTCATGCCGCAGGGTCATGCGGCGCATGGCGAGTTCGACGCCATAGATGATCGCGACGGCGAGACCGAGTACGAACGGGGTCAGCGCGGTCCACAGCGCCGCGAAGGCGAAGAGCGGCCACCTGACCGGCTTCGAAGGCCGGTCGCCGGCATCCGCCGTACCCACCGCGGTCCCGCCCGGAGGTGCGGGCGGCTCCTGAGCACTCGTGAGCGTTTCGGGCGACATCCTAGGCCTCCGCCATCTCCCGCTTCATCGACTCGATGCGCTCGCGATACTCCGGCATCGACGTCCCGAGGATCTGCGTCGCGAGGATCGCGGCGTTCTTCGCACCGTTGATCGCCACGCATGCCACCGGCACACCCGAGGGCATCTGCACCATCGACAGGAGCGAATCGAGGCCGCCGAGATCGCTCGTCTTCATCGGCACCGTGATGACCGGGAGCGGCGTGAAGGCGGCCACGACGCCACCGAGATGCGCGGCCTTGCCTGCGGCGGCGACGATGACCCGCATGCCGCGCTCGGCGGCACCGGAGGACCAGTCGTGCACCTTGTCGGGCTGGCGATGCGCGGAGGCGACGAGAAGCTCATAGGGGACCCCGAAGCCTTCGAGCGTCTTCGCGCACTCTTCCATCACGGCCATATCGGACTGGGAACCCATGATGATGCCTACCAGCGGCGAGTCGTTCATCGGGCGGACCTCCTTCGTGGCGGGCGCTGTGGCGCCGACCACCGCGACTGACATATCGTCCTGACACGCTTCCTGCTCAGAAGCGGCGCGACGGGAGCCGCGCACCGCGACGTACACGAACATGACCACGACCGCGATCGTGAACAGCGTCACGCCCGGCGCCGAAAGGCCGACGAGCGAGGCCACGATCGACGCGCCGAACGCCACGGCGAGCGCACCGATGATGATGGCGACTACCGTCACGCCCGCTCCCTCACGCGCCGGGTGCCGGCGGCACACCGCCGGCATCGGCCGCGCACGCCTCGCCATCACCGAACAGCAACGCACGCTCGTCGTCCTTGAGCGCGGCGCGGGCCTGGTCCCGGACGTTGTTCACGCCGATGAAGAACTCGCGCATCATCGCGACCATGAGGTAGCGGCCGCGCGGTGTGAGCGTGAGGACCTCGTGGTCGTCGCGATCGAACGCGCCGACGGTGCGCATGTAGCCCATCTCCATCGGCAGCCCGCGCTCGATCGGGACGCCGAAGTCGTGCAGGAACTTCTGCTTGTCGAGCATGAGCCCGAACAGTTCCATGAGGAGGCGGTAGCGCATCCGCTCGTGGGCACCGAAGGAGCGCTTGCCCGCCACGCCCATGCGGCCGCTGCCGAGGCGCTCGTCGTACTCACGCAGCGAGAAGGTGTTCACGTAGAGCGTGCCGTCGAGGTAGCTGAAAGCGCCGGAACCGATGCCCACGTACTCCTCGTAGTCGACGATGTACTCGTCGATCATGCCGCCGGCGATGCGCGAGAACGTCCACGCGCTGCCGTTCTCGAAGGTGTCGGAAAGGCCCTCGGAGAGGATCTCGTAGAAGCGCGCCTCGCGCGAGTAGTCCACGCGGCCCACCGTCTCGCCGAGCTTGCGATCGACCGCGGGCGACGCCATGAGCGGATAGAACGTCGTCTGGTTGCAGCCGCAGTCCTTGAGGATCTCGATGTCGCGCCGCAACATCGCCTCGGTCTGCGAGGGGAAGTTGAAGATCATGTCCACGTTCATCGAGTGGAACGCGCCCGCCGTGGCCTTGATGCGCTCGACGATCTCCGCGCTCGAACCGTACTTGTCGTAGCGGTCCATCTGCTTGAGCAGGCCGTCGTCGAAGCTCTGGACGCCGACCGAGAGGCGCTGGACGCGCGGTGCGAGCGCCTCGACGTAGGCCGGGATCAGGTGGTTCGGGTTGGTCTCGGACGAGACCTCCTTGATGGAGAAGAGCTCGCGCGCCAGGTCGATCGTGTCGCACAGCTCGTCGAGCATGATCGTCGGCGTGCCTCCTCCGACATACATGGAGTCGAAGTCGTAGCCGAGGTCCTTGACCATCCGCATCTCCTCGCGCAGCCGCTCGAAGTACGGCACGGCGCGCTTCTCGGAGAACGGGAAGCGGTTGAACGAGCAGTACGGGCAGAGCTGCTGGCAGAACGGCACGTGCACGTAGAGCAGGTACTTCCGGCCCTCGATCGGGCCGGGCAGCTTCGGCAGGTCGGCGTGCTCGAGTGCGAGATAGCGCCCGTTGAGCGTACGGACGACCGGCGTGAGGAGCCGCTCGGCCAGCACTAGGAGTTCGCCTCGAGAGCACGGACCGCGATGTCGGAGCGGTGGAACGCCCCGTCGAACGCGATGAGGGCGACCGCCTCGTACGCGCGCTCGCGCGCCTCGGCGAGCGTGGGCGCGAGCGCGGTCACGTTGAGCACGCGACCGCCCGCGGTCACGAGTGCGCCGTCCTCGCGCATGGCGGTGCCGGCGTGGTAGACGGTGACACCGGGGATCTCCTCAGCGGCGTCGATGCCGGTGATGACCTTCCCGGTCTCGTACTCACCCGGGTAGCCGCCGGACGCCAGCACGACCGAGACAGCCGCGTCGCGCGACCACAGCACCGGGATATCGGCCAGCGTCCCCGCCGAGACGGCGAGCATGATGTCGATGAGATCAGCGTCGAGCCGGGGCAGGAGGACCTGGGTCTCCGGATCGCCGAACCGGGCGTTGTACTCGAGCACCATGGGTCCATCCTCCGTGAGGATGAAACCCCCGTAGAGGACACCGCGATAGCGGATGCCCTCCTTCTTGAGCCCGGCGACCGTGCGCTCGAGCGCATCGACCATCGCCGCGAGTGCGCGGTGATCGACCGCTGGGACCGGCGTGTAGACGCCCATGCCGCCGGTGTTGGGACCCCCGTCGCCGTCGAACGCGCGCTTGTGGTCCTGCGCCGGCGCCATCGGCACGACGGTCTCACCGTCGGTGAAGGCAAGGAGCGAGCACTCCGGGCCCGCGAGGAAGTCCTCGATCAACACGGTCGTGCCTGCAGCGCCGAATCGGCCCGAGAAGCACTCCTCGAGCGCGGCCTCGGCCTCCTCATAGCTGAACGCGACCGTGACGCCCTTGCCGGCTGCGAGGCCGTCGGCCTTCACGACGATCGGTGTCCCGCGCTCACGCAGGTACTCGCGCGCCAGGTCGCCGCGCGTGAAGCAACGGGACTCGCCCGTCGGGATGCTGTGCCGGCGCATGACGCCCTTCGCGAACGCCTTGCTGCCCTCCATGCGCGCGCCCGAGAGCCGCGGGCCGAACACCGCGATGCCCGCCTCTTCCACGGCATCGGCGACGCCAGCGACGAGCGGGCCCTCAGGACCGATGACGACCAGGTCGACGTCATTGGCCTTGGCGAATTCGGCGACGGCGTCCGGGGACGCGATGTCGAGACCTTCGACGTTGGTCGCGAGTGTGGCCGTGCCGCCGTTGCCCGGTGCGGCGAAGATCTCGGGATGCCGTGCCGACTCGGAGAGCTTCCTGATGATGGCGTGCTCGCGGCCGCCGCTGCCGAGAACGAGTATGCGCATGGTCTGCCTCCGGTGAGCGTGTGACGCGAAAAGGGTGCGCGGGTGCGCAAGCACGCCGTGCACTCTGATTGTACGACGAAGTGCCGAAGCCTAAGCGGCGTCGCCGAGTCGTTCGGCGAGATGCTTCGGCGTGACCCGCCAGGCGAGTGGCAGACGGAACATGAGCTTGGTCTGCGCGTGCACGGCCGGAGCCACCCCGAGGAAGAAGCCGATGAAGGGCATCGAGAGCCACATCAGGATGACCTCGAGCGCGAGCCGACCGATCGGCCAGCTCTTCGGTGCCGGGTTGCGCACGATCTCGATGAGCACAGACGTCGTGATCACGGTGATGCCCGCGATGAGGAACCAGCGCAGGACGATGTGCAGCGGTTCGGTCGTCGTGGTGACGGCCTCATAGATGGTCCGCGCCATGGCGGTCCTGACCATGCCGACGTCGAGAAGGTAGCCGCTCATGACGATGAACCATGCCGCCACACGCATCACATGGTCGTGCAGGACCTGCATCGACCGGAAGGCGGTGATCGCGCGCGGCCAGCGCTTCTCGCCGATCATCGTCTCGAGCAGGAAGCCCACATCCTCGGCGCCCCACGAGTGGCGAAGGACCTGCAGGTAACGGTTGACCAGCGCCTGCCACGGGGTCGGCCCGTCGGTCGCATCCGAGTAGGTCGGAAGGAAGATCGGCTGGACCGAGACGTCGCCGTCGCGGGCGAACATGACGCCGAGGTAGACGTGCCAGTCCTCGGAGATGACGGCGGGATCCCAGTACTGCGTCTCCTCGGCCAGGCGCATCGACAGCGTGTACGTGGAGATGGGAAGGCCGTCGTAGAACGGCATCGCGAGCTCGGCCATCTGACCGGCGTGGATGAACCACGCGGTATAGCGGATCGGCGCCGGCACGGTCCAGATGTTGTTGTAGTAGAAGAGCGGCGCCTGCCAGATGCGCGAGTGCCGGCGTGCGTCGGTGGCGTACATCCGCGAGAGGGCGGCGAAGTACCTCGGGTGGAACACCGAGTCCGCATCGCAGGTCGACACGGTGATGTGCTCGAGCGGGATGCCGAGCTCGTCCACCATCAGCCGGCGCGCCTCGATGCTCGCGTAGGTCTGATTCGACGCCTTGCAGGCGAGCTCGCCCGGAATGTTCGCAGGATGGATGGAGACTACGACGCGCAGGAAGGCGTCGCGGTAGCGCTCGGCGATGGCCTCCGCCTTGTCGCGGGCGCCTTGCTCGCGCTCCTCCATGCCCAGCACGAGGACCACACGCTCGGATGCGCGGTGCTGAGCGGCGATGGCGGCCACGGTGCGTTCGAGGACCGCGTCGGGCTCCTTGTAGTTCGGCACGATGACGGCATGGCGCAGGTCGGAGGGCGCGAAGCCGAACGGGCCGACCACGTCTTCGTCGGCAGTCCAGTCGACCTTGTCGGCACGACGACGCTTGTATTCACCGACGAGGGCGAAGATGAAGTACGTAGAGGAGTAGCACAGCAGATAGCCGACGAAGATCGTCGCGACCCACGTCCACGCGTCAGGGAAGAAGAAGACCCCGACGAGAGAGGCGAGCATCACGAACCATGAGACGACCCCGGGGACGGCATAGGTCCACCCCGAGAGATCACCACCGGCCGGACGCTGCCGGGCTTGACGCGGTCGGAACAAGAGACTCCCCCTTGGGCGCCTCGGCCCCCTGGCCGGGGCGCTGACATAACGCAGACATGATACCGCGCGAGGGGGGTGCCTGCCGAGGGGCGTTGCCGTGCCGTGAGATGAGCCGATTGGCGAGGCGCGGACAGTCAGCGCAGAATCGAGTTCACAACGTGTGCGCGGACCCGCTGGGGGCGCTTTGTGCAGCGATCACAGTCCCGGGCACCGCGTTTGCATATACTGGCACGACTGCCATCTGAGAAGGGGGATCTCATGCGCATCGCCGTCCCATAACGCCTGCGTCTGATCGCGCTGGTGTGTGCATTCGTGCTCTTCGTGTCGATGGGGGTCGGCACGGCGTTCGCCGCTCTCGTCGGCAGACATGTACCTCAGGACCGCCCTGCGCTGCAGGGACGCTCCGGCGGCATCGTCCCGCTCACAGCAGCGGTCGGCGACAACATCGCCAACGCATCGTTGCTGCAGCGAGCCGGCCGGATCGTGTCCGCCTCCGGATCTCTGGAGGATACGAACACGTACGACGGCACCGACGACGTCTACGCGGTCTTCCTGCTCGCGGGCGAGACGGTCGACTTCACCTTCGATGCCTCGGCCGGGACCGACTTCGGGCTCTACGTGTACGGGCCGAACGCGACGGACATCTGGGTGGACGATCCGATCAGCGGCATCGATCCGGCCCATGACGGCGGTCCCGCGACCCGGCCCGCGACGTTCTCTATGGACGTCTTCCGCACCGGCTACTACTTCGTCAACCCGTTCTCGGGCGTGGACGGCGGCAACGGGACCTACTCGCTGTCGATGAACGTGAGCCGGGCCTACACCGACGTCGTTCTGAATCCGCTCCCAAGTTTGCTCGCGTACGACGCGCAGCCGGTCATCTCCGGAACGGTGACCGGCCCCGAGGGCGAGACCGTCGTCGGCTGGGTCCGGCTCCTGTTCTCACTCGACGGCCGCTCGTTCGCCCCCCTCGACGAGCAGCGGACCGACACCGGGGCATTCAGCTTCACGGGGCTGTACTCGCGCGGCAAGCGCATCTACCTGGTCCAGTACGAGGGCAGCGACATCTTCGTGGGAAACACCGCGGCGGCGTCGGTCAACGCCTACGCTAAGGTGAGCGCTCCGACGGCACGTCGTCTCGGTACGCGCCGGTACTTCCTGTCGGGGACGGTGCAGTCTCGTCACGCACCGGGTACGTCGGTCGCACGGATCTACTTGCAGCGTTTGGTGAGAGGCCGCTGGGTCTCCGCCAGTAGTGCGCTCGCCAAGGCCTCTGACAAGGACAGCCTTACGAGCACGTACGCCGGCACCGTGCGATTCCCGGTCGCGGGCAAGTACCGCGCGCGCACACTTCACTCCGATGGCGACCACGCCGCGACCAACAGCGGCTACACGACATTCACGGTGAAGTAGGCGACGGCACTCAGCGCATACGATCGAGCGGGGCGGACCGAATGGTCCGCCCCGCTTCTGTTCTCTCGATTCTAGACCGCGCGACCCTACGCCCGCGCTTCCCACCTGCGCATGATCGTCTGCTCCCTGCTCGGGCCCACGGCGATGATCGAGACCGGCACTTCAGCCAGATCCTCGAGGAACGCGATGTAGTCGCGCGCCTCCTTCGGAAGCTCCTCGAAGGTACGGCAGCCGGTGATGTCGGTGCGCCAGCCGGGGAGCTCCTCGTAGACGGGCTTCGCGTGGTGGAACGCCGTCTGATGGCTCGGCAGTTCGTTGAAGCGGCGCCCCTCGTACTCGTAGGCGACGCACACTTTGATCGTGTCGAGCTCGGAGAGCACGTCGAGCTTGGTGATGACCAGGTCGGTCAGCCCGTTGATCTGCACGGCGTAGCGGACGATGACGCTGTCGTACCAGCCGCAGCGGCGCTGGCGGCCGGTGGTCGTGCCGTACTCGCCGCCGACGGTGGTGAGCAGCTCACCGATGCCGCCGGGCTCGTTGTCGAGCTCGGTGGGGAACGGACCGGAGCCGACGCGCGTGATGTAGGCCTTGGCGATACCGAAGACCCGGTCGATCGACTTGGGGCCGACTCCGGCGCCGGTGCACGCGCCGCCCGCCGTCGGCGAGGATGAGGTCACGAACGGGTAGGTCCCGTGGTCGATGTCGAGCAGCGTGCCCTGCGCGCCCTCGAAGAAGACCCACTGGTCCGAGCGCAGTGCGCGGTTGATGACGTGGCTCGTGTCCGTGATCATCGGCCGGATGCGCTCGGCGTAGCCCATGTACTCCTCGAGGATCTCCTCGACCGTGTAGGTGGGCAGGCCGTAGATCTTCTCGAGCAGGTCGTTCTTCTCCGCGAGAGCGGCCTCAAGCTTCTTGCGCAGGATGTGCTCGTCGGTGAGGTCCTGGACGCGGATGCCGAGGCGCGAGGCCTTGTCCATGTACGCCGGACCGATGCCGCGCCGCGTCGTTCCGATCTCGTTGGAGCCGAGGCGCTTCTCGCTCGCGCCGTCGAGGTCGCGGTGGTACGGCATGATCAGGTGTGCGTTGGAGGACACGAGCAGGCGATGTGTCGTGATCCCGTCGGCCTCGAGCCGGTCGATCTCCTCGAGCATGACCTTCGGGTCGATGACGACCCCGTTGCCGATGATCGGCGTGATGTGCGGATACATGATCCCGCTCGGGATCAGATGCAGCTTGAGCGTGCGGCCGCCGTGGACGATCGTGTGGCCCGCGTTGTTGCCGCCCTGGAACCGGACGACGAAGTCCATGTCGTCGGCGAGGAGGTCGGTGATCTTGCCTTTACCTTCGTCGCCCCATTGGGCACCGACGAGAACGATCCCGGCCATGATGTGATGCTCCTTCGAGGGTGTCGGCCCCGCGCACACGTGTCGCCGCTCCCGGGCCGTGCGGGCCGCTTCGCATCGCGGCGCGCATGCGCGCGGTCGCCTTCTCTCAGGCCCCGCGCGCCGCGGACAGTATGACGGACGCGGGCCGGGTTCGCCACCCGCTACTGCGGTGCGCTGGAGTGGTGGAGCGCTAGCTCGATGCGGACACGAACCTGCGCACGATACGCCGGGTGGCCGCCTCGATCCGCCGCTTCACGCTCGCCGACATCGGCTCCCACTCGTCGGGGTTGATCGAGGTGAGTCCCCACGTCTGGAGCAGGTGCTTCTGGCCGAGACGCCCGTGCCCGACCGCATCCTGAGCGGAGTGGAGCGAGTAGCCGAGATGCTCCAGCGCGGCGGTGCGCTCACCCGCTTTCGCCAGAGCGATAGCACGGCGGAGCTCCGTCGGCGCGTAGTAGAGCGACGCGCTCGGATTGAAGTGCCTGCCCCACTTCTTGGATCCGGGCCAGAGCCTGTCCACGCTGACGTCGGCCTGCGCAACGGCCCGAGCCTCGACCGGGTCGAGCCCCTCTTCGGTCGCCCATTGGGCTGTGAGGTGGATATGGACCTTGAGTCCGGGCACGTCTCTCGCCTTCCGCCGACGCGCGGGGGGTGCTCAGCCGACTCCCCGTGTGGTACCACGGTACACGAAGGTCCTGCCGGCTCGGGCAACAGGGGGAGCACACGATGTCGTACGTCGAGAAGGAACTGAACGAAGGCGAGTCCGTAATCTACATGGGCCGCGTGAGCGCCTGGACGCTCGCGCCGCGCACGCTGCTCGCACTCGCGCTCCTCGCAGTAGCCGCGGTAGTCGCTGCGTTCCTGAGCGCGCTGAACGTCGTGTTCTGGGCCGTCTCCGTGAGCGTGATCGTTCTGTTGTGGGTGTTCATGGTCGCGCGCGCACTGCTGCGCATCGCCACGACCGAGTTCGCCATCACGGATCGCCGCGTGATGTCCAAGACCGGCTTCATGCGCACCGAGGTGAAGTCGACGCCGCTCGACAAGGTCAACAACATCAATGTCACGCAGTCATTGGTCGGCAACATGCTCGACTACGGTGATATCGAGGTCACCACCGCCACGACCGAGGCGAAGGACAACCACTCGGTCGCGGCGCTCGCCCGGCCTGACGAGTTCCGCAACCGCCTCTCGCGTCAGATGGGACAGTCCTGACGCAGCGGCCCGATCGCACGACGAAGAGCGGGGCGGCCTCCCGGTAGGGAGACCGCCCCGCTTCATCGGTACGCGGTGGTGTGGCTAGCAGGAGCCTACGGCCAGCGCGGACTCGGTGCGGTGGTGTGACTCGAGCAGGTCACGCCGCCGCCAGAGGACGCTTGGCAGTCGCTCGTGTTGGCCCAGTTGGTCTGGGCTCCGGAAGCCGGGGCCTTGATGCCCTGGATCGTGAGTGAGTTGTAGGGGTACGGGTCCGTCTTGTAGCCGATCAGGCGCGGACGTCTCCAGGCGTGCGGCACCCTGGTGTGGCAGGCGATGCAGCGTGTGACATGGCTGCCGTTGTGCGTTCCGCCGTGGTTCGCCCATCCGCGCGTACTCGTACCGGTGAACGAGTGGCACTTGTAGCAGATGTTCGTCGTACCCATGTACGGCGCGGCATTGGTGACCGTCGCCGCGCTGTAGGGCGCCGGATAGGCCGGGTCGATCGTGATGGTCATGTTCGCGCCGTGCGGGCCCGTCGAGCCCGAGTACAGGTGGCAGTCGTTGCACTTGACCATCGAGGTATTGGTCCAGCCGGCCTTGAGGTAGTTCGCGGCGGTCTCGGCCGGCCAGGTGATACCCGCCGCCATCGCGGTGAAGGTGGCCGTCTTCATACCGGCGTTGGCCGGGAAGAGACGGTGGCCCGACGCGCCGCCGGTCAGGTCGAACTGCCAGCCGCCGGTCATCGACGTGCCCGTCGAGCTCAGGCCGGAGCGCTGCGCGTGGATCGTCAGCGAGGTGCCGGTCGAGGAGATCGTCGTGTGGCAGTCGACGCACAGGGCGGTGCCGGATGCCTTGAGCACGGCCGTATCGGCGTTTGTCTTGGTGACGTTGAGCGGTGCGCCACTATCGTAGCTGCGGCGGTGGCACTGGCTGCACGGACGCGGCTTGAAGGCCGTCAGCGTCGTGTGCTCGCTCTCCAGATCCACCATGTGGCAACCCTGGCACCAGCCGGTGACGAACGCGCTGGTGAACAGCGTCGTGTTGCCGATCGCAGTCGCGTGGCGCGTGGTGCGGTGCACGGTCAGGTTCATGCCCGCGTGGCAGTCCGCACCCTGGCAGTTGTCCGTGGGTGTGTAGGTGTTGTTGCGGTGGCACACCTGGCAGTCGTGCAGCGTGCCGAACCCGGCGATCGTGGTCGTCACGTTGCTGTGCAGTGCCGCAACGTCGCTGACCACGTGGCACTCGCTGCCGAACGGGTTGTTCTGGCAGCTCTGGGCAGCCGTGCTGTTGGCGGCGAGTGTGCCCTCCGTCAGCGTGGTGGTGAAGCCCTCGATGATGATGTCGTCGTAGTAGACCGAGCGATAGCTGCCGGTGAGAGCTGCGGTGAAGCGGAAGACGATGGCGGCGCCGACCGGCACGTCGACGGTCGCGAGCGACCACGTCGGGGTGCCCGTCGTGAACACCGTCGGCGTCGTCCAGGTCGAGCCGTTGTCCGGCGAGTACGCAAAGCCGTAGAAGTCGCCGGCGGTGAGCGTGGTGGTGTTGGTGATGTAGCGATACGTCACGCGTGCGGTGCTGTATGCGCTCAGGTTCACAGACCGCTGGAAGCTGTATCCATTGGCCGCGCGCGTCGCCTGACCCAGGATCCGGGCCGTCGCCGGCGTGGTACCCACCGGAGGCGTCGTGGAGTTCGACACGAGCGTGGTGCTCGTGCGCGTCCATGCGGTCGGCCAGGTGGTCGTCAGACCGAACGTCTCGTTGACAGACGTCGCCGTGGTGACCGTGGCGCTGTAGCGCGAGCCCGGCGCCGACATGATCTCGGCCGAGGCGTCATGCGCCGTCGACGTGGTCTGGTGCGTGGCGGCGAGTGCGTGGCACGCCGTGCACTTCATGCCGCCGGCCTGCAGGGCCCACTTGCCGTTGGACGGCCGGCCCCACGGATCGACGCTGTCGATGTGGCAACCGACGCACACCTTGTTGCGCGGGGCGGTCGTCGCCTCGAGCGAGATCGTCGTCGGTATCGTGTGGGCTTCCCAGAGCTTCGTGTCGTGGCACTGCGTGCACGCGAAGCCGCCGTTGTACGGGACG
>JAUSAU010000043.1 GCA_030652345.1 Coriobacteriia bacterium
AGCGTCTCGACGCCCAGCGACAGCGGGGTCACGTCGAGGAGCAGGATGCCCTTGACGTCGCCGGCGAGCACACCGGCCTGGATGGCAGCGCCGAGCGCGACGACCTCGTCGGGGTTGACGCCCATGTGCGGGTCCTTGCCGGTCAGCGTCTTGACGAGCTCCTGGACCGCGGGCATGCGGGTCGAGCCGCCGACGAGGATGACCTCGTCGAGATCGCCCATCTTCATGCCGGCGTCCTTCATGGCCGCCTCGACCGGCTTCTTGCAGCGAGCAAGCAGATCAGCCGTCGCCTTGAGGAAGTCGGCGCGCGTGATGTCGTACTCGAGGTGCTTGGGACCGGACGCGTCGGCGGTGATGAAGGAGAGGGACACGTGCGTCGTCTGAGCGCCGGAGAGCTCCATCTTAGCCTTCTCCGCGGCCTCCTTCAGGCGCTGGAGGGCCTGCTTGTCGACGCGCAGGTCGATGCCGTGATCGGCCTTGAACTTGTCGGCGAGCCAGTCGATGAGACGCTGGTCCCAGTCATCGCCGCCGAGGTGGTTGTCGCCGTTTGTGGACTTGACCTCGTAGACGCCGTCACCGAGTTCGAGGATCGACACGTCGAACGTGCCTCCTCCGAGGTCGAAGACGAGCACTGTCTGCTCACCGGCGCCCTTGTCCAGACCGTAGGCGAGTGCTGCGGCAGTCGGCTCGTTGATGATGCGCAGGACCTCGAGGCCGGCGATCTTCCCGGCGTCCTTCGTGGCCTGACGCTGCATGTCGTTGAAGTACGCGGGCACGGTGACGACGGCCTGCGTGACCGGCTCGCCGAGGTACTTCTCGGCGTCGTTCTTGAGTTTCTGCAGGACCATCGCGGAGATCTCCTCCGGCGTGTAGTCCTTGCCTTCGATCTCGACGGACGCGCGTCCGTCCTTGCCCTTCACGACCGAGTACGAGACGGTCTTGCGCTCCGACGTCGTCTCTTCGAACTTGCGGCCGACGAAGCGCTTGATCGAGGAAACGGTCGTCTCCGGATGCATGATCGCCTGGTTCTTGGCGGCCTTGCCCACGACGCGCTCTCCGCCCTTGCGGACGCCGATGACGGACGGCGTCGTGCGGTCGCCCTCCGCGTTGATGATGATCGTCGGTTCGCCACCCTCGAGCACGGCCATCGCCGAGTTCGTGGTGCCGAGGTCGATGCCGATTACCTTAGCCATGATCTCAAGACTCCTTCCAAACGTATGCAGCCAGGGGCCGAAGCGCCCGGCACAGCGTACAAATCTAAGTGTGCCGTTGTCAAGTTATGTTCGTGCGGCGCTGTCAATATGCCCGCTGTGACGCTCAGGCAAACCACAGCGGAGTGCCACGCGCGTCGCATCACGCGTCGGGGCGCGACGCCTGCGACGCGCCCGATCGGAGTCGCACGCCGGCTCCCCGGGCGGTCGCCGCGACTACGTCTTTACACCCGGCTCGGCACTCGGTAATGTACGCGCGACCGACCATCGAATCCGACGTCGAAAGGGACCAGCGACATGCCCCGACCGATCATCAACCAGGACGAGTGCTCCGGCTGCGGCGTGTGCGTGGATGCGTGCCCCGAAGGTGTGATCGAGCTGGTCGGAGACGTCGCCGAGCCCGTGAATGAAGACGACTGCACGGCATGCGAGACCTGCATGGAGGAGTGCCCGATGGGCGCGATCGAGGAGATCGAAGAGGACTGACCCGCTCCTCCTCAGCGCGAAGAAGGATATGTGCACGGGGCGCCCTCAGGGGCGTCCCGTCCTCGTTCCTGTCGGGAGCGCGACCGCGAGTGCCTTGAATGCCCCCCACGCGCGTCGCTTCGCAGCATCGTCCGCGAGGGACACGCCGAGATCGCCCACGCTCCCGGCCACGCGCCCGCGCACGCGCACCGGTTCGCCGGGGCGCAGCCCGGACAGGCCGTACGCCGACTCCAGGTCCTCGGCCCCGCCCGCGTCGATCGCCACCACGAGGACCGGATCGACCGCCTCGATGACGGCGGCGAGGCGGAGCGCGCGCAGGCCCGGGGCCGCATCGACGGAGCGCGTGACGACGCTGAACGGCGTGGACTCGTCGAACCCGAGAGCTGCGAGCGCCTTGGTGGCCGCTTCGAACGCCCCGGCCGACCGCGCCTGTGCGACGAGCACCGCGCGCGACCGGGGGTCGCCGGCGAGCGCGTCAGGGTCCCCGCCGGGGAGCAGCGCGTCGGCTGCGGCGAGCTCGGCACGAAGCTTGGCGTCATGGAGGGCCTGCAGGCGCTCAGGTGTCATCGCTGTTGCGCTGCGAGCCATCGCCACGTCATCGCGATCCCGGACTCGAGCGGCTGCGCCGCTCTCCAATCGAACGTCGCGAGCGCCTTGGCCGGATCCAGCGCGCTGTGAAGGATGTCTCCCGGGCGCGCGGGAAGATGATCCGATTCCTTCATGACCCTCGAGACGGCGCGAAGTACCGAGACGAGCTCCGTCACCGATGTGCGGGACCCCGTCGAGATGTTGTACGCGGGGCCGTCCGGCAGCTCACCCGCGAGCGCCACATCCGAATCCAGAGCTGCCAAGATCGCCCCGACAACGTCGCCGACGAAGATGAAGTCACGGGTCTGGGAGCCGTCTCCGAAGATGACGGGACGCTCCCCCGCGGCGAGCTTCGCGGCGATGATCGCCACGACCCCGCCCTCGCCGCGCCAGTCCTGGCGCGGTCCGTAGACGTTTGCGAAGCGCAGGGAGGCGAAGTCGACACCGGTACCGTCGAGCGCCTCGTAGAGGGCGGTCTCGGCGGCGAGCTTCGACGCGCCGTACGGGTTCTCGGGACGCTTGCGCGCGCTCTCGGGCAGCGGCAGCATCTCCGGTTCCCCGTAGACGGCGGCCGAGGAGGCGGACAGCATCCGCCGAGCTCCCGCCGCCGCCGCGGCACGGGCCACCGCGGCAGTGCCGTCGACGTTGATACGGCGGTCCCGCTCGGGATCCGCGATCGAGCGCTGGACGTCGACCTGGGCGGCGAGATGGACGACCGCCTCAGGAGCGAACTCCGCGACCGCTGCCGGCATCGAGGGATCCAGGATGTCGAGGCCGCGGAACCACGCGGCGGGATTGATGTTCTCCGGCTTGCCGGTCGAGAGATCGTCGATGATCCCCGCATCATGCCCGCTCACGACGAGTGCGTTGACGAGGCTGCTGCCGATGAAGCCGGCGCCGCCGGTGACCAGAACGCGCATCCGTGTCCCTTCAGACGTGGTGCCCGAACGGTCGGGCACGCTGTCGATGGTAGCACCGCATCCGGACACGCCACCGCGTCGTGCCGCTGCCGGTCAGGCCCGCTCCTTCGCCGCCTTCCGGCCGTTCGTCCGCGGCTTGCACCCGCGGACGAGGGCGCGGTCGAGGACCTCATCCATATGTTCGACCGGGACGATCTCGATCTCGTCCTTCACGTGCGGCGGCAGCAGTTCGAGGTCACGCACGTTCTCCTTCGGGATCAGCACGGTCTTGATGCCCGCCCGGTGTGCCGCCAGCAGCTTCTCCTTGAGTCCGCCGCTGGGCAGGATGTTGCCCCGGAGGGTGATCTCGCCGGTCATAGCGACCTCGCGCCGGACGGGACATTGCATCAGAGCCGACGCCAGCGCCGTGGCCATGGTGATGCCGGCACTCGGCCCGTCCTTCGGGATGGCGGCCGCGGGGACGTGGATGTGGAGGTCGAGCGTCTCGTTGAAGCGCTCGTCGATACCGAAGGACGATGCATGTGAACGGATATAGGAGACCGCCGCCTGCGCCGACTCGCGCATGACCTCGCCAAGCTGCCCGGTGAGGATGAGCTCGCCCTTGCCGGACATCGTCGTGGCCTCCACGAAGATCACGTCACCGCCGACCTCGGTCCACACGAGCCCCGTCGAGGTGCCGATCTCGTCCTTCTCCTCGGCCAGACCGAACGAGAAGCGCGGCGGGCCCAGGTACTTCTGGAGCGTCCGGGCGGTGACCTTGGTCTTGCCCTTGTGGCCCTCCACGACCCGGCGCGCCACTTGGCGACAGATGCTCGCCACCGTGCGCTCGAGACCGCGGACGCCCGCTTCGCGGGTATACCTGCGCACCATCTCGTGGACGGCGGAGTCGTCGATGTCGAGCTTGGACGGTGTGAGGCCGTGCTCCGCGAGCTGCTTGGGCATCAGATACTGCCGGGCGATGTGGACCTTCTCGTCCTCGGTGTAGCCGGGGAAGTGGATGACCTCCATGCGGTCGCGCAGCGCCGGCGGGATCGTGTCGAGCAGGTTCGCCGTCGTGATGAACATGACGTCCGACAGGTCGAACGGCGCCTCAAGGTAGTGGTCCTGGAACGAGTTGTTCTGCTCCGGATCCAGCACCTCGAGCAGGGCCGAGGTCGGGTCACCGCGGAAGTCCACGCCGACCTTGTCGATCTCATCCATCATGAAGACCGGGTTGCGCGTGCTCACGCTGTTGATCGACTGGATGATGCGGCCGGGCAGGGCACCGACGTAGGTGCGCCGATGACCACGGATCTCCGCCTCGTCGCGCACGCCACCGAGCGAGACCCGGATGAACTTGCGGCCGAGCGAGCGGGCTATCGACTTGCCGATCGACGTCTTGCCCACCCCCGGAGGGCCGACGAAGCACAGGATCGGGCCGCGCATCTTGTCGGTCAGCTTGTGCACCGCGAGGTACTCGAGGATGCGCTCCTTCACCTTCTCGAGACCGTAGTGATCCTCGTCGAGCACGTGCTGGGCCTCGATGAGGTCGAGGCGCTCCTCGTCCTCCCGCTGCCAGGGCAGTCCCACGAGCCAGTCGAGGTACGTGCGGATGACACCGGTCTCCGCCGCGGCCTGCGGCATCTTCTCGAGTCGGCCGAGCTCCTTGAGTGCCTTCTCCTCGACATCCTCCGGCATGCCCGCTGCGGCGATCTTCTGGTTGTACTCGTCGATCTCGGCCTGGATCTCGTCGAACTGGCCGAGCTCCTGCTGGATCGCCTTGAGCTGCTCGCGCAGGAAGTACTCACGCTGCGACTTGCTCATCGACTCCTTGACGCGGTTCTGGATCTTGGAGCCGAGCTCCAGGATCTCGAGCTCCTTGCGCAGGAAGCCCGACGCCTTCTCGATGCGCGCCTTGGGCTCGATCGCCTCGAGGATGACCTGCTTCTCCTCGGCCTTGAGCGCGAGATGGAACGCGATGAAGTCCGCGAGGCGGCCCGGCTCCTCGATCGCGCCGGCGGCCATCAGGACCTCTTGCGGGATCGGTTTGCCCAGCTCGGCGGCTTTCTCGAAGTCGGATACGAGAGCGCGCATGAGCGCCTGGGTCTCAGCGTCGCTGCCGGTCGGCTCCTCGATCAGCTCGACGCGGACCTGGATATAGGGGTCGGTCTCGACGAACTCGAGGATCCGCAGCCGGGTGACGCCTTCGACGAGCGCCTTGGCGGTCCCGTCGGGAAGCTTCAGCTCCTGCAGCACCGTGCCGACGCATCCGATCTCGTAGATGTCGCCCGCTTCGGGGTCCTGGGTCTCCGCGTGACGCTGAGTGATCAGCGCGACGTGATGATCACCCCGCATCGACTCCTCGAGAGCCATGATCGAGCGCTCCCGGCCGACGAAGAGCGGCACGACGAGATTCGGGAACAGGACGAGGTCCCGCAGCGGTATCAGCGGGAGTATGTCCGGGATGGTCGTCACGTGATCGTCGGCCGTGGACATGCGCGTCGTCCCTTCAGGGGTGCGATAATGCTCTGCGGTGTACCTTCGCTATCGTACCCGTCCTCCCTGCCAGCGCCTCCATCCGAGCCGACCGCATCCGGAGCGCCGACGCATGACCCTGCCCCGACCCCATATCGCGCATCGCATCGTCGCGGCCGTACTGGCCGTGGGGTTGTTCGTCGGCGCCGCCCCGCTGCCGGCGCCGGCTGCCCCGGCGCCGCCGCGCGTGTCGATCTCGTCGGCGAAGTTCATCACCACCGACGGTGTGATCGACCTGGGTGTGTCGGTGGCACTGCCCCGGAAGGCCTCCCGGATGTCGGTCCGCGTCCAGCTCTTCGACGCGACCGACGCTCTCGTGTGGCAGCGTACGCAGACGAAGAACGCCCTGGACGCGGGTGCGTACCTACTCGGATTCAACAAGCCGGCGCGGGATCTCGGACTGGGTGAGGGACGCTACCGGCTCGAGGCGCGGGTGCGCGTCGATGACGCCGAACCCGTGGAGGTGTCCGACACGCTGCTGGTCGTCGACGCCCGGCGCCGACCCACCCCGGTCACCATCGTCGTCCGAGTGTCCGGCACACCCCTGCGCGACGCGGACGGAGCGTTCATCTTCGACCCGTCGGTCGAAGCGACGCCGCGGGTCGAGGCGGAGAGCCTCGCGGCACTGGCATCCCAGCATCCCGAGTACCACCTCACCATGGCGCTTCCGCCGGTGTTGCTCGACGAATGGCTTGACGCGTCCGACGGGTTCACCGCAGTCGCGAAGGGGGCGCGCACCGATACCTCGGCCGACTCGACGGCGTCCGTCGCATGCAGCGCCACCATCGCGGCGCTCAGGCGCGCCGGAAGCACAGGTTCACTCCGGACGCTCGCGGCCATGTACGCCGAACCGGACCTCGTGGCGACCGCGAAGATCGGCGGCGCTCAGGACCTGCGCGACCAGCTCGCCGAGGGGATGCGCACATCGGCGCTGCTCAGGGGCGCGGCACCGGCCACCGGGTCGGTCGAGCCCACGGGCTTCGCCGTGCTCGGAGACGTGGTGGCCCGGTCCTCCGCCGCGATCATCGCCGCCGCCGGGCTGCGCTACGCCATCATCGACCCCGCGAGCATCGACCCGTCGCACCCGGCAAGCGTTTCCCCGGGCGCCTACGCGCTCGGAGACATCGCCGCACAGCCGGAGACGTTCTCGGGCCTCGTCATCGACCGCGCCGCATCGAAGGCGCTGTCCGACCCACTCGGAGAGGACGCGCTGCTGACGCGGCTCTTCGACCGGGCGACCGACGAGCACACGCAGGGCCAGCCCGTCGTGATCGTGACGGCGGTCGGCACCGGCTCGACCTCGAACGTGGAGCGTCTCCGATCCCGGCTGGCCACGCTCGCCAGGATCCCGTGGGTCCGTCTTGTGGACACCGCGTCGGCCGCGGGCGTCAAACCACTGCCGATTCGCGCCCTCGCGGCGTCACCGCCCTCCGACACGAAGGCGCCGGCCGGGTACTGGGAGCGGGTCCGGCTGGCGCGGCAGAGGGCCCGGGCGCTCGCCGCCGCCGCCGGGGCCGCCGACGCGGACGCTCTGGCAGCGCTACGGAACGTGACTATGGCCGAGAGCCGGCTCTGGGCGGGACCGGACGGCTCCTGGCCGCTGGCCGACCGGGGCAGCGCGTTCGCTCGTGCGGCCGACGCAACGGCGTGGAGCATCCTGTCCAAGGTGCTTGTCGAAGTGCCGGCGGTAACGCTCTCGAGCAATGCGGGCCGCGTACCGGTCAGCATCCGCAACAACTCGACCAAATCACTCGAGGTCAGCGTCACCGCGATCTCGCGTGCGGTACGTCCACCCAGACTCAGGATGTCCTTCGCGCTGAAGCCGGGCGAGACGCTCAAGACGATCGCCGTGGACCTCGGCCCCGCCCTATCCTCCCGTCTCCAGATCGTCGTCTCGGCCGGCGGATTCGTGATCGCGAAGCAGACGGCCACCGTCCGTGCCTCTTCGATCGAACGCCCCGTCCTGATCGGCGGCGTGGTACTGGTCTTGCTCCTCCTGCTCTGGTACATACGCAGGAACGCCGACTCCGCCCTCTCGAAGCGCCGCGAGCGTGCCGATGATGATGAGCGGGAGGCGGCAGAGTTGCCGGAGAGGTATCGCGAATGAAGAAATGGGTCATCACGATCCTGATCGTGGCGTGCGCGGCCGCGTTCATCAACGACGTCGGGCGCTACTTCACGGTCTCGTACAACCTCGACCAGGCGACGCGCACGATAGCCCAGGACGCCGCGGCACTCGCACGCAAGGATCCCGGCAACGCCCAGTCGGGCTGGCCCGCCGCGCAGGCGACGGCATACCGGTTCGGCTTCGAGGTCACGGGATACGTCCAGGGCGATCAGCTCGTCGTCATCACCACCCGAGCCCCGATCGGCGGCACCTGGGTGGCCGGACCGGTCATCGCACTGGTCAACAAGCTACCGTGGCAGTCACCGTTCTACGCGACCGGACGAGCTGAGTCCTACTACCGCTGAACAGTGGTCCACAGGTCCGCCCGCCGCGCCGCATCACGCGTGATCCTCCGCACCGCTAGACTGTAGTCTTGCGCGAGCAGGCGGGCTCTTCCGCGTGTTCGGGTAGAGTTCACCCATGGATCCGGCATCCCATCCTGAGAGGCGCGACGTGCGCACCGTAGTCATCGACACCAACGTACTGCTCTCCCATCCCGACGTCGTCCACGAGTTCCCGGACGCCGAGGTGGTCATCCCGGACACCGTCCTTTCGGAGATCGACAAGCTCAAGACGGCGCGCGTCGACCCCGAGCTGCGCTACAAGGGCCGTCAGATCAGCCGCACGCTCTTCGAACTCTCGGAGCGCGGCAACCTGCATGAGGGCGTCGAGCTGCCCGGAGGCGGATCGCTGCGCGTCGTCGCACTGAGCAACGAGACGAACCTCCCCGACGGCCTGTCGACCCGCAACGCGGACGACAGGATCCTGGCCGTCGCGATCCAGGTGTGCGGCGAAGGGTGCGAGGGCGTCACCCTCGTGACGAACGACCTGAACATGCTGCTCAAGGGCCAGTCGTACGGCATCGGCGTGGAGCGCATCGACATCGACGACTCGTTCAGCCGCCGCTTCCTCGTCCGCCCGTTCCAGCGCTACCGGGTGCCGCTGACGATCCTGGCGATCTCGCTGGCGGTGTTCGCGGCGATCATCTACCTGACGGTCTTCAACCCCTTCTCCGGCACCAAGGGGTCGAGCGGGCTGTCCGCAGTCCCGGGCGAGTTCCTCGACCAGCTCTCGGTGGAGCAGCAGCAGGTGCTCAACTACCTCTACCGCCTGCAGACCAACCCGAAGGACATCGAGACACAGCGCGCGCTCGCCGTCCTCTACGACGGGATGTCCGAGCAGAACGTGAACTACGTCCCCTACGCGATCAAGCACTGGGAGCAGGTCGTCCAGCTCGCCCCCACGGACGAGGACGCGCGCACCGACCTTGCCACGCTCTATTTCCGCGCCGGCCGTCTCGATCAAGCGGTGCAGGAAGTGACGCAGGTACTTCGCCAGGACCCGAACCACATCAACGCCAACTTCAACCTCGGCGTCTTCTACCTGAACTCGAAGCCGAAGGATTTCCAGAAGGCGGCCAACCAGTTCATGAAGGTCATCAAGCTGACGACCGGCAAGGCGGCTCAAGCCGAACCGATGCAGCGCGCACAGCTCATGCTCGAACAGGTGAAGAAGGACGCTGCGGCCGCGGGGCAACCGATCAAGACCGACGGAGGCACGCTGTGAGTGAGGTCATCGACATCGCGATCATCGGGGGCGGCCCGGCGGGCCTGACCGCGGCGCTCTACGGCGCGCGGGCGAGGGCGAGCACCGTCGTGTTCGAGAGCCAGCTCCCCGGCGGCGCGATCATCACGACCGACTGGATCGAGAACTACCCGGGCATGCCCGAGGGCCTGAACGGGGCGCGCATCGGCGAACTCATGCACGCGCACGCGGAGAAGTTCGGCGCTCGGTTCCGCACATTCGAGAAGGTGGACTCCCTGCGCGAAGCGGGCGGCGGCTTCATCCTGACCGCCGAAGGCGAAGAGACCGCGGCCCGCACGGTCATCCTGTGCACGGGATCGGTCCCCCGCAAGCTCGGTATCCCGGGCGAGGCCGAGTACACGGGGCGCGGAGTCTCCTGGTGCGCGACCTGCGACGGTGCGCTCTTCAAGGGCAAGGTCGTGGCGGTCCTCGGAGGTGGCGACGCGGCCGTCGAAGAGGCGCTGTTCCTCACGAAGTTCGCCGAGCGCGTGCACCTGATCCATCGCCGTGACGAGCTCCGCGCGACCAAGTGCATCCAGGAGCGCTGCTTCGCCAACGAGAAGATCGAGATGCACTGGAACCGTGTCCCGACCGAGATCCGCGGCCACGAGGGCCGCGTGACAGGGATCGCCTTGGAGTCCACCGTCGGCGAACCCGACGAACTGCTCGAACTGCAGGGCGTCTTCGAGTTCATCGGTGTGCACCCCAATAGTGAACTCGTCGCCGGCCTGGCCGATCTGGCGGAGGGCGGCTGGGTCAAGGTCGACTCCACGATGATGACCTCCGTCCCGGGCCTGTGGGCTGCGGGCGACGTCACCGATACGCCGCTCAAGCAGGTCGTCACCGCTGCGGGGCAGGGCGCGACGGCGGCGTTCGAGGCACTCCGGTACGTCGATTCGGGCGTCTGCACCTTGTAGTAGTATTCGGCGCGTGCCCCGCCGGTCGGGGCAGCGAAGGGAGTCTCACATGAGCGACATCCTGGTACAGGTCACCGACGCCGGCTTCGAGGCCGCGGTCGAGAAGAGCGCCACGCCGTTCCTGCTCGACTTCTGGGCCCCGTGGTGCGGCCCGTGCCGCGCGATCGCCCCGGTACTCGAAGAGATCGCGAACGAGTACGCCGGCAAGCTCACCGTCGGCAAGCTCAACGTCGACGAGAACCCCGACACGGCCTCGCGGTTCGACGTCCTGTCGATCCCGACGCTGCTCGTGTTCGCTGACGGCGTGGTCGTCAAGAAGCTCGTAGGCGCCATGCCGAAGAAGAAGCTCCTCGACGAGCTCGCCCCCTGGCTCGGCTAGTCCGCGCCGCCGCGAAGGAGAACATCATGTGTGAGAACAGCGTGAACATCCCGCAGCTCAAGGTCCAGGTCGGTCAGGCCGACGATCTGGCTGCGCTCGTCCAGCAGCAGCTCGAGCAGCTCCACCACCTCGCCGACCACGGAAAGCAGCACGATGCGTCGGTCGAGCTCGCGCAGGCCAACGTCCTGCTCGGAGAGGTCCGCGGCAAGCTCGAGCGGGCGCTGCTGGTGCTTGACGGCGGCGGTACTCCCTCCGCGGACGTCACGGTCGAGCTCGTCTGACCACTCGTCGCATGACTCGACCCGACCCTCACGGGAAGCCGGCACCCGCCGCACCGATGTTCTGGGAATGCCCGGAATGCGGCTTCCTGTCGACCGACCCCGCCTTCGCGGACGTCGCGACCGTGTGCCCGCTGTGCGGGCGCAAGGACGGCGTGCGACGCACGTTCCCGCCGGACCGACAGCGACGACTCGACGAGCGGATCCGGCGCTACTACGCCGACGCGGAGTGGGAGATCGTCGTCATCCTGTCCGCGGCGCTGCTCGAGGCGCTGCTGGAGGACATCCTCGACCGCATCATGGCGGCGCACGGTGCCGACGTGCCGATGCGGGGCACCGTGCTCGACACGGTCCGAGCGATCGGCGGTCGCGTCGGCAAGCTCTTCCCGCAGCTGACAGGGACCGAGTTCGAGGAGGCCGCGGCGGAGCTCGGCTACCGGGACTTCCCGAAGCGGTGGCGCACGCTGCGCGAGGCCCGCAACGCCTTCATCCACGACACGCCCTATCGCGACGTCCAGGAAGCACTCGGACAGGGGGCAGCGAGCGAAGGCATGTCGCTCCTCGACCAGGCGTATCACCTCTTCGTCACGCTCAACAACACGTTCGTCGCTGACGGGCTCAAGGGGCAGAAGCGCGCGTCCGACGCGCCCCGGCTCAATCTGCACGGCGTGCCGGAAGCGGAGACCGCGGCACCGGTCGAGCCGTGATCGCGGGCGCCAGGGTCTCGGTGACGGGAGTCGTGCAGGGGGTCGGTTTCCGGCCCTTCGTCTACAACCTCGCGCGGCAGCGCGGTCTCACCGGCTGGGTCAACAACACCGCGGAGGGTGTCACCGTCGTGATCGAGGGCGACCCGGCTGCCGTTGCGGCGTTCCCCGAA
Organism: Coriobacteriia bacterium; assembly: GCA_030652345.1. The sequence continues at coordinate 11,922 of JAUSAU010000043.1, forward strand.
GAGGTCCGCTCACTTGCGCCGCCGATGGCCGTCGTCGAGTCGGTCAGCGCGGAGAGCGTCGAGCCTTCCGGCTTCACCGACTTCTCGATCCGGGCCTCCGAGGCGCGTGGTGACCTCACCCTCGTCTCCCCCGACATCGCCACATGCCCCGCATGCCGCGAAGACCTCTCCGATCCCGGCAATCGGCGCTTCCGCTATCCGTTCACGAACTGCACGAACTGCGGCCCGCGCTTCACGATCATCGACTCCCTGCCCTACGACCGCCCCGGCACGTCGATGAAGGACTTCCCTATGTGCGCCGAGTGCGCTGCCGAGTACGGCGACCCGGGCGACCGGCGATTCCATGCCCAGCCCAACGCCTGCCATGTCTGCGGTCCCCGGCTCTTCCTCAACGTGAAGGGGCGCGCGCCCTCGGGCTGGGAGTGGGACCGCGCGCAGGAGCGTGTACCCCGTCCCCACCGGGACCGTGCCGCCGAAGCGCGCAGGACCGACGACATCATCGAGGCCTCCGCGACCATCCTCGCCGGGGGCGACATCCTCGCGATCAAGGGCCTGGGCGGATTCCACCTCGCCTGCGACGCCACCAACGAGGTGGCGGTGGCGCGCCTTCGGGACCGGAAGCGCCGCTGGGGCAAACCGTTCGCGGTGATGGTCGCGGACGTGGAACAGGCGCGTGTGTTCTGCCACATCGGGGACGAAGAAGGCGCGCTTCTCGAAGGCACGGCCCGGCCCATCGTCCTGCTCCGCCTGCGCGAGCACGGAGAGCACCTGGCGCCGTCGGTCGCCCCCGGACTCGCAGAACTCGGCGTCATGCTCGCGTACACGCCGCTGCACCACATCCTGCTCGCCGCGGCGGGCCGGCCCCTCGTGATGACGTCCGGCAACCTCTCGGACGAGCCGATCGCGATCGACAACGATGAGGCGCTTCGCCGGCTCGCTCCCATAGCCGACGGCTTCCTGCTGCACGACCGGGCGATCCTCCAACGCTACGACGACTCGGTCGTCCGGGTCGTCGCGTGCGTGACGGAACCCGTGCGCCGCTCGCGCGGGTTCGCGCCGTTCCCGATCCGGCTCCCCTTCTCGACCGACCGGCACATCCTGGCTACCGGGCCCGAACAGAAGAACACGTTCTGCCTGGCGCGGGAGGGCTACGCGTTCGTCAGCCAGCACATCGGCGACATGGAGAACGCGGACACACTGGAATCGTACGAGCGCACGATCGAGCTGTACGAGCGCATGTTCCGCGTGAGGCCCGAGATCGTGGCCTACGACCTCCATCCCGACTACCTCTCGACCAAGTTCGCGCACTCACTGGGCCTGGCGGAGATCGGCGTCCAACACCATCACGCTCACATCGCCAGCGTGACGGCCGAGCACGGGATCGCCGCGCCGGTGGTCGGACTCGCGTTCGACGGGACCGGTTTCGGTCCGGACGGCACGATCTGGGGCGGCGAGGTCCTGCTCGCCGACTGGACCGGCTACGAGCGCATCGCGCACCTGAGGCAGGTGCCCATGCCGGGAGGCGCCGCAGCGATCCGCAGACCCGCGCGGATGGCACTCGGCTTGCTCATGGGGATGGACAGAGGGCTGTTGGACCACCCCGGTTCGCACTTCCTGCACGAGGCGCTTACAACGGACGAACTCACGATGCTGCCCGCGATGGTGGATCGGGGTGTCAACAGCCCTCTGACTTCTTCGATGGGCCGCCTGTTCGACGCGGTGGCGGCCATCACGGGCGTACGGGCCGACGCCGCGTATGAAGGGCAGGCAGCCATCGAACTCGAGGCGATCGCGGACCCGCAGGAGAGCGTCGCGTACCGCTTCGCGGTCATCGACGGTCCCCCAGCTGTCATCGACCCGGAGCCTGTCGTGCGCGCGATCCTCGACGATGTCTCGCGTGGCGTACCCGCGCCGATCATCTCCGCACGATTCCACAACGCCGTGATCGGCGTGTCGGTCGACACCGCGGTCGCCGCATGTGGTGCTGCGGGCGCCGGCTACGTCGCGTGTTCCGGCGGTGTCTTCATGAACCGCATCCTCATGGCCGGCGTGCTTCGCGGCATCGAGAACGCCGGGATCACGCCGCTCACCCCCCGAGACCTGCCGGTCAACGACGGGGGCATCTCGTTCGGACAGGCCGCCGTGGCATGGTCGCGCCGCGATACGGTATAACCATCCGGTACCGCCGACACGGTAACGATGCAAGGAGTCCTCTATGTGTCTCGCAGTCCCCGCCAAGGTCGTCACCATGCACGAGAACACGATGGCAGAGGTCGACATCCACGGCGTGAGCCGTGTGGTCAGCCTCAGCCTGGTTCCCGAGGCTGAGGTCGGATCGTGGGTCCTGATCCACGCGGGTTTCGCCATCCAGGTCGTCGACGAGGAGTTCGCCGCCGAGTCCTGGGACCTCATCCGTCAGATCGAGTGGGGCGATGACCGTCCCGAAGGCATCCCGGCGGAACTGCTCGCCGAGCCGGCCGAAGCGAGCGCCTAGCCGTGGCCGACGTCCAGGACGCGTGGCGCGACCCGGAACTCGCCAGACACCTCATCGAACTGATCGCCGAAGCCGCCGACAGACCCATGAAGATCATGGAGGTGTGCGGCACGCACACCGTCGCCATCGCGCGTTTCGGACTGCGTGAGGTGATGCCGGAGAACATCACGCTGCTCTCCGGTCCCGGCTGCCCCGTGTGTGTCACCGCCAACGGCGACATCGACTTCGCCATAGAGCTCGGCCGCCAGCCCGGCGTCGTCATAACCACGTTCGGCGACATGATGAAGGTGCCGGGGTCGTACTCGTCGCTTTCGCGGGAGAAGGCGGACGGGCGCGATATCCGGATCGTCTACTCGCCGCTCGACGCCGTGCGCATGGCCGAGGATGAGCCCGACCGTCAGGTCGTCTTCCTCGGCGTCGGCTTCGAGACGACCGCGCCGACGATCGCCTCGACGATCAAGACGGCCGCCGCGAAGAGCCTGAGCAACTTCACCGTCCTCTCCGTCCACAAGACCGTCCCGAAGGCGCTCGAGGCGCTCGTCAACGACCCGGACGTGCAGATCGACGGTTTCATCCTGCCGGGCCACGTCTCCACCATCATCGGGCCTGAGCCATACCGCTTCATCGCGTCGGAATACCACGTGCCGGGGGTCGCCACTGGCTTCGAGCCGGTCGACGTACTCCAGGGCGTATGGATGCTCGCGAAGCAGCTCAAGGAAGGGCGCGCCGAGATCGAGGTGGCCTACCGCCGCGGCGTCAACGATCTGGGCAACCCGACCGCGCAGGCGCTCATCGAGGAGGTCTTCGAGCCCGAGGACGCCGAGTGGCGCGGCATCGGGGTCATCCCCGGCACCGGACTCGGCATCCGCGAGGAGTTCTCGGCGTACGACGCTGCGAAGCGCTTCGACGTCACGCCTCCCGAGCCCAAGGCGATCCCCGGTTGCCAGTGCGGCGACGTACTGCGCGGGGTCATCCTGCCGTTCCAGTGCCGCCTGTTCGGCAAGGGCTGCACGCCGGAGCACCCCATCGGGCCGTGCATGGTCTCCTCCGAGGGATCCTGCGCCGCCTACTACCGCTACACCGACTACGGCCGCTCGTAAGGCCCGCCCCTTCTCGACCCGGAGGTCCTGATGCGTTCTGACCGCGTCCTGCTCGCGCACGGCAGCGGCGGCACGATGATGCGCGAACTGATCGAGGTGTTCGTCGACCGGTTCGGTGACGAGGCCCTCAAGCGCATGGACGACGCCGCATCGCTCGAGATCCCTCCGGGGCGCATCGCCCTGTCGACCGACACGTACGTCGTGACGCCGCGCTTCTTCCCCGGCGGCGACATCGGGCGCCTCGCGGTGGCGGGCACGGTCAACGACGTCTCGACATCCGGCGCAACGCCGCTCTTCCTCACGGTCGGATTCATCCTCGAGGAGGGCCTGCCCATCGAGGAGCTCGGGCGGATACTCGATTCGATGACGGAGTGCGCGGCCGAAGCGGGGGTGCGTATCGTCACCGGCGACACGAAGGTCGTGGAGCGCGGGCACGGCGACGGCGTGTACATCAACACGGCCGGCGTCGGCGTCCTGGCCGAGGGCGTGGACCTGTCCGGCGCCTACTGCCGCCCCGGCGACAAGGTGCTGCTCTCCGGCACGCTCGGCGACCACGGCATCGCCGTGATGTCGACGCGTGAGGGCCTGAGTTTCTCGACGGACATCGTGACCGACGCCGCGCCGCTCAACCGGATGATCGCCGCGGTCCTGGCGGCGGCGCCCGCCGTGCGCTGCTTCCGCGACCCCACCCGCGGGGGTCTCGCCTCCTGCCTCAACGAACTGGCAAGCGCCTCCGGCGTCTCGATCACGGTGGACGAGGGTTCCGTGCCTGTGCGCGAGCAGGTGCGCGGCGCGTGCGAGATGCTGGGCTACGACGTCTTCCAGGTGGCGAACGAGGGCAAGATGGTCGCGGTCGTGCCTGCGGATCAGGCCGACGCGGCGCTCGCAGCCATGAAGTCCGCGCCGTACGGCGAGGACGCCGCTCTTGTCGGCGAGGTCACCGAGGGCCCGTCGGGCCGCGTCTACGTGCAGACGACCTTCGGCGCACGCCGGATCATGGACATGCTCGTCGGCGAGCAGTTGCCGCGGATCTGCTAGCGGGTGTTCCGCGCGATTCCCGGTGCCGCCGTCCGTCCTGCCGGCGGCACCGTGCGATGCGCTCATGTAGAATCTGCACGCCATCGTCGTCGAGAGAGTCGGGACACTTCATGCCGCGCTTGGACACGGTGCGGGACGGCAGCCCGGCACGACGCATCGGACTACTCGTTCTGGCTGTCCTGACCGCGTGCGCCCTCCTTTCCGGAGCGCCGGCCGATCAGGCAGCTGCTGCCGAGCCCACGACAACGGTCGGCGCGCTGACGTTCAAGAGCCTGCCGTTCGAGGCGCTCAACGGACCCGCGGAGTACGCCTACTACTACCGTTCGCGGCCGCTGCCCATGGTGGGCGCGACGGATGCCGTGCACGCCATGGTCATCAGAGGGATCACCTACGACTTCGCGCTGCGACCGGCCATGTGGGGCCACTTCTACACGAACTCCTACGAACTGACCGGCGAGCCGTGGTACCTGCTTCGCGCACGGGCGCAGGCCGATCACCTGATCTCCACCAGGGCGGTCGAGGGCGAAGGATGGTTCTACCCCAGCACCTTCGCCTATCGCTTCGACTCGAAGTACGGGGGCACGCTCCGGCCGCCCTGGTACTCGGGCATCGCCCAGGGCACCGCGCTCGGATTCTTCGCACGCCTCTACAAGGCGACCGGCGAACCGGCATACCTCGAGGCCGCAGAGCACACGCTTGAGAGCTTCCTCGTTCCCCCGGTGAGCGGACGACCGTGGATCAGTCGCGTCGACAGCCTCGGCTATCTCCGGCTCGAAGAGTACCCCGGGACCCGCTGGCAGTTCGTGCTCAACGGTCACATCGAGGCGACTGCGGGGCTCTACGACTACTACCGCGTCACCGGTGACCCGCGCGCGCTCGAACTCTACCGCGGTGCGCTCACGACGCTCGTGAAGTACGGAGACACGTTCAGGCACCGCAACTGGATCAGCGCCTACTCGCTCGGCGCACGAGCGCAGTATGTCGGCTACCACCGACGGGTGATCCGGCAGTACCTCATGCTGTACGCCCTATCGGGCGACCCGAGATTCGTCCATCTCGCCAACGAGTACGACACGGACTCTCCCGCATCGAGCGCTCCTGGCGTGGTCAGCGTGGCCCGGGGCACCTACGTCGCCTATCGGTTCTCATCGTCCGGTCGGATAACGGGAGTGAGGCGCCTGAGCAGCCGCGTGGAGACCACACTGCGCACCGACACCCGGCAACGCATCCGCGGCCGGCAGAGCATGTGGCTGCGCATATCGCAAGGACGGCTTCGCGGCTACTGGCTCAGAGAGACGGTCGGCCGTGTGTACGTCCGCGGCGTCCACGATGCGCTGACGTACCGGCCGCCGCTCCCCGTGACCACCCGTGCGGGCGCATGGCGCTTCATCAGAGTCGCTGCGTCCGGCGCCGTGACCGAGTCGGTCACGGCGACCACCGCGATCGAGCCGGTCACGATCGCCGGGCGAGCGGTCGTCAACGGAGCTCCCATGGCGCTGCTGGCATCGGGCCCACACGAGGGATTCTGGGTCCCGCAACGCGCCATCGTGTGGCCGTAGCCATTCGGCGTCGTGCGGACCGCCGTCGGCCTTCCGCTACACTCGGGACATGCCTGAATCGACGACCAGACGCGACTCCCTGACGGGGCTCGCCCGCATCGCCTCCGCCGCGCTCATCTGGGGCTCCATCCCGCTCGTCCTCCGCGCGACCGACGGCGCATCGCTCATCAAGGTCTTCTACCGGGTCTTCTTCGCGGGGATCGTCCTGGCCGCCTACATGGCGGCGACCGGGCGCCTCGGCGAGATCACCTCGCTCCCGCGGCGCAAGGTGCTCCAGCTCATGGGACAGGGTGCGATCCTCTGCCTGAACTGGGTGCTGTTCCTCACTGCGCTCGACATGACCAACGTCGCGACGGCAGAACTCCTCGGCTACACCGGCCCGATCTTCGTCGCCGTGCTTGCCCCGCTGGTCACCGGCGAGCCATTCGACCGACGGATCGTGGGGCCGCTCGCGCTCGCGCTCGCGGGGCTCGCGGTCATCCTGGTCCCGCAGGGCCTTGCGGTCAGCAACGGACGCGAGATGATCGGCGCGGGACTCGCGTTCGCGTCGGCACTGACGTATGCGACGCTGCTTCTGCGCTCCAAGAAGATCCTGAAGGGTGTCTCCGGCAGCGCCCTCATGGTGGTTGAGTACGCCACGGCCTCGCTGCTGCTCTCGCCGTTCGTGGTGTGGCTCTACCTGCGAGGCGACGGCCCGACGGGGATGAGCTCGTACGGTGCACTGCTCGTCCTCGGTGTCGTGCAGACGGCCTTCGCCGGCATCCTGTTCCTCGGCGGACTCCGTCGGGTGCGAACGGATCACGCCGCGATACTGACCTACGCCGAACCGGTCAGCGCGGTCGTGCTGGCCGCCATCTTCCTCCCCGGAGAGTCCCTCACCCTCGCCACCATCGTGGGAGGCGCGCTCGTCGTGTGCGGCGGCGCGCTGGTCGCACGCATCGACGCCCGCGGATCCGGGTTCGGACCGGAGGTCCCCGTCGCGTCTCCGGAAGACGTCGCCTGACGAGCATCGCGGGGATGAGCGCCGCATCGGGTAGCATGGATGCAGGAGAGGATGCCTCATGGACGCGCGATCACGACTGAAGGACCTGGACGCCGTCGAACGGCTCGCCCGACGTGACGCGACGCTGTTCGCCGATCCGTCGGTCGCCGCGCAGCGCCTCGGATGGATCGGCCTCCCCGCCCGGGTCGTCGCGGATGCCGCGGCGCTCGACGAACTCGCGGAGAGCGTGCGGAGCACCGCGATCACGGACGTGGTGCTGCTCGGCATGGGCGGATCGTCGCTCGCGCCGCTCGTGCTGGCGCGAACGATCGGTACCGCCACCGGGTCGCCGACGCTCCATGTCCTGGACACGACCTCACCGGTGCAGATCGACACGCTCCTCAAGCAGCTCTGGCCTGCCTCCACCATGGTCGTCGTATCGAGCAAGTCGGGTTCGACGATCGAACCGCTCTCGCTCGCCTCGGTCTTCCGCGCGTGGATGGACCCCCTCGTCGGCGAGCATGCCGGACTGCACTTCGCGGCGGTGACCGACCCCGGATCGCCGCTTGAGGAGTACGCGCGGCGGCACGGGTTCGCGGCGGTCTTCCACGCGCCGGCGGACGTCGGTGGCCGTTTTGCCGCGCTCACACCGTTCGCGACCGTGCCTGCCGCACTCATCGGGATCGACACGGCGCAGCTCGGCGCGCGCGCACAGGCGCTCGAGACCGCGTGCATGACCGAATCGGAGGCGAATCCGGCGGCCGCACTGGCCTCGTGGATGGCCGACGCCGCAGACAACGGTCGCGACAAGCTCACGCTCGTGGTCTCCGAGCCGCTGGCCGCCTTCGGCCGGTGGGTCGAGCAACTCGTCGCGGAATCGACCGGCAAGGGCGGTCGCGGCATCCTGCCGGTGCTCGAGGCGGCACCGGGCGATCCGGCCAGCCACGGGACAGACCGCATGGTGTTCATCCTGCGCACGGCCGACGACGAGCCGCTCGCGGCGCTGCGCTCCTACCTGCCCATCGACACGCCCGCGTTCGAGGTAGTCGTCGACGACCCGTATGACCTCGCCGCCGAGTTCGTCCGCTGGGAGTGGGCGGTCGCGTTGTTCTCCGCAGTGACGGGGATCGAGCCCTTCGATCAGCCCGACGTCGCGACGGCCAAGGCGGCGACCGATGCGATCCTCGGCGGCACACTCCATGCCCCCGCCCCGGACCTCGCGCAGGGCCACATCGCGATCACGACCGGGATGACCGTCACCCCTGCGCCTGAGACGTCGGCGCTCGCATCCGCGCTCGGAACACTGCTCACGGGCACCGGGCCGGGCGACTACCTCGCGGTGTTGGCCTACCTGCCCGAGGACGAGCGGCTCATCGCTCCGGTGCGCGACGCCTGCGCCGCGGTCGCCCGGGCGCGACGAATGGCTGTGACGTTCGAACTCGGACCCCGCTACCTGCACTCGACGGGTCAGTACCACAAAGGAGGTCCGGCGAACGGCCGATTCCTCATCATCACCGCACGCGACGAGGTGGGGCCGTCGGTTCCCGGCAGACGCTTCACACTCGCCCAGCTCAACCGGGCGCAGGCGGAGGGCGACTTCGTGACACTGGCGGCGACCGGTGTGCCGGTCGTTCGCGTCGATCTTCCCGAATCCGACCCTGCGCCGATACGCCTGGTCGCGGAGACACTTCGCGGAGCCGCCGGCTGATCCGGACGCTTTGCCGCATCCGTACGACGCTCGATCCACACACGAGGGAGAGTCTCCATGCACATGCGGATCCTGATCACACTGATCGCCTTCTCTCTGATCGCGGCACTCACCGGCTGCACGACGCCCGCCAGGGTAGCGGACACGACGGAGCCCACGGGCACGCCGAGCGCGACCGCGAGTGTCGAGCCGACCGAGGCGCCCGTGGTGCCCTCGAGCGGCCCGATCACGACGCCGCCGATGGGCTCGGCCCAGCGCACGGCGCTCATGGACGCCGCACGCGCCGGCCTCGGCCTGAAGACGAAGTTCGTCGTGCACCAGCTGTACGTGCAGGGCGGGGTCGCGGTCGCAGACATCCAGCCGGAGTCCGGATCCCCCCGCATGTTCGTCGCATGGACGGGCGGCCCCGACAACTGGGAGTTCAACTGGAACGCGGGGTTCGGCGCTCCCGAAGCGTCGGCCGCCCAGCTCACCGGTGCGTTGCCGGAGGTCTCACCGGGGCTCGCAGGGCGCATCGACTGGAGGCTGGCGCTCGGCCCGAGCAATGCCGCGATGATGGCGTCGTTCCAGAAGTACGTGAAAGCGTCGGTGAAGAGCTTCGCCGGCGCGGGTTACGGAGGCGGTTTCACCTACACGTACAAGGTCGCGAAGGACAAGAAGGGCGTGTGGTGGGGCAACTCGATCGCGCAGCCCGACCAGGACGGATACGAGTCCATCGGGATCTACGGCGTCTACAAGAAGGGGAAGTGGTCCGGGGAGCCGGCCGACTTCGGACAGGACAACGACGAAGCGCTGTTCTTCCCCGCGGACGTCCTGAGCAAGCTCCGGATGTAGGCCACTCGCCCGCTCTGCCCGTCAGGGCAGGTCGATCCGCGTGACGGAGACCGAACCGTCGCCGGCGATCGTGACGATGGCCAGCGAACGCCCGTGCCCGCGGTTCTGCGACGCCGATCCCGGGTTCAGCGCCAGCACTCCGTCGGCGACCTGACTGTGGTAACGGTGTGAGTGCCCCGTGACGACCACGCGAACGTCGGGTGGCAGGATGGGGGGCAGATCGACGCGCCGGTGCGTCACAAGGAACCTGACGCCCCCGATGGCGGTATTCAGGAGTGAAGGCAAAGCGCCCGCGCGCCCGTCCACGTCGCAGTTGCCCCGGACCGCGGTGACCGGTGCGATCGCCTCGAGCGCATCAAGGATCGATCCCACGCCCACATCACCGGCGTGCACGATGGCATCGACACCGGAAAGCGCAGCCTCGACCTCAGGGCGCAGCAGGTCATGCGTATCCGAGAGCACACCGACCCGCAGGGCGGCGGCCGGACTCACAGACCGAGGGCCTTCTTGAGCGACGGCACGCGACGACGCGAGACCGGTACCTGCATGGAGCCACGGTCTTTGAGCGTGAGCAGGAGCGTGCCGCCGTACATCGGCACGACCTCCTTGACCTGACTCAGGTTCACCACGAAGCGGCGGTGCACGCGGAAGAATCCGCGAGGCTCGAGTTTGCGCTCGAGCTCGGCCAGGGAGAGGGTCGACAGGTAGCGCTCGCCGTCGGTGAAGAGGTAGGAGTAGTCGTCCTTCGCCATCACGTAGAAGATCTCCTCGACCGCGAGCAGGAGCTTCTTGCCGGCCTTCTCCACGGGGACGCGTTCGACCCGCGCGGTGCCGGCGACCGGCTCGGCCGGCGTCAGACGCTCGATCGCACGACGCAGGCGCGAGACCTCGACCGGCTTGACCAGGTAGTCCGTGGCCGAGACGTCGAACGCTTTGACGGCGTGCTCCGAGTACGCGGTGACGAACACGATCGACGGAGGCCGGTCGAGCTCAGCCAGCGCCTCGGCGAGCTGCATCCCGGACAGCCCGGGCATGTCGATGTCGAGGAAGACGACATCGTAGGGGATCGCTCGTATCAGCTGGAGAGCCTCGGCGGCGTTCGATGCCTCGCCGACGACCTCGACCCCGCCGGCCTCTCCGAGCAGGAAGCGCAACTCACTCCGCGCGGGTGCCTCGTCATCGACGACAAGTGCCTTGAGCGTCATGTGGTGGTGCCCTCCAAGGCCGGTGCCGGGTCGAGTACGAGGGTGACGGTCGTGCCCTCGCCTTCGACGCTGGTGACGGTGATGCCGCTGTCGGGACCGAAATGCCCCTTCAGCCTATCGTCCACGTTCTTCAGCGCGATGCCAAGCCCTCGCCCGAAGCCCGGATCGAGCACGCGCGGCAGATCGTGGGGGGAGATCCCGCGTCCGTCGTCGCGAACGGTCAGCCGGACGGTCCCTCCCTCGCGCGCCGCGCGCAAGGTGATGCGGAGCGGACCGGTGGGACGGATGCCGTGCTGGACCGCGTTCTCCACGATCGGCTGAAGGACGAACGCCGGCACGAGCAGGGCCAGCGTGTCGGCAGGCACCTCTTCCGTGAAGCGGATGCGCTCCTCGCCGAAGCGCGCCCGCTCGAAGACCAGGTAGCGGCGCACGTAGTCGAGCTCCTGCGAGAGCGGGATGAGCTCTTCGCTGTTCTCCAGCGTCCGACGGTAGAACGTCGCGAACTCCCGCAGCAACTCGCGGGCGCGCGGAGGGTCGGTACGTATGAGGCTCGCGATGGTGTTGATGGTGTTGAACAGGAAGTGCGGGTTGATCTGGCTCTGCAGTGCCTTGAGCTCCATACGGCACGCGAGCGCGGTCTGCCGATCGAGTTCCGCAAGGCCGAGCTGGGTCGACAGGAGGCGGGCGAGCCCCTCGACCATCGTCACCTGCGTCTCGTTGAGCAGTCGCGGCGTCGTGTAGTAGAACTTCAGCGTCCCGACCGGGAGCCCGCGCGTCTCGAGCGGAACGACGATGGCCGCCTTCAGGACGCAGTCCCGCTTGGGGCAGCCGATCTCCTCCCGCGTGGCGAGGATGCGGTGCTCGCCGGTGTCGATCGCCTCGTGCGTGGCTCGCGTGATGATCGGGCCGCCGACCGTATGATGGTCCTGGCCGAGCCCGGCGAACCCGAGCACGGTGTCACGGTCGGTGATCGCCACCGCCGCGGCTTCGGTCTCGCGCAGAGCGAGCCGGCACACCTCCTGCGCGGTCGCGGGGCTCAGCCCCTGGCGCATGTAGGCGAGCGACTCGTTCGCGATATCGAGGAGCTGCTGGGACTGGACCGCCTTGATGTGGTCGGGGCGCGAGGCCATCCGGCCGAAGACGGCGCCTGCGGCCACCGCGGCCAGGATGACGGCGGCGATCGCCACGGCCGCCTGCGGGGCGCCGGCGCTGGGTCCGCCGACGACGAAGCCGCCGAGGAGCAGTGCGGCGATCATCGCAAGCCAGTCGAAGAGGATCCGTCGCTGCGGCATCGTCACTCCTTCTCGGCGGGGCGAAGCGGGCCGGAGATCGCGGCCACCAGTGCGACCGGCAGTTCGCGGAACCCGAGCGAGCGATAGAGAGCGCGTGACGCCGCGTTGCCTTCTTGCGTGCTCAGCGTCACCGCCCGGGCACCCATCCGCGCCATCCACGCCACAGCCTCGGTGACGAGCGCTCGACCGACACCGGCCCGACGCGAGTCGGGGCTGACGGCGAGCCGAGCGAGACTGCCTTCTCCACCTCGAACCTGCGCCAGAGTATAGCCGATGACCCCGGCATCCCCGACCGCCACAGCCAGCCTCTCGGTGCGCACCAGTCGCGCCAGACCCGCCGCATCGTAGCGCCAGAAGTCGTCGAACGAGGCCGCGTCGACGCGGCGGACGGCCTCGAGGTCGGGAGGCGTACCGGGCCGGATCGCGACGGCGGCAGGCGGAGGCGTGGCGCCCGGATCCCTCGGTCGATCGCGGCGCATGACGAGCACGCGCTCGCGGACACGGAGCCCCGCGTCGAGGTACGGGCCGACTGACCCCTCCGGGACGAGCGGGCCGAGCAGACGCCCGAACCCGTGATCGCGAGCCACGACCTCGAGATCCGAGACGAGGGCGGGCACGCGTTCGTTCGCGCACCAGAGTCCGAGGATCGCGCAGTGGTCGAGGTGCTCCCGCCAGGGACCGAGGACCACCGCCTCCCCTCGGGCCGTCGTCCGGATCCTCCAGGGCGCCGCCTGCCATTGCGTCAGCAGGTCCTCGTACGAATCGAAGAGATGTGCCGACCGCGCAGCCGGTGCGATCCACGCCAGTTCGGTCCGTGAGGCCGGAGTCGTCAGGCCGCTCACGCGCCGATGCCCGCGATCTCGCTGCCGGCGAGCCAGACGCCGACGACGAGCAGCAATGCGCCGAACGCGAGTCGGAGCGTGCGGTCGCTCGCGCGTGCTGCCAGCCGGGCGCCGATGAGCGCCCCGGGTACCACGCCGACCGCGAGGAGCACGGCGAGGCGTGCGTCGATGTTTCCGAGGAACCAATGCATGACGCTGCCCGGCACCGCGAGTACGGCGACCGTCACGAGGCTCGTGCCGATGGCGCGCTTCACGGGCATCCCGAAGACCCGCGTGAGAGCGGGCACGACGACGAAACCGCCGCCCAGTCCGAGGAATCCCGAGAAGAGGCCCGCACAGACCCCGATGGCCGCGAGCCGCACCAGACCCGTGTCCGTCGAGCCGGCGCCCGGTGCGGGAGCCAGGGCGGCCTCCGGATCCGCCTCCACCTCGCCGAGGAGCGCGGACGCCGCGGCGACGGCACGGGCCGCTCGCGCCTGCAGGACCAGGTCGACCGCGACCCATCCGATGAACAGCGAGGTCACGATGAGTACCGTCGAACCGCCTGCGACGCGCGACAGGAGCGCGCCGGCCACCGAGCCGATCACCCCGACCCCACCCATGACGAGGCCGGCACGCACGTCGGCAAGCCCGCGACGCGCATACGAGATCGCACCGGTCACGGCACCGGGCAGGATGACGGGAAGCGGCGTCCCGACGGCGATCAGAGCGGGATAGCCGAGCAGCAGTCTGATGGCCGGCGTCGTGACGACGCCACCGCCGATGCCGAACATGCCCGACAGCACGCCGGAGACGAGACCGACAGCGACGGTGACGGGCTCGCCGCCCACAGCATCGCCTAGTCGCTCGAGATGATCGGGAAGCGGCCCGTGATGGCGGTCCGGTCGACCGAGCGCTCGCCGCTGAACAGCGTGCCGAGCGCCACGTCTTCCCACAGCCGCTCCATCATGACCGGCCATCTCCGCTGGAACGCGAAGTAGTTGTCGCAGTTGCGGCGCGCGTAGCCGGCGGCGTCGGTCAGCGCCTCTTTCGCGATGGCGAAATGGGCGCCGGGCTCGCGCCCCGCGAGCGCTCGCAGCAACGCGGTGGCGACCGCACGCCAGGCTGCGGAATGCCCGACGAAATCACCCGGATACGGCTTCAGTGAGTTGATCGAGACGCGCCGAAGATCGATCTGCGAGCGAGCGAACTCGAGTTTGCGATGCTCGTAGATGAAGCGGTAGACGTCCTGCCGGAACTGCAGCGCGGGACTCGAGCTCGCCGGCGGCCGATGCACGACCCGCCAGTCGCCGTCGAGGAATACGTCGCCGCCGTGCATCCGCGCGTTGATCACGTAGTCGATATCCTCGCCGCGGAGCACCCACGGGTCGAAGGATACGTTCTGGTACATGTCGCGGTGCAGCGCCATGCACCCGCCGAACGCGATGTTGGCGGGCTTTACGCGCGGCGGTGCGTCGACCGCACCCATGGCGCGGTTGAACTCGTCGGTCTGGCGCCAGAACGCGTCGGACCAGTGCGCTTCGTCCTTGAGGTGATGGCGGCCCTGCTCGTCGACGTAGTACCCCGTCTTGGCGTACAGGACCTTGCCCTCCGGCGTCTTCATGCCCAGGCCCTCGGCGCCGATCGCGAAGAAGTCCGGGTCGGTGACGACCTCGTCATCGTCGAGGAAGTAGCAGATGTCGGCGCCCAGCGTCGCGGCGACGACGAGACCCATGTTCCGCACCGCGCCGTAGCCGGTGAGGCTCACGCCGGCGACCATGTCGGAGAAGTCAAGCTGCTCGAGGCGCCGGTGCAGGGATCCGAGCTCGGCGGGGCCGAACACGACGGCGTCCAGCCGCGGGACCGAGGCGACGATCTCGTTCACGCGGTCCTCGGCCTCATGCTCGATCGAGGCGTCAGTGGCCGCGACCAGTACGACGACCTTACCCAGGTCGCGCACGCGCTCGAGTGAGCGCAGGCACGCCGCGAGCGGGCTCTCGCCGTCGATCGGGGTCGGGTGATCGTAGACGTTGATCAGACGGTCGGTGAACCTGCCGCGCGCGCGGGTCCAGAACGTGGGGATGACGACACAGGAAGTCACGCAGCACACCTCGATCGCGAGTACGTCAGACGAAGCGCGCGGGCGCGCGGCATCCGTCGATTCGGCCGGTCTGAAGAAGCTCCCGCGCCATTGTAGCGCTTCGCCGGAGCGTCATCGCGCGTGAGGGACAGAGAGGCGAACGGGCGGATGGGCCGCGTCAGCCGATGATCCCGAGCGCCTCGCCGCATCGGGGGCACGCGCCGTCGCGCACGCGGTCGTCGAGCACGGCGAACCCGTTGCGCCGCACGGCCAGCGCACCGCACACCGGGCAGACGGTGTCCTCTCCCCCGGGCTCGTCGACGTTGCCGAGGTAGACGTAACGCAGTCCGGCATCGTGCCCGATCTCGCGCGTGCGACGCAAGGTCGCCAACGGCGTGGGAGGCACGTCGGTGAACTCCAGATACGGGAAGAACCGCGTGATGTGCCACGGGACGTCGGGGCCGAGTGCATCCGCGATCCACACCGCGAGGTCGGTCAGCTGCGCCTCGTCATCGTTGACACCGGGGATCACGTTCGTGACGACTTCGACGTGCAGCCCGTGTACATGCATCGCGCGCTCGGCCATCCGCAGGACGGGAGCCGCCGACGGGATCCCGCACAGTCGCCTGGCCGCCTCGTCGGTCATCGCCTTCACGTCGACCCGCCAGACGTCCAGGGCAGGAGCGAGGTGGTCGAGGCCGGCCTGTGTGATGTAGCCGTTCGTCACCATGACGGTGTAGAGGCCCCGCTCGCGCGCCGCGATGCCGGTGTCGCGCACGTACTCAGCCCAGATGACCGGCTCGTTGTAGGTGAACGCGATCCCCGCGCAGCCGTACTGTCCCGCGAGTGCGACCGCCTCCGCCGCCGCCAGCTCGCTCAGAACGGCGTCGTCGGCCCCGCCACGGCTGATCCTCCAGTTCTGGCAGTGCCCACACTTCATCGTGCAGCCGACCGACCCGAGCGAGAGCGCCGTGGTCCCCGGATGGAAGTGGAACACCGGCTTCTTCTCGATCGGATCGACCGCGACCGAGGAGACCCGGCCGTAGGTGAGCGCGATGAGCGCCCCGTCCTCGTTGCGGCGGACCCCGCAGACGCCGACGGCACCCGGTGCGATCCGGCACGCGTGCGGGCACAGGAGACAGCGGATCCTCCCGCCGTCCGACTCCCACAACTCCGCAGGGTGTCCGGACACGTCCGCCTCGCTATCCGGGCGCCAGCCTGACCTGGTTGCGCCCGCTCTCCTTGGCCTGGTACAGAGCACGATCGGCGGCCTCCAGCAACTCCACCGGATCGGTGGGGCCGTTGCCAGCGGATGCCACTCCCACAGATACCCTGACGGGCACGGCCTCACTCGCGTCCCCCGTACCGGCCCGGATCTCGAGCGCTTCGATCGCGCCCCGCAACTTCTCCGCGACGGCGAACGCGTCGGTCTTGTTCGTGGCGGGCAGTACGATGGCGAACTCGTCGCCGCCGTAGCGTGCCGGCAGGTCGGTGATGCGAAGGACCGTGCGCAGGAGCTCTCCCACCGCGACCAGCACCCCGTCGCCGGCGACGTGCCCGTGCCGGTCGTTGACACCCTTGAACCCGTCGATGTCGAGCATGAGCAGCGAGACGGGTGTCGCGTACCGCGCGTGCCGGGCGAGCTCGTCGCGCATACGGTCGGAGAAGACCCGGCGGTTCCACAGGCCCGTGAGCGAGTCGAGGGTGGCGGATGCCTCGAGCAACCTCACGCTCTGCTCGAGCCGGTTCCGCTGGAGCGGGAAGCACAGCTCCCACGACGAGTCACCGCGATGGATCGCCACGGCGAGGTCCCGACACGTCGGGTAGCCGCAGGCGCCGCAGTCGATCGCGTCGCCCGGATCCGCGAAACCGCCCTCGGCCAGGATCTCCGCGATCTCACCGGGAGACGGCGCCGGTACGCGGACAGGCCGCGGGTCGATGCTGCGGCGCAGCTCCACCGAGGGCAGATGCCGCAGCAACTCCCTGCTGCTGACGGACGAGCGGACGCGCTTCTCGCGCTCGGCCGCGTCGACGTTGCGCTTGGCGAACAGCGACATCCCGGGGTTGACCGCGGGTCCGTCGATGCAGCCCTCGCAGTTGAGCGTGTCGACGATGCGCGGCGCCGCCTCACCGGACTCGATGGCGGTCAGCAGCCGCTCGAGGTCCGCGAGGCCGCGGACGACCTGCACGTCGGACGAGGTCATGTCGCGCGACGAGAGCGTGGCCCGCGGGAATCCGTCGGTGAGCGACAGCTCCTTGAGCGGCTCGGGGCGACGCGAACCCAGGGGCGCCGACGCGGCCGACCCGGGAGGCGGTGGCGGAGTGCTGTCGATCACGCTCATGAGCTCGGAGAAGTCGATTGCTGCATCCACGATGCCCTCGAACTCGGGATCGACCGCCTCGTCCTTGCGCGCGTAGCACGGGCCGATGTAGACGACCGCCGTTCCCTCGGGGTAGAGCGCCTTGATGAGCCGCGACTGCGCGATGTAGGGAGGGACGACCGGCACGAGCGCTCCGGTCAGCGAGGGATGGAAGCGCCGCACCCACTCGTTGGTGACCGGACAGGTCGAGCGGATC
This sequence comes from Coriobacteriia bacterium, assembly GCA_030652345.1. Next base: position 29,612 of record JAUSAU010000043.1, read on the forward strand.
ACCGGGGGGCCCGACTCGGTCGCGTGGCGCTTCTCATAGGCCAGAGCGACCATCTCCTCGCCGAGCAGCGTCGACTCGACCGCGTAGAACCCCATCTCCTCGAGCCGCGACTCCACGTCGGCCGGCTGCGCCGGATGCAGCGCCGCGACGAACTCGGTGGCGAGGAGCGCGACCACGGGCCGATCCGAGTGCAGGAGCGCTCGGACGGCCGCCGTGTCATCACGCACCAGGTGGCCGCGATGGCCGCACTCCGAGACGCAGAGCCCGCAGGCGACGCACTTCTCCGCGATGATGTGGCTGGCGCCGTCGACGACACGGATCGCGCGTGCAGGGCACGACCTGACGCAGCCCCAGCACTCGCGGCACGTCTCCTTGTCCGTGTAGATGAGCGGTGAGACCGCCATACTCCCCCTCCCACGTCCCGGGCCCCTCGCGCGGCCCTCCCCCTACGGCTGTGTGAGCCCCGGCAAACGCACGCGCCGCAGCGCGACGAGCAACGGAAGACCGAGCGCGTACACGACGATCGCCTGGCCGACGCCCACGGTGAGGACCCCGTACAGGTAGAGCAGCGGCCATGCTGTCGTGAGCGACACCCCGAAGAGAGGCACCTCGGCCAGGCCCGCGGCACGAAGCATGAAGGGCAGATACGCCGGGACGATCAGGGCGTTGCAGACCACGGGACCGAGCAGGGCGAGCCACGTGCGGTCTCTGAAGCGCCATGACCACATCGCTCCCAGGAGCGTCCCGAGTGAGCCGAAGACGACGTCGAAGAGTCCGACGGCGCCCATCTTCGCGACACTGTCGAGGTTCGCGATGAGCGAGCCGATGGTGAGACCGGGGATGGCGGCGGGGGTGAGGCAGGCCAGGACCGTGAGCGCCTCGGAGAGCCGCAACTGGATGATGCCGTTGCCGATCGGCGTCTGCAGCACGAGGTAGGTGAGCACGGCGTAGACGGCCGCGATCACACCTGCCTGCGCAATACGTCGGGCGTCGCCCATGAGGACCGCGGCTCCATCGTCGGGACGGGAGCGCGATGCGACATGCAGCTCCCCCTGCCGCCCGGATTGTACCTGAGCGCACGCGTGGCGGTACGGCGGATCGGCCGCACTACGCGGGGAGCTGCGGCCCGTCCGTCGACGGCTGAGCGAGAAGCCCTGACGCGCCGGCGAGGGCGCGACGCTCGAGCACGCGGAGGAACGCGGAGACGACGCGCGGATCGAACTGCGTGCCGGCGTTGCGCTCGAGCTCGAGCCGCGCGGTCGCCGCGGGCAACCGCTTGCGATGTGCGGCGTTGGATGTCATCGACTCATACGCGTCGGCGACGGCGAGGACGCGCGCCTCGAGCGGGATCTCGGAACCCGCCAGGCAGTCGGGATAGCCCGTGCCATCGAAGTGCTCGTGGTGATGACGCACGATCGGCGTCAACTCCTCCAGGAAGCTGATCTGCTCCACGATGGAGGCTCCGAGCTCGGAGTGGCGGCGGACGCGCTCCATCTCATCGGGCGTGAGCGCCGACGGCTTCAGGAGGATCTCCTCGGCGATCCCCGACTTGCCGACGTCATGGAGGAGCCCGGCGAAGCGGACGAGCTCCACACGATCGACCGGCAGCCCGATCTCGCGCCCGAGCGCCATCGCGTAGTCCATGACCCGGTCGGTATGCCCGTCGTTCCGTGCCTCCTGCGCATCGGCGAGCGCGGAGAGCGCGGCGATGGCGCGCTGGAACTCGGTCTCGAGCCGCTCGTAGAGCGTCGCGTTCTCGAGCGCGATCGACAAATGGGCGGCGAGCGCCTCGAGCACGCGCTCGTCGTGTGCCCGGAACGACCCCGCGGTGCGGGACGCGACGAACAGCGTGCCGGCGCGGACGTTACGGTAGCGCAGGTCGGTGGCGAGCACCGTCCACTCACCGGTCGCCCCTTCCTGCTCGATCAGCGAGGCGAGTTGCGGCACGACGGTCACACCGGCGAGCGGGTCGGGAGCCGATCCGCCGTCCGCCTCGACGAGGACCGCGGCGATGTCGTCGAGCGTCACGTCGTCTGAGAAGATGACCCGACCGCGCCGCGGACCGAAGCCGTCGGTCACGAACCCGCCCACGCCGAAGTCCAGGGTCTTGGACAGGACCTGCACCGCGAGTTCGGACAGGCCGGACCGGTCGAGCGTGGCGTTGAGCGCCTTGGCGACCTCGTTGACCTGGATGAGCTCGACGAGCTTCGTGTTCGCGTCGATGAATGCGTTCGCGTTCTCGAGCATCGCGGACACGACCTCGGCGAACAACTCGACGAGCCGCATGTCGTCGCCACCGAGCGCGGGCGGACCGCTCTTCGCCACCTCGAGCACACCGATGATCCCCTGACCGCGACGCAGCGGGACGGCGAGGGCGGTGTGAGGGCCGCCCGGTGTCGCAGCGCCCGAGGTCACGAGGGAGCGACCCGTGCCGACGACGTGGGCAGCGGTCTCGCTCGGGTCCGGCAACAGCTCACAGTCCCCTACGACAGCTGCTTCAGTCAGCGCGCCACCGGGCTGGACAAGCGTCAGACGGGCGCATGCGCCCGCCGTGAGGCGCATGACGGTCGCCAGCGCGCTCGCGGGCACGCGATCGTACGCGCGAGCGCCCGCGCCGAGATCGTGCGCGACCTGGGACAGCACGCTGAGTTCGCGCTGCCGGCCGCGGCGTTTCGCATCCTCGCCGAAGGTGCGCAGGATCAGCTCGGCACGGGAGGCGACGAGCCGTGCCGATGCGTCCGCCCGCTCCCGCGTCATGACGGGCATGTCGTCGGTCACCTCGCGGGCCTCCGCCTCGCACATCCCTGCGGCGAGCAGGTCAGCGAGGGCGCGACGCCGCTCCTGAGAGCTGCCCGCGTAGCCGGTCAGCACGACGAAGCACGCGATCCCGTCATCGATCCGGACGGGGGCTACCGTACACGGCATCCCGCCCTCGCAGACCCCGCGGACCGGGGCCGAGGGCTCGTCACATCGCTCGTGCCGCAACGAGATGCACGCCAGCGTGGGGCCGCCGAGATTCCTGCACAACACGTCGCACAACGGGAGCGGCCCGGAGGTTGTCAGGGGGCCGCTCGACGCGTCGACGACGGACACACTCACACCGAGTGCGATCCTGACCCCGTCCAACGCCTCGCGCCACGTCTTCGACGCGAACGCCTCGGTCTTGACCTCTCGCTCCACTGCTCCCCTTCGGATCCCGTGACACCGATGCGCTATCCTGCGCCATCGTCTCGTGCCGAGACTGTGATATAGGTCACATCCCACTCACTCGTCGGCGTCACGGCTCGATTCGTCCTCGGACTCGGGGTTCGGGGGCGTCGGCAGCGCGACGGTGAAGACCGTCCCCACGGCCGGATGGCTGGCGACCGTGATGGCGCCGCCACCCGCCTCGACGATGCGCTTCGCGATCGCGAGCCCGAGCCCGAAGCCCTCGGAGGCGCGCGAGACGTCGGCTCGATAGAAGCGATCGAAGATGTTGGGCAGGTCGGCCTCGGGGATGCCCGGCCCCGTGTCGCTCACGGTGATGACGACGCCCGCCACGTCGTCCTCAGTCAAGACGGTCACGCGGCCGTCGGACGGCGTGTACTTGGCGGCGTTGTCGACCAGGATACCGAGGACCTGCTCGAGCCGGTCGGGGTCGACCGACGCCTCGAGCGGACGATCAGCCGGGCCGATGAACTCGAGTTCCTTGGCCTGATAGCGCGTCGCGGCGTCCGCCAGCACCCGACGCGCGATGGCGTTGACGTCACGACGCACGGGCGCGTAGGTGATGACCCCTTCACTCCGAATCATCTCGAGCAGCTGGCGGGTCAGCCGGACCATGCGCCTCGACTCGCGGTCGATCGCGTCGAGCGACTCGTCGCGCACGACCGGGTCGCTCTTTCCCCACGATCGCAGGATGTTGATGTGCCCGCGGATTCCGGCGACCGGCGTCGCCAGCTCGTGGGAGGCATCGGCGACGAACCTGGTCTGCGCCTCCGCCGCCCTGCCGAGACGCTCGATCAGCGAATTGAGCGAGCGTCCGAGGTCACCGATCTCGTTGCGGCCCCGCTCAGGCATCCTGACGTCGAGCCGGCCGGCCGCGATGGAGTCTGCGGTGGCCCGCAATTCGTCGACGAGTCGCAGCACCCACAGCGTGGTCCCGACCATCGCCCCGACCGTCAGGAACAGCGCGAGCAGCCCCAACTCGATCATCGGCGTGCGCAGCGCATCGATCGTGCGCACCTCGCTCGCCGGCTCGTAGATGACGTCGAGCACCCACGTGGCACCGTCGGGCATGGTGAACGGCACGTGTACGGCGTAGACGCCGAGGTCGGCCGGCGCGACGAGGTTGTAGACGAGCGACTGTCCGCCGAGATGGCGCACGGTGGACCGGTCCGCCTCGACGGCTCGTTGCCGCTCGGTGACGTCCTCGACGACCGCATGGACGCTCGTCTTGTACTTGAGTGCGCCGCGGGTGTCGTAGAGGGCGAAGTGGCTCTGCATGAATCCGGGGCTCGAGCCGAAGCGCTCCGTCACCCGCTGGATGAACAGGGTGTCCGCGAGCTGGAAGACCGCGCCGTCATCAGCGTCCGAGGCGCCGTCGGATCCGAGGCTTTGCCTGGCCCGGGACAGCGAGGTGGCCACGTCCTCCCGGACCTCGGCGGCCACCACGTCGGCGACACCCGCCGCCTCGGCGCGTGCGACCTCGTCCATCTGCTCGGCGATGATCAGATATGTCGTGATACGGAGGAACCCGATCAGCAGGATCGAAACCGCGACGGAGATGACGAAGATGCGCGCCTTGAAGGAGGACAGGCGCATGCCCGCGTCAGCCCCTCGCGAAGAAGTACCCGACACCCCTGATCGTCTGGATCACGCGTGCCCCGCGGTCGCCGATCTTTCCGCGCAGGTGACACATGAAGACCTCGATCACGTTGCTGTCGGTCGAGTGCTGTCCCGACCACACGTTGCGGATCAGCTCCTCACGCGTGACGGCTCGGCCCGCGTTCATCACGAGGAAGGAGAGCAGATCGAACTCCTTGCCCGTGAGGTCGAGAACGCGGCCGTCGACCGACGCCCGGCGCGCCAGGATATCGACCTCGACCCCGGAGGCCGTGAAGACGGGGCCCGGGATAGTGGGCTCGGATCGCTTGAGCAGCGCGCGAACCCGCGACAGCAGCTCCGCCATCTCGAACGGCTTGCGGAGATAGTCGTCCGCACCCGCGTCGAAACCCGCGACGACGTCGGAGGTCTCGGAGCGCGCCGTGAGCATCAGGATCGGCCTGCGGAACCCGTGGTCCCGCAGCGTGCGTGCCACGTCCAGGCCCTCGACCCCGGGCAGCATCAGGTCGAGCACCAGCAGATCGGGCGGCTCGTTCTCGACCGCCTCGAGGGCGGCGGCGCCGTCCGCGGCGCGGCGCACGGTGAAACCGTTGTGCATGAGCTCGAGTTCGACGAAACGAGCGATGCTCTCGTCGTCCTCGACAAGCAGGATGGTTGCCTCGGACATCTCTACCTCCAGGGCCACTCTGTTACCGGCAGGGCAGCAGCAGTTCTGCGATCTGGACCGCGTTGAGTGCGGCCCCTTTGCGGAGTTGGTCGGCGACGATCCAGAAGCACAGCCCGTTCTCGACACTGTCATCACGCCTCAGCCGGCCGACGTAGGTGTCGTCCGTGCCTTCGAGCATCGCGGGCATCGGATAGAGCTTGCCGGCCGGGTCGTCGAGCACGGTGATCCCGGGGGCGGCGGCAAGAGCAGCGCGGGCGCGCTCCACGTCGAGCGGCGCCGAGAACTCCACGTTGACCGCCTCGGAGTGGCAGCGCAGGACCGGCACGCGAACGCATGTGGCGCTCACGGCGACCTCCGGGGCGTGCATGATCTTCTTCGTCTCGGCGACCATCTTCCACTCTTCCTTGGTGGACCCGTCGTCGAGGAACACGTCGATCTGCGGGATGCAGTTGAAGGCGATGCGGTGGGCGAAGTTCGCCACGGTGAGGTCGTCACCACGCAGGAACTCGCCGCTCTGCTCGTACAGTTCGTCCATGGCGGCCTGTCCCGCGCCCGACGCCGCCTGATACGTCGCGACCACGACACGCTTGATGGGCGCGAGGTCGTGGAGCGGCCCCAGTGCCACCACCATCTGGATGGTCGAGCAGTTCGGGTTGGCGATGACACCGTCGTGCCACGCCGCGTCGCCCGGGTTGACCTCGGGAACGACGAGCGGGACGTCCTCGTCCATGCGGAACGCCGACGAGTTGTCGATCATGACCGCGCCGGCGCCCGTCACGGCCTCCCGGAACTCCTTGCTGACGCCCGCGCCCGCGGAGAACAGCGCGATGTCGACGCCCTCGAAGCTCGCCGGCGTCATCTCCTGCACGGTGAGCTCGCCGCCCGCGAACGGCAGGCGCTTACCCGCCGAGCGCGACGAAGCGAGCGCGCGGACCTCGGATGCGGGGAAGCCCCGCTGCTCGAGGACCTTGAGCATCTCGATGCCGACGGCGCCGGTCGCGCCGGCGACGGCGACGACGGGACGGGCGGGCATGGGCTTGTCCCAGGCCATGGTCAGCTCCCTGAGGGTGCGGCCGGGGATACCTCGGCCGTCACCTCGTCGTCGGCAAGACCGAACGCCGCGTGCAGCGTGCGCACGGCTGTCTGCACCTGCTCGGCGGCGATGACACACGATATGCGGATCGAACTCGTCGAGATCATGTCGAGGTTCACACCTGCGTCGGCCAGCGAGCGGAACATCTTCGCCGCGACGCCGGGGTGCGTCTTCATGCCGGCTCCGACGAGCGAGACCTTCGCGACCGACTCGTCGACGCTACACTCGCGCGCGCCGAGCTCGGCGACGACCTTGTCCACGGCGCGCTTGGCGCGGACGAGGTCCTCCTTCGGGGTGGTGAACGAGATGTCGGTCGTCCCGTCCTCGGAGACGTTCTGGATGATCATGTCGACGTTGACGTTCTCGTCGGCGAGGAGGCCGAAGACCTCGGCTGCAACGCCGGGGCGGTCCGGTACGTCGCGCACCGTGACCTTCGCCTCGGAGGTGTCATGCGTGACACCGGAGATGATCGCTTGCTCCATGGTCTCGTCGGCCTCCTTGACGATGGTTCCGGGATTGTCGTTGAACGAGGAACGGACGTGGATGACCACGCCGTGGTTTCGTGCGAACTCGACGCTGCGCAACTGCAGCACGCGGGCGCCGGTTGCGGCCATCTCGAGCATCTCCTCGTACGAGATGAGATCGACCTTCACGGCCGACGGTTCGACGCGCGGGTCCGCCGTGTAGACGCCGTCGACGTCCGTGTAGATCTCGCAGACGTCCGCACCGAGGCCCGCGGCGACCGCGACCGCGGTCGTGTCGGAACCCCCGCGCCCGAGCGTCGTGATCTCGCCCTCCGGCGTCAGTCCCTGGAATCCCGCGACGATGGCGATCGCGCCGTCGTTTACCGCGTCCATGACCCGCCCCGCGTTGACCGCCTGGATGCGCGCCTTGGTGTGGGTGCCGTCCGAGACGATCCCGGCCTGGGCTCCGGTGAAGCTCATCGCCTCATGGCCCTGAGCGTGGATCGCCATCGCGAGCAGCGCGATCGTCACCTGTTCGCCCGTCGCGAGCAGCATGTCCATCTCGCGTTCGGGCGGCGTGCTGCTGATGGCGTGGGCCTTCTCCAGCAGCTCGTCGGTGACGTCTCCCATCGCCGAGACAACGGCGACGACACGGTCGCCGCGTTCTTTGGCCGCGATGAGGCGGCCGGCGACGGCCATGATGCGCTCGGTGGTGCCGACGGACGTACCGCCGTATTTCTGAACGACGAGTGCCATGCTTCGATGCCCCTGGTCACGATGGTGTGAAGGTCCGCCGGATCCGGTCTGCGGACGATGCGACCCAGTGTAGCAGGGAACATTAACGCGGCGCGGGACCCTAGTCGCGCCGGTAGAGGTCGAGCAGCCCCGCGAGTTCGCGCATGCGCACGGAAAGCCCGTCGATCGACTCGTCGTAGAAGTGATCGACGATGCTGCGGCCGGTCGCTCCGCTCATCGAGTGGGCCAGATGCTCGATCACCAGGCGCATGAGGGCGAACTGCTCGGGCGGCGCCCCGACCTTGTCCCAGTCCGCGGTCAGATGCCCGCCCTTGAACTGGGCGGGGACGCCTTCCGCCTCGAACCAGTCGTTGACCACCGTCTCGACGTTGCTGGCGAGACGAGGGCCGCCCAGGCGCCGATAGGACGCGAACATCCCGTCAGCGACCGCGATGAAGATCGCGCGCGCCTCCTCGGGCTGGACCTCGTTGACGGCGCGCGCCCGCAGGGCGCCCTCTTCCTCACCGATCTGTCGCAGCGCATGTTCGAAGCACTCCACGATCCGCGGATCGAAGTGCGTTCCGGCGCAGCGCCGCAGCTCGTCCACGGCTTCGACGTGGGTCCGCCCGCCGCGATACGGGCGATCGGCGGTCATCGCCTCGAAGGCGTCGGCGACGGTGAGTATCCGCGCGAGCAGCGGGATCTCCTCGCCCTTCAGGCCGGCCGGGTAGCCGGCCCCGTCGAAGTGCTCGTGGTGGTGACGGACGACCGGCGCGATCGGCCACGGGAACGCGACGGGCTTCAGGATGTTCGCGCCGATGAGGGGATGATGGCGCATCTGCCCCATCTCCTCGGCGTCGAGCTTGCCCGGCTTCAGCAGGATCTCCTCGTGGATGCCGATCTTCCCGATGTCGTGCAGGTAGGCGGCCATCTCGAGCGCCGTGCACTGCTCACCGGAGAGCCCGAGGCGCTCGGCGATCGCGCGCGCATAGTTCGCGACCCTGTCCGAGTGACCCCGGGTGTACGGGTCCTTCGCGTCGACGGCCTCGGCCAGCGAGCGCACCGTGGCGAGATAGGCGTCCTGGAGGCTCGAGAACAGCTCGATGTTGCCGATGGCGATCGTCACGTGGTTCGCGATCGTCGAGAGCAGGCGGACATCGTCTCCCGTGAACCGGAACTCCCGATCGCGGCTGCCGACCGCTATGGCCCCGATGACCCCCTCGCCCGAGATGAGCGGTACGCACAGGGCCGCGAGCGCGCCGGTCACCGAGTCGACCTGCTGCTCGACCGTGTCGTCCGCCGGCGGGTTGAAGATCAGCGGACGGCCCTGCCGCACGACCCAGTCGGACATGGACGAGCGTATCGCGCGCTCATCCGGTCGACCGCTCGCGACGCCGCGCCATGCGCGCAGGTCGAGGCGCTGGCTCGCCTTGTCGCGCAGCATCACGTAGCCCGAGTCGACGTTGAAGATACGCATGGCCGAGTCGAGGACGGAGTCGAGCAGGATGTCGAGATCGAGGGTGGACCCGAGCGCGCGGCTCATCTCGTAGAGCGTCGCGAGTTCGAGCACCTTCTTCGTCAGTGTGTCGGTGCGCTCCCTCAGGGACTCCGTCATCGCATTGAACGCGTCGGCGAGCTCGGCGACCTCGTTGGTGCCGGAGATGTCGACCTTGGATGAGAAGTCGCCTTCCGCGACACGTCGCGCGCTCTCGGAGAGGTCGGCGAGCGGTGCTGAGACGTTGCGGGCGATGACCGAACCGAGCCAGGTCAGCGCGATGACCGCCACGAACGACCAGAAGGCGATGAGGGCGATGGTGGTCGTCTTCGTGTCCGCCCTGACCTTGTCCGAGACCACCAGGGTCACAAAGCGCGCTGCGTCGGTCGGGTCGTCGGCGATGACCTCACCCGCCCCGCCGTGACCGCCCATGTCCGCGAAGCTGACCCGCTCCGTCCGAGCGTCGAACTGCTCACCCGCTATCGCGAAGCGCGGCTCGAGTATCGTCCCGCCCGACCCGTCACCTCCCAAGCGACCTTCGAGCGCATCATGTCGGTCCCTGATCCGCTGAAGAGAATCCGGCGATGACGACGTCGCAGGAGGCACGGTACCCGTCGGCTCGACGAACACCGCTGCGGCGTGCTCGCCGTCGATGGAGAAGACCAGCGCGTCGACTCCAGCGATGCGGTTCTGGCGAAGGTAGGAGTCATCGATGACCCGCGAGACGACCACCGCATACCGGCGGCCACCGAACGTGACGGGTCGAACGCCCGAGACCGTCTCCCGGCCGGCCACCCGGACGAACGTCGCGAACACCCCGTCGACGGCGAGGGCACGGGTCGGGTCGGCGGCGAACAGGCGCTCACCCATAGCCGTCGTGCCGTCGCCGGAACTCGCCACGACCGCGCCTGTCTCGTCGAGCACCAGGATGTAGTCCGCATCCATGTTGGGCCGCATCGCGGCGAGCCGCGTCATGGCCACCCGGAAGTCATCGCGCTCGAGCGCCGCGGTGACGCTCGGATCGTCCGCGACCAGCTTCGCATCGGTCGTCAGGAGCTCCCCGGCGTCCTCGAAACGGGACAGCGCTGCGGTTGCGGCCCTGTCCGTTGCTCCGTCGAACCACTGATCGAGGATCATCTCCAGCCCGACGACACCCAGCACTGTCGCGATGACCGCGACGGCCATCGAGGCGACGAGGAGCGGGACGACGATCTGGTTGTGCAGATGCCGGCCGAAGAGTTCGAACAGTTTGCGGCGCCGCCTCACCATCGGTCACCTATTCGGAGCGGCGCGGCGTCACTGCATCGTGCGATCGGCATTGACCCGTCCTTCCGGGTGACTCGTGGCGAGCGTGCGAACATGGTAGCACCCGTCCGCGCACGTCCGGGCACGAGAAGAGCCCCGCACAAGGCGGGGCTCTTCGATACAGCGATCCACCACACCGGACCTAGAGGCCGCAGCGCTTGAGCACGTAGTCGAAGTTGCGATCGACCTCGGTCTGGACCGAGGCGAGCAGCTCCTCGTTGCCGGGCTTGAACAGGTGCTTGAAGCGACCCTGCGGCTTGAGGAACTCCTCGATCGGCTTGCGGTTCTCGCGGGTCACGGAGCGCTTGGTGTAGACCCACTCGCCGTCAACGACCTCGAACAGCGGCCAGAACGCGGTGGAGACGGCGATCTTGGCGATCTCGACCGTCTGGTCGTAGCCGATGCGCCAGCCGCGCGGGCACGGTGCAAACACGTTGAGGAACGCCGCGCCGTCGGCCGCGAAGGCCTTCTCCGCCTTGGCGGTGAGGTCCTTCCAGTCCGAGATTGACGCCTGCGCGACGTACGGGATGTTGTGCGCGGCGATGATCGAGGTCAGGTCCTTGCGACGCTGCGGCTTGCCCTGGCCGACCTTGCCGACCTCGGAGGTCGTCGCCCATGCACCCAGAGGCGTGGCGCTGCTGCGCTGGATACCTGTGTTCATGTACGCGCCGTTGTCGTAGCAGACATAGACCATGTCGTGCCCGCGCTCCATCGCGCCGGAGAGCGACTGCAGGCCGATGTCGTACGTGCCGCCGTCGCCGCCGAACGCGACGAACTTCATCTTCTTGTCAGCCGGGATCTTGCCGGCGGCCTGGAGACCCTTGAACGCCGCCTCGACGCCGGAGATGGTCGCGGCCGAGTTCTCGAAAGCGTTGTGGATGAACGGGGTCTTCCACGACGAGTAGGGATAGATCGTCGTCGAGACCTCGAGGCATCCGGTGGCGCAGCCCGCGACGATCGGCGTCTCACCGGCGCCGAGCAGTACCTGCCGCACGGCGATCGAGGCGCCGCAACCGGCGCACAGGCGATGCCCGCCTTCGAGACGGTCCTCGCGGTGGGAGAGCTCCTTGATGGTTGCCACTGTCGCTCCCCTCTACCGGGCGCCGAGGTAGACGAGCCCCGCGGGGGCCGCCGTCCCGGACGCGATGTCGGACAGGTCGGAGTACACGCGGTCGATGAGCTCGATCTTCACGTCGGCGCCACCGAGACCGTAGATGTAGTCCACGACAGGGATGCGCTCGGCAAGGTCATAGAGCGCGCTGCGCACCTCGAGGAACAGCGGGCCGCCCTCGGCGCCGAAGCTCTCGGAGCGGTCGAGGACCGCGACGGCCTTGACGCCCTTGAGCGCCGCGGCGAGCTCGGCGTAGGGGAACGGACGGAAGCACCGGATCTTCACGACACCGACCTTCTGGCCCTTGGCACGCAGACCGCGCGCGACGTGGCGGGCGTTGCCGGCGGTGGAGCCGATGACCACGATGGCGGTCTCGGCGTCCTCCATGCCCCATGTCTCGATCTTGCCGAACGGCCGACCGCAGATCTCGGACCACTCGGCACCGACGGAGTCGATGACCTCGCGTGAGCGCTCGATGGCGTTGCGCTGGGACTTCTTGAACTCGAAGTAGGGGCCGCCAAGCCCGGAGAAGCTGCCGTGCGTGACGGGGTTCTCCACATCGAGCAGCCCGTTGACGGGCGCGTAGTCGCCAACGAACGCCGCAACCGTCTCGTCGTCCATCAGCTGCGAGCGATCGATGGAGTGCGTGGTGATGAAGCCGTCCGCCGTGGTCATGACGGGAAGCAGCACGTCGGGATGCTCGGCGATGCGGAACGACATGATCGTGTTGTCGTAGGCCTCCTGCGCCGTCTCGGCGAAGAGGATCACCCAGCCGGTGTCGCGGGCTCCCATGACGTCGCCGTGGTCGCAGTGGATGTTGATCGGGGCGGACAGCGCACGGTTCGCGTTGAACATCACGATCGGGAGCCGCATACCGGCGGCGATGTGAAGCTCCTCCCACATGAGCGCGAGGCCCTGCGATGAGGTCGCGGTCGCGACGCGCGCGCCGGCGGCGGAAGCGCCGACCGCGGCGGACATCGCGGAGTGCTCGGACTCCACGTTGACGTACTCGGCGTGCATGCGGCCGTTGGCCACGAACTTCGCGAGTTCCTCGACGACGGTCGTCTGAGGAGTGATCGGGTAGGCGGGGATCACGTCAGGAGCGCACTGACGGATGGCCTCGGCGACCAGCGTGTTGCCGGTTGCCGCGACGGTCTTCTGGGTGGCCATGGTTACTTCACCTCCGGCAGTTCGCAGCCCTCGGGAACCATGTTGATGGCATCCGCGGGACACACCTGGGCGCACACGCCGCACCCCTTGCAGTGGTTCAGGTTGAAGTCCGTGACCTTCTCATCCGCGACGTTCACGGCGCTGTCCGGACAGTAGATCCAGCAGAACAGGCACTGCGTGCACTTGGCGTCGTCGCGGAAGGGACGATCGCTGCGCCACCCGCCGGTGACGTAGTCACGTGAGTTGCCTGAATCCGGGATGACCGCGCCGCGCGGGAACTCGTCGGACTTCCACTCGTTGATGTTGGAGATGTCCCACTTCACGAAGACTGCACCTCCTCGTAGGCACGGGTGACCGACGCGATGTTGGCGTCGATGATCTCCTGGGCGAACTTCTTGCCGAACGTCTTGGCGAGGTGCTCGTTGAACTGCTCGAGCGTGAAGAGGCCGCTGAGCTTGGCGAGCGCGCCGATCATCGGCGTGTTCGGCATATCACGCTTGAGCGTCTCCATGGAGATGCCCGAAGCGTCGATCGAGGCGACCGTACCGTGCTCGAGCTTGAGCAGGGCGCGGACGGCCTCGGGGGGACTGCACGTGTTCACGATGATCACGCCGTCCTCGGTCAGCCCGCGCGTCACGTCGACGATGGGAAGCAACGACTCGTCGAGCACGACCACGACGCTCGGGAACTCGATGTTGTTGTGGATCTCGATCGGATCCTCACTGATGCGCGTGAACGCCTGGATGGGAGCACCCATCCGCTCGGGCCCGTACTCCGGCATCGCCTGGATGTAACGGTCGAGCTCCAGTGCGGTCTCGGCGACGAGCTTCGCCGCCGTGACTGCGCCCTGGCCTGCGCGCGCATGCCAACGGATCTCCGTCAGCTCTCGCATGCCAGCCCCTTTCCCTTTTGTCGACGACCCTCATTGCGTACGGGGTCATTCGCGACCGACGCGGCCCTCTCCTGCATACGCGCGCCCGGCATCGTGCGCGCGCGTACATATATGGGCCGTGAATGTCCGCTCACAGTAGGGTGCGGAACCGGTGTACGGGCACGCGGCGGCGGTGAATGCGTCCGTATCGTCGGTGAACGGTAGGTAATTGCTGGAACTCTTCCGCGCGAGACGGCCTAGCCGAAGGCGCCACGGATGTAGTCGGCGGTCTCCTTCCGAGCCGGCGCCTCGAAGACCTGCATGGCGTCCCCGACCTCGACGAGTCGGCCCATGAGGAAGAACGCGACCTGGTCGGAGATGCGCTGGGCCTGTGCCAGGTTGTGCGTCACGATGACGATCGTGTAGTCGGCGCTCAGTTCGAGAAGCAGCTCTTCGATCCGTGCGGTGGAGATCGGATCGAGCGACGCGCACGGCTCGTCGAGCATGAGGACGGCCGGACGTACGGCGAGGGCGCGCGCGATGCACAGGCGCTGCTGCTGCCCGCCGGACAGCGAGAGCGCCGACTCCCGAAGACCGTCCTTCACTTCGCTCCAGAGATTGGCCTGCACCAGCGAGCGCTCGACGATCTCGTCGAGTGCGGCGCGCGCCATGCGGCCCTCGTGCTCACGGACGGCCAGCGCGATGTTGTCGTAGACCGACATCGGGAACGGGTTCGGACTCTGGAACACCATACCGACGGCGCGTCGGAGCGCGGTGACGTTCACGTCCCGCGCGTAGATGTCCTTGCCGTCCAGCGCGATGGTGCCCTCCATGCGGAACGACGGGATCTCGTCGTTCATCCGGTTGAAGCACCGCAGCGCGGTGGACTTGCCGCAGCCCGAAGGGCCGATGAACGCGGTGATGCGGCGTTCCGGGATCGAGAAGCCGACATCCTCGAGGACGCGCTTCTTGCCGTAGGAGACGCCGAGCGACTGCACGCCGATGATCGGGCGCGCTATCTCGTCGGCCCGGGCCGCGGCGGATGCGCCGCTCTTCCCCGAGACGAGGCCTCCAAGGAGCCCGAATGCGTCGTTTGGTTCGGCCATCACGGTCATATCGCTCACTGGGCTGCCTTTCCGCTGCCGGGGTGGGTCACGCTCGGTCCTGATGCTTGCGACGGCCGAGGACGATGGCCCCGAGATTGAGTGCGAGCACAAGGACGATGAGCACGAGCGCCGCGCCGTACGCGAGCGCTTCTGAGTTGCCCTCGCCCGCGGGCGAGTTGAAGTAGATGAAGGTCGTGAGCGTGGAGCCGGTGCCGCGCAGAACCGGTAGCCACTGCTGGACCTTCCACCAGTCGTCCACCGCCATCGAGATCGTGCCGCCGAGAGTGAGCCACACGATCGCGGTGTCGCCGGCGGCGAGGCCCATCCCGAGAACGACGGCGGTCGCGATGCCCGACCGTGCAGCCGGCAGGACCACCTTGCTGATGGTCCGCCACTTCGACACCCCGAGCGCCAGCGCACCCTGCCTCATGGAGACCGGGACGGAACGGATCGCCTCCTCGCTCACCTTGATGACGAAGGGGAGGATGTGGATCCCCATGACGATCGCCGCCACGATGAACGAGCGGCCGAACGCTGCCGTGCTTCCCTCGGCACCCGAACTCGAGAGGAACGTGAAGACGGGAAGCGAGAACATCGCCAGCCCGAACACACCGAAGACGACGCTGGGCACGCTCGCCAGGACCTCCAGCCCGACGCGCACGATGCGCGTGAGCCACGAGTTCTCATCCATGTACTCGGCGAGGTAGATCGCCGCGCCGACCGCCACCGGGAACACGAACGCCACGGACAGGAGCGTGAGGATCATCGTGCCGACGATCGGCACACGGACGCCGCCGCCCTGATTCTCCACGAGGCTCGGGACGGGATCGGTGCTGAGGAAGGTCCAGTCGACCGAGCTCCAGCCTCGCCACGCGAGGAAGCCGATGATGAACAGGCAGACCGCCGTCACGATCGCTGCCGCTGCCCAGCAGGCCGCAGCCCCGACGACCGAACCGATGTGCCTTCTCCCGGAGATTCCCGCTCGATTCACCACGACCCTCTCCTAGACCCGCCGGGCGGAGACGACGCCCATGCGCTCGCTGAAGACGACATAGACCCACCGCGCGAACAGGCTGAGCGTGAGTGAGAAGACCAGCAGCAGCGCGGCCAGCCCGAACAGCGCGGCCTCGATCGCCGGGATGCTCATCGCCTCGCCGCCGCTCTCCACGATCGCCGAAGCCATCGTGCGAACCGGCATGATCAGGAAGTAGAGAGGGCCGTTCGCGAGCGAAGGCACGTACGCGATCGCTCCCGCCACCATGGAGAGGGCGATGGCCTCTCCGATCGCGCGAGCGGCTGCCAGCACGATCCCCGCGATGAGCCCGGGGGCGGCGGCGGGCAGCTGGATGCGCGTGATGCTGCGCCACTTCGTCATCCCGAGCGCGAGTCCGCCGTCGGTGTACGGCCTCGGGACGGCCCGGAGCGAGTCCACGGCGACCGTGACGAAGAACGGCAGGATCATGAAGGAGAGCACGACGATGCCGGCGAGGACACTCGAACCCTCCAGCGGGATGTCGGGGAACACGTCGGCGGAGTTCTGCGGCACGACGTAGTCGGTGATGAACGGCACGACGACCGAGAGGCCGACGAGGCCGAAGACGACCGAGGGGATACCCGCGAGGAGCTGGACGACCGCCTCGAGCGGCTTGCGCACGAACGGCGGGGCGAGCTCGGCGATGAAGACCGCGCATCCGAGACCCAGGACGAGTGAGACCAGAACCGAGCCGATCGTCGTGTACAGAGTCCCGAGGATCAGCGGCATCGCTCCGAAGTGCACCGTCGCGGACCCCCATGCCTCCTCGAGCTGCATGTCCCAGCCGCCGGTCGTGATGAAGCTCCACAGACCCTGGCCCTGGACGAGCGGCCAAGCCTGCCTGAACACGAAGGCGACGACGATCGTGACGACCAGGCCGGAGAACACGGCGGCCGCCCCGAGCAGCGGCGGCATGAGAGCATCTCCGCGCTTGCCGGTGGTGGCGGTCAGGTCGAGCGCGGGGACCGGTGCGCGAAGAACCGGTGATCCCGGCGCGGTAGTCGAGTTGTCGGGCATCTTCACCGCTTCGGTCGGGTCGGTCGTCTGTCGGGGCTGTCACGCGGCGGGCGGGGCGTGACGGCCATCAGCATGGCGGTCACGCCCCGCGCCTGAGGCGAGGGTGGTGCGAGGACTAGCGGAGGCGGAGGTACTCGCGACCGGCGATCGCCTGGCCGGCCGAGCTCTTCGCGTAGTTGATGAACGCGAGGGCCTCACCGGTGGCGGCGCCGTTCGAAAGCAGGTACAGGTAACGACGGTACTTGTAACGACCGCTGATCGCGTTCGCCTTGGTCGGGGCGACGCCGCCGATCTTCACACCCCTCACCGAGCTGTTCACGAAGGCGACGGAGACGTAGCCGATCGCGTAGCGGTTGCGGGCGACGGCGGAGCGGACCATGCCGTTGGAGGCGTACATCTTGGTGCGGCTCGACTGACGCGAGTTGGAGAGGAAGCTCTCCTTGAAGTAGGTGTACGTGCCGGACGCGCCCGTGCGGCCGACGAGCACGATCGCCTTGTTCGGGAACTTCGAGCTGACCTGACGCCAGTTGGTGATCTTGCCGGTGAAGATCTTCTTGATGGTCGCCTCGGACGTGTTGGCGAGCAGGCCGTTCTTGTGCACGATGATCGCGAGTGCGTCGCGGGCGACGGGGTACATCACGATGCTCGCTGCGTCGGTCGAGGCCTTCTCACGCGAGGACATGCCGAGGTCCGACTTGCCGCTGGCGGCATCCTTGAAGCCCGTGCCCGAGCCACCGCCGGCGACGGTGATGCTGGTGCCGGGGTGCAGGCGGTGATAGGCCGCGGCCCACTGGACGGCGAGCGGCTGGACGGTGGTGGAACCGCTGAGCTTCAGCGTCGCGGCGAACGCGAACGCCGGCGAGACGACCGTGGCGAGCATGACGACCGCGATGGCGACAGCAGCGAGACGGAGAGACTTGGAACGGTACATCGAACGCCTCCTAGAGTGGATTTGGTGACTTAGCGGACCCTGAAGCTCTTGACGGCAGTCCTGGACTTCGCGCCGTAGATGTTGCCGGCGAAGGTCGCCTGGACGCGGTAGGTGCCGCGACGGGTGAAGCGGAACGCCTTGGAGGCCGCGCCCAGCTCGTTGGTGTGGACGTGCGACGCCTGCAGCAGTCGGCCGTTCCGGTACAAGCGGTAGGTGACGACGCCCGCCCCGGAGTCCGGGAGAACGGTAAAGCCGATAGCGGCGCTACGCCCGTGGCGGAGACGGCTCGGGGTCCCCAGGACCACGCGGGTGCTGGCGTTGCGGATGAGCGTGATCGCGACCGGGGTGCTCGTCCCGTTGTTGGCGCCTTCCTTGCCTTTGCTGAGGAAGATCGCGCGGAACTGCGCGGGGAGAGCGAACGAACCATCGACCGTGACCAGCGCCGGGTCGAACGGGGTGCCCGTATCCTCGATGGCGAGCGGCTCGCCGATCATCGCCCAGTCGCTGGCGTTGTTGGAGACCTCGACGCGGATCTGGTCACCGACGACGGTCCCGACGGGGATCGACGGCGTGAGCGAGATGTCCTGACCGTAGCGCACTGCGGTCGGCGCCGCCTCGAGAGTGACCGTCGTTGCGGCCGGCACGTACTGTGCCGCCACGGCCGGGATGGCGAGCGCCGCCACGATCGCCGTGGAAACCGCCGCAGCGGCGATGAACTTGCCCTTCACGAACATAGTGCCTCCTTCCGGATCCTGCACGATTGCATCTACGTTTTCGAGCCGCTCCGCGAGAGATCCGCCGAGGCATGCTCAGGCCTGACGCAGATGGTAGGCGCGTGGCTTCCGGGGTTGGTTGCACCGGTGGAAGAACACGGGAAACTCGAAACGACACGTATGCGACAGGAGCGTGAACGCGACAGCCCCGCGGCTGTTCTGCGCGCGGGGCTGTCTTCATGTGATGGCGGTGCCGCACCGGACCTACATCTCGCGGCGTGCCTCCAGGGCGCGTCCGAGCGTGACCTCGTCGGCGTACTCAAGGTCGCCGCCGACAGGGAGGCCCGATGCGATGCGGGTGACCTTGATGCCGAGCGGCTTGATCAGCCGCGCGAGGTACAGCGCCGTGGTCTCCCCCTCGACGTTGGGATTCGTCGCGATGACGACCTCTGTCACGACGTCGTCGCGCAGGCGATCCAGGAGTTCGTGGACGCGGAGCTGCTCGGGCCCGATGCCGTCCATCGGCGAGATCGCACCCTGCAGGACGTGGTAGAAGCCCCGGAACTCACCCGTGCGCTCGATGGCGACGACGTCACGTGGCTCCTCCACGACGCAGATCACCGTGGCGTCACGGTCGGTGTTCTCGCAGTACTCGCACAGATCGTCGGAGGCGAAGTTGAAACAGCGACTGCAGAAGTGGATCTGCCGCTTCACCTCGATGACGGCGTCGGCAAGCCGACGAGCCGCGTCGTCGTCGGCCTTGAGGATGTGGAAGGCGAGGCGCTGGGCGGACTTCGGTCCGATGCCGGGAAGTCGCTCGAGCTCCTCGAGAAGCCGCGCGATCGGCTCTGCGTAGTAGGACACGGCGGGGCCTAGAAGCCGAATCCGCCGGGCAGACCGAGGCCGCCCATCGCGGCGGACATCTTGTTGTTGGCGAGGTCCTGCGCCTGACGCAGGGCTTCGTTCGTCGCGGCCGCGACCATGTCCTCGAGCATGGCGACGTCATCGGGATCGACGGCGCGCGGATCGATCGCGACGGAGGTCACCTTGAGGTCACCGCTCATCGTGACTTTGACGGCACCGCCGCCCACCGACGCCTCGACGTGCTCGTTGGCCAGCTCCTCCTGCGCGCGCGCCATCTGCGCCTGCGCCTTCTGGATCTGCTTCATCGCGTTCATGTTCGGCTTCATTCGTCGGCTCCATTCGTGTCGTCTGCGGGGTGTTCGGCGACCACTTCGGCACCGAGCCCCTCGATGAGCATGCGGTCGAGTGGATCGTCAGCGGCGTGTGCGACGTCCGGCGCCGCGGGCGCGACGGCCCGCGTCACGGGCTTCACCGCTCCCCGCCCCAGTTGATACCTGATGCCCACGTGCCAGCCCAGTACGCGCTCGACCGACCCGCGCAGCGCCTGCTTCACCTCGGGCTCGTCGGCCAACTTGAGCAGCATGCCGGCCCCCGAGCCGAACTCGACCACGACCTCGTCGCCATCTAGGCCGGCTTCGGTGTCGAGGAAGAGCTTGCTCGCCGTGGGACGCGCCTCCTTGAGAGCACGGAGGACATCCTTCCAGCGACGCCGGAGCTCGGCGACATCGAAATCGGACGGGGCGACCCGCGGTGCCGACGTCTCGAGCGGTGCAGCCTCGGCCAGTGGTGCGGGTGCCGGGACGGGCGCAACGGCGACGGGAGTCGCGGGCGCTGCCGGGTCCTTCGCCGGTGCCGCGGCGGCCTTCGGGGCGACAGCGGCAGGCTTGGGAGCGGGTGCGGGCTCGGGGGCGGGGGCGGGCCTGCGCACGGCAGCGGTCGCCACCGGGGCACCCGCCTCCAGCGCCGACACGCGCTCGGCCACGGACTCGAGGGTGAGGTCGCTCGACGGCCTGGCGACCCGGGCGAGCGAGACCTCGAGCGCGAGGCGCGCGTCGGGCGCCCAGCGAAGCTCGGCACTGAGCCGGCCGAGTTCGTCGAGCAGCCGCGCGAGCCGATCGAGGTCGTAGCGGGCGGCCTGCTCGCGAAGGCGCGCCGCATCCGACTCGGTGACGTTGACGATCCCGGTCGTATCTCCTGCTGCAGCGACGACGAACAGGTCGCGCACGTGCGCCGTGAGGCCGCGTACGAACTCCGCGATGTCGTGCCCCGACTCGACGAGCCCGGCCACGAAGGCGAACAGGCCCGCGACGTCCCGCTCTGCGATCAGGGAACTCGCTTCGAGCAGGTGGGCCGTGTCGACCTCGCCGAGCAGGCCTTCCACGTCAGCGAGCGTGACGTTCTTGCCGGTGAACGACGCAAGCTGATCGAGCGTACCGATCGCGTCGCGCATCCCGCCGGCGGCGTGCCTGGCGATGAGCGCGAGCGTGCCCGCCTCCACCGCGATGCCCTCCGCGCCGGCGATGTGCTCGAGACGGCCGACGATGTCATCGGTCCCGATCCTGCGGAAGTCGAAGCGCTGACAGCGCGAGTGGATCGTCTCGGGGACCTTGTGCGGATGCGTGGTGCACAGGATGAAGACCGTCTTGGAGGGCGGCTCCTCGAGCGTCTTGAGCAATGCGTTGAACGCGGAGGTCGAGAGCATGTGGACCTCGTCGATGATGTAGACCTTGTAGCCGCCTCGCGTCGCCGCGTAGTTGACCTTGGTGATGATCTCCTCGCGGACGGCGTCCACTCCGGTTCGCGACGCGGCGTCGAGTTCATAGACGTCCGGATGGCGGCCCTCGGTGATCTCGCGGCACTGCTCGCACGTGTCGTCCGGGTCCGGCGTCGGGCCCTTCTCGCAGTCGAGCGCCTTGGCGAGGATGCGCGCCGTCGTCGTCTTGCCGGTGCCGCGTGGACCGTTGAACAGGTACGCGTGCGAGACCGCGCCCTCCTCCACCGCGTTGCGGAGCGTACGCGTCACGTGATCCTGGCCGACGACGTCGGCGAAGGTCTGCGGACGGTACTTCCGGTAGAGGGACTGGTGCGCCATGGGGGCCTTCCGGGGACTCGCGGGCTTCGCGTGCGTGCGCGGGCGTGCCCGCGTCAAGCAGTATACAAGTGCGCACTGACGTCCGGGCGCGCCGGCCGTCCCTCCGGTCGCGAAGCGCCGCAATGCGATCGGCGCTCCCCACCGGACCCCGGACACCCATCAGTGACCGCTTATGGCTGCTGCCTTCCGGCCCTGACCAGGTTCACGGTATGACGCCGCCCGAGGCCCGGCGCGAAGCGCCGGTCGAAGTCCGTAGTCTAGCACGGTGCCGCACGATGCCGTTCGGCGGGAATCGACCGGTGCGCCGACTCGGCGGGAACCGCTCGGGTATATCCCGAAGCGGTCGGGGGGTCTCGGTGGCGTGACCACTTCTGGCCTTCTTCATCGAAGCGGGACCGGTCCTCCGCGCAAGCGGCGGGCCGGTCCCGCACTCCGTGTGACCGGGCGCGCGAATCCTCACCGATCCCGGATCCCCTGTTTACATCTCCTCATGTCGGTTATATGCTACCGTGCGAGTACCATATCACCGGAGAGGACGAGCGTGGAGATCACCCGCCGCAGCGACTACGCGATCCGCATCATGCTCGAGCTGGCGCGTCAGGCCGACAGCGCCCCCGTCTCGGTGCGCAGGCTCGCCGAACGCCAGGAACTGCCATACGCCTTCGCGCGCAGCATCCAGCGCGACCTGGTCGCCGCGGGGCTCGTCACCACGCAGCGCGGTGCGACGGGCGGCGTGTCGCTCGCGCGCCCGGCAGCGTCGATCTCGCTGCTCGACATCATCCGGGCCGAGCAGGGGCACGTCTCGATCTCGGTATGTGCGCACGACCCCGCGTGGTGCTCCCGCATGGGAGGCTGCGCGGTCCACAAGGTCTGGTGCGAGGCGGATCGGCTCGTGAGCCGCTACCTCGCTGAGCAGGACCTGGCATCGCTTGCCGGGGCTGGTGCAGGAGTCGGAGAAGAAGGAAGGGTCGGTGAGAGTGCCTAGATGGACGTCGTGATGCTATCCCGGATCCAGTTCGCCGCGACGGTCGCGTATCACTTCCTGTTCGTGCCGTTGTCGTTGGGCCTGGCCCTCATGCTGCTCATCGCTGAGCGGCGCTACTACAAGTCCGGCGCGGCCGAAGACCGCACCGCGTCGGAGTTCCTCATCAAGTTGTTCACGACCACGTTCGCCATCGGTGTCGCCACAGGCATCACCATGGAGTTCGCGTTCGGGACGAACTGGGCGACGTACTCGCGCTTCGTCGGCGATATCTTCGGGGCGCCGCTGGCCGCCGAGGGCGTCTTCGCATTCTTCCTGGAATCGACCTTCCTCGGCGTCCTGCTCTTCGGGCGAGAGAAGGTCAGTAAGAAGTTCTACTACGTGAGCGCGTGGCTGGTCTTCATCGGCAGCCATATGTCGGCGCTGTGGATCATCATCGCCAACTCGTGGCAGCAGACGCCGGCGGGCTACAAGGTCGAGAACGGGCGGGCGATCCTCACCGACTTCTTCGCCGCCGCGCTCAACCCCTCGACGCTCCCCCGCTTCTTCCACACCGTCGTCTCCACCTGGACCGTCGGCGGCTTCTTCGTCGCGGGCATCGCCGCGTGGTACCTGCTCAAGGGCCGCGACACGGTCTGGGCGAAGAAGGCGCTCCCCGTCGGACTGACCGTCGCGCTGATCGCCTCGCTCATGATGCCGGCGCTCGGTGACTGGTCCGCGAAGCAGGTCGCGGCCACGCAGCCGTCCAAGATGGCCGCGTTCGAGGGCATCTACAAGTCGGGGACGAACCAGGGCCTTGCCGTCGTGGGCTGGGTCGACGAATCCGCCAAGGACGTGAAGGGCATCGTCGTCCCCGGCGCTCTGTCGTTCCTGATCGGCTACAACACGAACACGTACGTGAAGGGCCTCGACGACTACGCCGTGGGCGACCGGCCTCCCGTGCAGGCGACGTTCCAGACCTATCACGCCATGGTCGCGCTCGGGATGCTCATGATCCTGATCGCCGGCCTCGGCCTGGTCTTCCGCAAGAGCATCGCCGAGAAGCGCTGGCTCCTGTGGCTGACCATGGCCGGCTTTCCCGCCGCGATGCTCGCCATACAGGGCGGATGGGCGGCGGCCGAGATCGGGCGTCAGCCGTGGATCGTCTGGGGCGAGCTGCGCACGCTCGACGCCATCTCGAAGGTGGTGCCGGCGGAGCAGATCCTCATCACGCTCGGCCTGTTCGCGCTCGTCTACTCGCTGCTGTTCGTGGGGTGGTCGCGCATCTTCTTCGGGCTGATCGGCAAGGGCCCGGACGGCGCGGCACTCGCGCCGGCGGACAACGGCAGCGACACGGCGCCCGTCGCCGCGAAGTCATAGGGAGGCGACGATGACACTGCAGATCATCTGGTTCGTGCTCGTCGGCGTCCTGCTCGTCGGCTACGCCGTGCTCGACGGCTTCGACCTCGGCGTCGGGGCGATCTACCCCTTCATCGCCAAGAACGATGCGGAGAAGGCGGTCCTGCGCACCTCGATCGGGCCGGTCTGGGACGCGAACGAGGTCTGGCTCCTGACCGGCGGCGGTGCGATCTTCGCGGCCTTCCCGCCGGTGTACGCCACCGTGTTCTCCGGCTTCTACCTCGCGCTCTACCTCGTGCTGTTCGCGCTGATCTTCCGCGCGGTCTCGATCGAGTGGCGCGCGAAGGACCCCGCGTGGGCGAAGGTCTGGGACACGGGCTTCTTCCTCGGGAGCGCTCTGCCCGCGCTGCTCTTCGGGGTCGCGGCCGGCAACATCGGACTCGGCGTTCCGCTCGACACGGCAGGCGAGTATGGCGGCACCTTCTTCACGCTGCTGAACCCGTTCGCGCTGCTGATCGGCGTCTTCGGCCTGGCGGCGTTCGTGAGCCAGGGCGCGGCGTGGGCCGCCCTCAAGAGCGACGGCGACCTGAACGTGCGCGCGAACCGGCTGCGCGGGATCGGCGTACCGGTGACTGCCGCGATCGCGGCCGTCGTCACCGGCGTGACCGCGTTGGTCGCCCCGGCCCGCTTCGCTGCCGCCGTCGGCTCGCCGGTCGGCTGGGTCTTCATCGCTCTGCTGGTGGCGGGGCTCGCCCTGGCGTTCATGGCCGGGCGCGGAGGCAAGGAGCGCTTCGCGTTCTACGGGACGTCGCTGACGCTCGCGTCGATGGTCGGGATCTGGGCCGTCTCCATCTTCCCGGCGATGGTGCCCTCTCTCGGCCCCGGCGAGGCGCTGACGATCTACAACTCCTCGTCGTCGCAGCTGACGCTGACGGTCATGCTCATCGTGGCCGGTATCGGCGTGCCGATCATGCTCGCCTACAAGGTGCTCGTGTACAGCAAGTTCGCCGGCAAGATCACGCAGGCGGACGCAGCCAAGCACTACTGATACGACGCACGACCCGCGAGAACAGACGCGCCCGTACCGGATCGATCCGGTGCGGGCGCGTCGGCGTTGACGGGTCGATGCGGTCAGGCGGGCGGCGGGCACCCGTCATCGAGCGTGTCGCGCACGCGCTTGGCCGCCTTACCCGGCAGGGCGCGTTCCTGCTCGAGCAACTCGTCGAGCGAGAACATGCCCCCCATGAACAGGAGCCCCTGGACCATGCCGAGCCAGCGGTAGGCGCGCGCGTTCCGGTGCTCGCGAACGAAGCGGCGGATGCAGCCGCACATCCAGAACGCATGGTTGAGGCAGTCGAACCGCGACGCCGTGACGATGCTGCTCCCGACTCTCGAGGTGTACTCGGGATACGGCACTGGCGTGTAGCCCCGCTCATCCAGGGCGTGCTCATACAGATCGAGGAGGCGCGCCATCTGATCGGTGGTGTACTCCTCACCCGAGCCCTGCGGCTCAAGGAGTTCGCTCATGCTTGTCTCCGATGACGGATCGACCGAGTGGAACCGAAACGATACGTTCCCGAAACCGCCGCCGTACATGCGCGGGATCCGCGGCGGTACACCTCAGATCGAAGAGGACGGCCGGCGCGGATGTCGCGACCGCGGCCGCCCGACGGTGTACGCTTCCATCAGACGCGACCGCCGCGCCTCGCGAGAGGCCGGGCGGCGGGTCTTCGCGAGGAAGAGGGGGCCCGCGCTCACGACTGCGGGCATCGCTGAGGGGTGCGGAAGATGAGCGACACGCCGACGGATATGACCGGGGAGCGCACGCCGCTCCTTCGGAGGCCCGCCGTACGCATACTGGTCGTGGTCGTCGCGCTCATCCTGCTCGCCGTCGGATCGTTCCTGTGGTGGGCCTCCACACCACTCGGGCCCGACCCCGTCGCGCTCGACGCCCTTCGCAGCGACGCTGATGTTCGGGTCACCGAGACCGATCTCGGCTTCGAGTTCAAGCCGGCTCGGTTCTCCGCCGAACCGAGCAGCGCTCTGATCTTCTATCCGGGCGGCCGTGTCGATTACCGTTCCTACGCCCGACTGTGCAGGCGCGTCGCGATCCGCGGCTATCTGGTCGTGCTGGTGCGGATGCCGCTCAGCCTCGCCGTCTTCGCGCCGGACCGCGGATCGGATGTCATCGCCGCTCACCCGAAGGTTCACACGTGGGTCGTGGGCGGCCACTCGCTGGGCGGCGCGATGGCGGGGCAGTTCGCACACGACCGCATCTCGGCGATCCGCGGGCTCGCCCTCGTCTCCTCATATCCGCCCGCCTCGGTGAACCTGCGCGACAGCGGGCTCGCGGTGACGAGCGTCTACGGCACGAACGAGGGGATCGCGTCATCCCCTGCGCTCGAGGAGTCGCGCGAACGACTTCCC
The DNA here is from genome assembly GCA_030652345.1 of Coriobacteriia bacterium. The sequence goes on from JAUSAU010000043.1 coordinate 55,850, forward strand.
GCCGGCACCGTGTGGGTGGCCATCGAGGGCGGCAATCACGCCCAGGCGGGCGACTACGGCCCGCAGCCGGGGGACTCGGAAGCCTCGATCACGCCGTCCGATCAGCAGTCACAGGACGCGGCGGCGATCGTCGGCACGCTCGTCCGCGCGGCATCACACTGACCATGGCGGGCGCAACCGATCCGAGGCGCAGCGACCCGCGGGCCGCAGTCCGCACCCTGATCTCTCCGGGTCACCTCACCCGATCATTCTTCGTGCGCGTCGGCCTCGTTCTCACGGTGTTCGCCGGCATCGCTTTCGCGGGCCTGTACTACCGGACCGCGGCACTGGTCGAGGAGCGAGCGCTCGAGACCGCCCGCTCATATGTGAAGCTCATCGTGAGCACCCGCACCTGGAACTCCGAGCACGGTGGCGCCTGGGTCGAGAAGCGCCCCGGCGTCGAGACCAACCGATACCTCCTCGAGCTCGGCGTGGAGCCCGACGCCACCACGACCGACGGTCGCGAACTCACCTTGCGCAGCCCCGACCTCATGACCGTGGAGATCTCGGAGATCCAACGGCGCGGCGGGGGCGCGGTCTTCCACCTCACCAGTCTCCGCCCGGTCGACCCGCGCAACGCTCCTGACACCTGGGAGCGCGGCGTCCTCACGGAGTTCGAACGCGGGACCGCTGAACGCTGGGCCCGCGCAGAGTCGAGCGGCGTCCCGATCCTGCGCTATATGCAGCCGCTGATCACGACCGTCAACTGCCTGCGGTGTCACCGGACGTATGCGGTAGGTGAGGTGCGCGGAGCAGTGAGTGTCAGCGTCCCACTCGCCGACGAGCGTCGCGAACTCCTGGTCAACGCCGTGGGCATCGCCGGGATCGGCCTCTCTGCGACAGCGCTGCTCCTTATCTCGACCTGGCTGCTGCTGAACCGGATGCGCAGGCGACTGGAAGCGGCCCAAAGCGCGCTCGTCCGCGCGGCGACGATCGATCCGCTCACCGGCGCATCGACGCGGGGACACATACTCGAGGGCTTGGCCGCTGAGATCGAGCGCGCTCGCCGTACCGGCGAGACGATCGCGCTCGTCATGATCGACATCGACCACTTCAAACTGGTCAACGACGCGCACGGCCATGCGGTCGGCGACGACGTGCTCTCGGAAGTCGCTCGCAGAGTCGCGTCGACCCTGCGGCCCTACGACGAGCTCGGAAGGCTCGGGGGCGAAGAGTTCCTGGTCGCAGCGCCTGACACCGACGCTGAGGGTGCGACGGCGCTCGCGGAGAGGATCCGCATCGCGGTCGGTGACGAACCGGTTATCTCCGGCGGCGCCGACATGACGGTCACCGTGAGTGTCGGCGTCACGACCGTGGACGCGCACCAGCCGGAAGCCATCGATGAGGCGCTCGCGCGCGCCGACGGTGCACTCTACGAATCGAAGCACTCCGGGCGGGACCGCGTGAGCGTCAGGTGCGCGCCGACGCCCGCCCCGAGCGGTGCGAATCAGGTCTCGTAGGCGTCCCGCGCGAGCGACGCACCGACAGCCACTGCGGCGAAGGCCGTCATCCACCCCATGTCGATGACGCTGCCTGTGTTGTAGACCCCGATGGTGCGCAGCCAGGCGTAGCCCGCATCCGACACGGCGAGCGCACCTGCGCCGAACGCCACGAACGCCCATGGCCATGCGAGCGAACCGGTTCCCAGCTGCCTCACGACGAGCACCGCGAAGACGGCGGGTCCCACAAGGAGCAGCACGTCGGCAAGCGGATAGAACAGGCTGATCGCCATCTGCGCGGATGACAGGTCGGTATGCTTCACGACCGGGATGACCAGACCGAAGACGATGACGACCAGCGCCACGACGGTGATCGCGGCGGCGGCGAAAGCCGGTTCACGCATGTCGACGAGCCTGCTGTAGGACACGGCCGCGATGCTGATGCCCGCTGCGAAGAAGACGTACATCGCGACGTAGAAGACATCGGGCAGTCCGGGGTACGAAGGCGGCGCGGACGTCTGGGCAAGCGAGACGTTGTACGCCAGGTTGCCGGCGAAGAAGGCGACGGAAGCGCCGCCGAGCAACACCCACTGCAGCCGCACCGAATCCGTCTGGTCCCACTTCGCCACCGTCAGGAAGACGTAGATGGCGGATGCACCGATCAGGACGAGCTCCCCCGTCCCGGCGACCAGAGCCGACGTCTGCGGTTGCCCCACCTGGAGCAACAACAGCGTGAGGAGCCAGATGAGGAACGCCCCGCCGAAGAAGGCGGCGCCGGCGACCCACGAGCGTCGGGTGCTCACTGGGCGACCTCCGTGATGCGCACGACGATGCTGTCCAGCGTGGAGGACGGGACCACCGGCTCGAGCATCCGCCGCACGCTGTCGGTCAGGGCCGGGACGTCCTCCGGCCCGAGCGCATCGAACACCTTGCCCATGCACAGAGCCGTCCCCCGGACACACGTGTCCGCAGCAGAACGACCGACATAGGGTTCCAGGATCCCCACGACCTGACGACCGAGTTCCACGGTCCGCCCCCTCCCGTGTTGCAGCGCCTCCCCGCGCCACGGCGTCATGGTACCACCGACGGGTGACATCGCGCCTTCACCGAGTACCGAAGCCGTTGATGGGGATACTCGTAGCAGACGCCCGCCCGGACCCGGAGGCCGACATGCTCAAGAACCTGTGGCTCTATCTCGCCACCGTCGTGGTGTTCTTCGCCATCGACTTCATATGGCTGCTGACCATGACGGGCCCGTTCTACCAGAAACAGCTCGGCGTCGCTCCCGAGGGCCTGCTGTCCGCGAAGCCGAACCTGCCTGTCGCGGCGGGCTTCTACCTCGTCTATCTCATCGCCGTCATCGCACTGGCGGTCCTTCCGGGTGTCGAGAAGGGCGTCTGGTTCGAGGCGGCGTGGCGTGGCGCGCTCCTCGGCCTCGCCGCGTACGGCACGTACGACCTGACGAACCAGGCGACGATCGAGGGATGGTCACCGATGGTGACGATGGTCGACCTCGTCTGGGGCACCGTGAACACGGGCGCGGTGGCGACCATCTCGTTCTTCATCGCGGGGATGCTGGGCGTGGGGAAGTAGCGCCCGGTCAGCCGATCCGCACACCGCGCATCGACACGGAGCCCATCTCGATGCCCTCGTAGGTGAAGGAGAGCGGTTCGCCTTCGCGCCGCAGCGCCGTCGCGTACAGCAGCGGCAGGTAGTGGTCGTTCGTGGGGACGGCGAGCTCGGCGATGGGGCCCGCTGACTCATAGTCGACCAGGGCCGCGTCGTCGCCATCCAGCAGCCGGTCCCGGGCCCACCGGTCGAACTCGACCGCCCAGTCGTAGGGCTCGGCATGCTCTTCCCAACGCACCAGATGCAGGTTGTGGACGAGGTTGCCGCTGCCGACGACCAGCACGCCGCGATCCCGCAGCGGCGCGAGCCTTCGTCCGAGCTCGAAATGCTCCCGCGTCGAAGCGGTGACATCGAGCGAGAGTTCGAAGACGGGGACGTCGGCATCGGGAAACATGTGCCGCAGGACGGCCCACGACGCGTGATCGAGTCCCCATGCGGCATCGCAGGGAGCTGCCAGCAACTCTCCCGCGGCGCGGGCGAACTCAAGGCCTCCGGGCGCGGGATATTCGATCGCATACAGGTCATCGGGAAAGCCGTAGAAGTCGTGGATGGTGCGCGGCGTTCGCGAACACAGCACATGCACCCCGCGTGTGAGCCAATGTGCGGAGACGACCATGATTGCGGCGGGCCTCGGCATGCTCGAGGCGAGCGCGGTGAGCGACTCCGTGAAGGGGTTCGTCTCGACGGCGTTCATCGGTGAGCCGTGCCCCAGGAACAACGCGGGCATCGTCTCGGTGAGCGGGAGTGTCTCGAATGCGGCCATGCGCTCCGGTTCAGCAACCGCCGTGCCCGCACCGGGAGTGCGGGGACCCGTCGTGCCCGGCGGACGCCCGCGGTGAGACGAGCGGCACCCGCGGGCCCCGGAACCGCTAACCTGTCGGTATGGAACCCACCGGCGCCCCCCTGCTCGAACTGCGAAACGCGGTCGTCGTACGCGACGGCCGGGAGATCCTGCGTGTTGACTCACTGCAGATCGAGGCGGGCGAACACGTCGCGGTGCTCGGCCCCAACGGCGCGGGCAAGTCGACGCTCATCCGCCTGCTCACACGGGACATCCGTCCGCTCGCGCACGACGACTGCACGCCTGCGGTCACGATGCTGGGACGCGAGCGCTGGGACCTGCTCGAGGCCCGTCGCATCATGGGCGTGGTCTCCGACGCGCTCCAGGACACCTACGCGATCGGCGTCAGCGTCCGCGACTGTGTGACGAGCGGGTTCTTCGGCTCGGTCGGGCCCTACCATCACCAGGACGTCACCGCCGCCATGCGCGAGAAGGCCGACGAGCGTCTCGCCTTCCTCGAGATCGAGCACCTGGCAGGCCGCCGCATGGACACGTTGTCGACCGGCGAGGCGCGCCGGGCGCTCATCGCCCGTGCGCTCGTGCGCGATCCGATGGTGCTGGTGCTCGACGAACCGTGCGCGGGGCTCGACCCGCACGCCACCTGGCACTTCCATCGCACGATGCAGCGCATCGCTGCCGCCGGGCACTCCCTCCTGCTCGTCACGCACCACATCGAGGACATCGTCCCGGAGGTCACCCGCGTCGTCATGCTCAAGGACGGCAGCGTCTTCCGGGACGGACAGAAGGGCGAGCTCATCACGGGAGACGCACTCGGATCCCTGTTCGACATCCCCGCGCAGGTCGAGGAACGCGAGGGGTGGTACCGGCTGTGGTGACGCGAGACCCGCTCGTACTGTGTGTGGGCAACCCCGCTCGCGGCGACGACGGCGCGGGTGCGCGCGTGGCCGACCTTCTGCTCGCAGACGCTGCCTCGATCGGGAGCGCGCGCGTGCACACCGTCCACCAGCTCGACGTCGCGCACGCGTCGGATGTCGCGGAGGCCGGGCTCGTCGTCTTCGTCGATGCGGAGCGGCGCGACGGCGACGTGACCGTCACTCCGCTCGAGCCGGCCCGCGGCGGCGCCTCGACCCATCACGTCAGCCCGCGCGCGCTGCTGGCACTCGCCCAGGCGCTCTACGGCGCGGCCCCCGCCGCCTTCCTGGTCAGCGTGCCGGCCGGCGCGATGCCGCACGCCGAGACGCTCACCCCGCGCACGGAGGCCGCGTGCATCGACGCGGCCTCCGCTGTGATCGCTGTGCTGTCCGAACGTCAGGACACGAGCCCCTGACTCACCATCCCGCGGTACTGCGCGAGCGCGTCCTCCGCGCCGGCCCGGCCCCACATGTCCTGGACGCGCGAGTCGAAGCAGACGGCCTGCGCGAGGCGCATGAAGTCCTCCACGCTCGGGTCGAAGACCTGCACGCCGGTCTGCGCGGTGGCGGATGCGATGATCATCGTCGAGACAGCCCGGCCGAAGGTGTCTTCGAGTCGCGCCTTCAGGTGGTTGTCGATGGCCTCTTTCGCGGTCATCACTCGCTCACCCCCTGCTGGTCGAGCAGTACGCCGCCGGGGCCGTAGAGTCTGACGACGAGGGGCATCCGCCCGATCTCGTGCGTCGAGCACGACAGGCACGGATCGTAGGCGCGGATGCCGACCTCCATGCGGCGCAGCGCGCCGTCGCTGATGCGGCCGTCGGCGATGGCGCCGTCCGCTGCGGCCCGCACCGCCTCGTTGATCGCCGCGTTGTTCTGGGTCGTGGCGACGACCAGCTCGGCCTTCGTCACGCGGCCGACCTCGTCCGCCTCGTAGTAGTGGAAGAGCGTCCCGCGCGGAGCCTCGACCGCTGCCGCGCCGCATCCGGCCCGGCGCTCGACCTTCACGCGGACGTCCGTGCTGATGATCTCGTCGTCCGAGAGCAAGACGACGAGGCGCTCGACGGCCGCGAGCAGTTCGATCATGCGCGCCCAGTGGTACGCCAGCGGATGCTGGACGGGACGGCCGAGCTCCTGGCGGAAGTCGGCCAGCGCGGCGTCGGAGAGCGGTCCGCTCGCCCACTCCACGATCGAGGTGCGGGCCAGGGGGCCGACGCGGTACGAGCCCTCGATCTCGCCGAGCTCGCGGATGTAGGGCATCTTCGCGTAGCTCCACGGGACGATGCGCTCGGCGATGTGCGAGCGGAAGTCGCTCGCCGGGAACTCGGCCACGTGCAGGCCGTCGGGCGGGACGATCCGCACGGTGCCGTCATAGAACCCGAGTGTGCCGTCGTCGCGGGTCTGCGCGAGGAAGCGCGTCGGCGTGACGGGGATGTCGTCGTTCTCGTCGATGAGGCGCAGGGTGCACTGCCGCGCGAGGCGCTCGGCCTCGACCGCCTCCGGAAGCGCGGCACGGGCCTGGGCGAGAAGCGCCTTGCGCACGTCGGGGTCGAGCGGCTTGGTCACGCCGCCAGGGATGGCGGTGACGGGATGGCCCGCCTGTCCGCCGACCGCCTCGACCACACCCTGACCCAGTTTGCGCAGGCCGATCGCGCGCTTGGCGAGGTCCGGACGGGCGCCGAGGACGCCGAGCAGGTCGCGGCTCGCGCCGTCGCCGGTCAGGAAGTCAGGTCCGGCCAGGAAGAAGAAGTGCAGGGCGTGGTCCTGGATCAGGCCGCCCGTGTGCATGAGCTCGCGCAGCATGACTCCGGCCTTCGGCGGGGTCACGCCGAGCAGGTCCTCCGCGGCCTTGACCGCCGCGAGATGGTGGCTGACCGGGCAGATCCCGCAGATGCGGCTCGTCACGAGCGGCATCTCCCAGATCATGCGGCCTTCGACGAGCTTCTCGAAGCCGCGGAACTCGATGGAGTTGAAGTGCGCGTCCGCGACACGGCCGTCGTCGCCGAGGTGGATCGAGATCGTGCCGTGCCCTTCGACGCGCTTGATGGGGGCAAGTCTGATCACGCTGCTCATCGGTCGCTCCCCTCGCTTCCGTGGTCATAGATCGTGGGGAAGGTCGAGACCGGCATCGTGAAGCGGTACCCGGTGCCGATGAGGTCGTCCAGGAACATGATGGCGCCGGCAGGGAGTACCGCCGCGAGGGTGTCGACCATCTTGCCGCCCTGCTCGAAGTCGAGGCGCGACGGGCCCATGCAGCCGCGACACGGTGAGTTGGCCTTCACGCAGCGGGCGTCACAGCCCTCGCGCGTCATCGGGCCCATGCAGATCACGCCCTGCTCGAGGAAGCAGCGCTCCGGATCGATGACGTCGAGCTCCATGACGGAGTAGACGGCGTCGGAGACGAACTCCTTGCTGTGATGGAGCATGGTCTCGTGCTTCCGGCCGCACTCGATGCAGAGGTTGCGATGCGGCGCCGGGATCGGACGGCCGGCGAGCAGCGACTGGATCGCCTCGACCAGGTCCTTGGTCACGGGAGCGCACCCGGGGACGTACGCGTCGACCCGCACGATGTCGTGCAGCGGCCTGACGCGCGGAGAGAGCTCGGGGATCGAACCGTCGCCGGCCGAGCGGCCCATCTCGGTGCCCTCGCCGTACGCGCTGGACATGACGTCGCGGCGCGGGTGCAGGTTCCGCAGAGCGCCGATGCCGCCGAAGGACGAGCACGAGCCCATCGCGACGAGCGTGGTCGCCTTCGCCCGCGCGATCCGGGCGGTCTCCTCGTCATGGACGGTGGCGACGGCGCCCTCGACCAGGATGATGTCGGCCACCGGGATGTCGTCCCCGACGGTGAACGGCGAGTGGATGAGGTCGACTGCGCCGAGCAGGTCGACGAGGCCCTCATGCGCGTCGAGCAGAGCGGTGTGACAGCCGTAGCAGCCCGAGAGCGCGACGGTTGCGAGCGTCGGCTTGGTCACAGCGGGCCTCCTTTCCCGTTCACGAGGGTGCCCAGCAGAGAGAAGACTCCGTTGACCGATGCCGTGAAGACATCGCCTTCGGTCGGCGAGATGTCGATGACGCGCAGCCGGTCCGCGTCGAGTCCGCGCGACCTGATGACCGTCCGCAGCAGGCTCATGCGCCGATCCATGTCGAGGTTGCCGATCACGTTGTGGCAGTGGCCTTCCCGGCAGCGGAAGACGGTGACGCCGTCGAAGCCGGCACGGAACGCCGCGAGGACGTAGAGCGTGTCGAGCCGGCCGCCGCACGGGATGCGCAGCGGCAGGAAGCCGGACGGGAACGCCTCGCCGCCGGAGGCCGCGAGCTCACCGGCGCGGTCGGCGGCGGGATAGCCGCACCCGCCGCACAGGAAGCCGAGCACCTTCGGACCGGGGACGTCGACTTGCGAGAGTTCGTCGATCGCGGCGAGCAGGTACTCGTGCGGGGATGACAGGATGTCGCGCGCGCCGACCGGGCACCCGACGACGCACTTGCCGCATCCCCGGCACCGCCGCACGTCGACCTTGGACAGGCCGGTCACCGGGTCGATGAGACAGGCGCCGAACGCGCATGTCTTCACGCACGAGGCGCAGGCGCCGCACAGCGTGTCGTCGACCGAGGAGGTCATCGCGTAGTGCGTCGTCTCGGGGTAGGAGAGCTGGAGGATGAGCGCCATCGCGGCCGAATCGGCGGCCGAGACGAGGTCGCGCAGGCCGCCCTCGCCTACGACGGGTGGCACGACCGCGATGCCGGGCTCGATCGTCTCAGCGGGATGGGCCTGGGGGTTGACCGAGCGCGCGTGACCCTCGTCGTCCACATCGATGCGGAAGTGGTCGCGGAGCTCCGTGACCCACGCCGTCTCGGACGGCTCGGCGATGAGGATGCCGCCCACATGCAGGTGCGTCGCTCCGTCCTGCGCGGCGAGTGTGACGCGGATGTCGCCCACCCAGCCGTCCGCGTCCTGGATCGACGCTCCGTTGGCAAGGTCGCAGTCGGGGTGACCGAGCACGTAGCCGACGGTCGCGGAGAGCTCGCCCTTGCCGGCGAGACGGGCGACGCCGTCGCCGCGGTCGATGATGTGCACGCGGTAGCCGAGCTGCAGGAGACGCTGGGCCGCGACCACGCCTTCGATGGTCGCACCGAGGATCAGGACCGCTTTGCGCGGCACGGTGCGCTCGGCGACCGCCTCCGCGCGGGCACCCGCGTCGAGCAGCGCGAGCGAGACGGCCGCGCGGGCCTTCGCGAGCGCGCCGGCGCGGTCCGCCGAGTGTGCGAGCGCCACCTGCTCGAGCAGGTTGGCCGTGACGACGCGATTCGGGTTCACGCCGGCGTCGACGATCCGGTCCCAGAAGTGGCGTCCCGACAGACTCTTCACATAGTGGTCGCGCGAGTTGCCCGCGAGCACGACCGCGTCGAGCCCCGCGTCGGTGATGTCGCGCTCGATGCGCTGCGCGGTCGCCGGTTCGAACAGGTCGTCGACGACCCGTGCGACCACGGCGCGGTCCTTGAACTCCTCGATGAGAGCGTCGAGGTCGACGGTCTCGTCCACCCTGCCCCGGCATCGGGACAGGTAGAGTCCTACTGGCATACCCTCACCCCTTACTTTGCGAGCGTTAAGGCGGGATGCCGAGCGTTAATGCGCGGCAATCGTCCCCGGAAACGACAAGAGCCCGATCCGAGAAACGGATCGGTCTCCCCCGTACCGAGGGCCATTCCTTCGCGAAGCGGCTCCCGCCCCCGGGTGCCGTCCGGTCTTCGCTTCAGATCCAGCCCTGTTCACCATATGGTCGGCGTGGTGGTATCGCCGTATTCGCGCACTATCGGCAAGAGTAGCCCCGCCGAACGGTGACGCGACGCACAAAGAGCCGACAATCGACGCGAACGGTCGTTAACCTCGGCAAGCGGCGGTTTACGGTGACCGGCGGAGCGCGCATGCGCGCACGATGCCATCCGCCCGCCGCGCGCGGGTATGAACCGGACGAGAAAGCCGACACCCGTGACGGAGGCAACTGTCATGCCACACGCGATCTGGAGAGGCACCATCTCGTTCGGCCTCGTCACCATCCCGGTCTCGCTCATGCCCGCCGAGCAGCCGCGCGAACTCGCGTTCCACCTGCTGGATGGCCGCGACATGTCCGCAGTCCACAACCGGCGGGTGAACGAGGCGGGATCCGAGGTCCCGTGGGAGAACGTCGTCAAGGGCTTCGAGGTCTCCGAGGGCCGCTGGGTCGTGGTCACCGACGACGACCTGCGCGCCGCCAACGTCGAAGCGACGCAGACCATCGATGTGCTCGCGGCGGTCTGCGCCGACGAGATCGACCCCAAGTACTTCGACAAGCCGTACTACCTCCAACCGGAGAAGGCGGGACGCAAGGCGTACGCGCTGCTGCGAGAGGCGCTCAAGCGCGAGAAGCGGGTCGCGCTGGCCAAGGTCGTGGTCCGCACGCGCCAGCACCTTGCCGCGCTCGTGCCCGACGGCGACGTGCTGCTGCTCGAGATGCTGCGGTATCCGTACGAGCTTCGCGACGCCACGTCGCTCGACCTTCCCGGGTCCGACCTTGCAGACTCCGGTGTGACCGACGCGGAGATCGCACTCGCCGGGCAACTGGTGGCGACCATCGCCAAGCCGTTCGAACCCGACGCTCCCGAGTACCGCGACACGTACCGTGACGACCTGCTCGCTCTCATCGCCGCCAAGGCGGAGGGGGTCGCGGCTGCAGCACCGGCATCGACGGCTGAAGCGCCGGCGGGCGGCGAGGTCGTCGACATCGTCGCACTGCTCAAGCGCTCGCTCGACGACGCCCGCCGGGCGCAGGGCTAGGAGGGTGGCCGTGCCGCTCGAGGAGTACAACCGCAAGCGCGACTTCTCGGTGACACCGGAACCGTCGGGCGACGGCGCGGTACCGGCGCCGGGCGAACTACGATTCGTCATCCACAAGCACGCGGCACGGGCGCTGCACTACGACGTCCGCCTCGAGATCGACGGCGTCTACGCATCGTGGGCCGTCCCGAAGGGCCCCTCGCTCGACCCGGCCGACAAGCGACTCGCGGTGCACGTCGAGGACCACCCCATCGCCTATGGCGAGTTCGAAGGGACGATCCCGGCCGGCGAGTACGGGGGCGGCACGGTGATGATCTGGGACCGCGGCGCCTTCGCGCCCATCGGGGACCCCGGTGAGCTGCTCGCAAAGGGCCAACTCAAGTTCGTCCTCGAGGGCTCGAAGCTGCACGGGGCGTTCGCGCTCGTACGGATGAAGCCACGTCCCGGCGAGAAGCGCGACAACTGGCTGCTCATCAAGGAGCGCGACGCTCACGTGCGCCCGCGCGACGAGTACGACGTCACCGTCGAGGATGCCGACTCGGCCTCCTCGGGCCGGACGATGGAGGCGATCGCGGCCGGCGGCGCGGTGTGGACGGCCGGCGGCGTCGAGGGGGCGCCCGCTCCCCCATCCCCTGAAGCGACGGCCGGCCCCCGAGCGGCGGAGGAGCCGGCCGGGACCGCCGACCGGACAGCGCCGGCCACCGTCGCGGGAGCCCTGCCTGCCGACGCCCCCTTCCAGCTCGCGACGCTCGTCGGCGAGGCGCCGGAGGGCGACGAGTGGATCCATGAGGTGAAGTACGACGGGTACCGTCTGCGCGCCGTGCTCGAGCGCGGGCGCGCGCGGATGCTCACGCGCAACGGCGCGGACTGGACCGACCGCCTTACGGGCATCGCACACGCCGTGGAGGCGCTTCCCGCTGCGAGCGCTCTGCTCGACGGCGAGGCCGTCGTGATCGGAGCGGACGGACGGCCCGACTTCGGCGCCCTGCAAGACGCGCTCGCCTCGAAGCAGGATGGCCGCATCACGCTCGCCGCCTTCGACCTGCTCTATCTGGACGGGTTCGATCTTCGCGGCGAACCGCTGCTGCGGCGCAAGGATCTCCTGCGCTCGCTCATCGCCGCAGCGCCGGCCGGAGGCCCGCTCCTCTACGTCGAGCACTTCGCGGGCGGAGGCCCGGCGTTCCACGCCGCTTCGTGCGACCTCCTGCTCGAGGGGTCGGTGAGCAAGCGGGGTGACCGCCCGTGGGTCGCCGGGCGCTCGCGCGACTGGCTCAAGGCGAAGTGCCTCGCGCGGCAGGAGTTCGTCGTCGGAGGTTGGACCGACCCGGAGGGCTCCCGCTCCCGATTCGGAGCGCTCCTGCTCGGCGTTCGCGATCCGTCGGGCGAGCTGCGCTACGCGGGCCGCGTGGGCACCGGCTTCACCGAGCGTACCCTCGACGATCTGTACGAGCGCCTGGCCGGCCTCGCCGCGGAGTCGCCTTCCTTCGCGGTCCCCCCGAAGCTCGGCGGCGTGCACTGGGTGCGGCCGGAGCTCGTCGTCGAGGTCGAGTTCCGCGAATGGACCCGGGACGGCGTCGTGCGCCAGCCCTCCTTCGAGGGCGTGCGCGAGGACGCGGACCCTCGCATGGTGGTCCGCGAGGATCCGGTCGCATCGGCCCGCGAGGACACGACAGAGCTCGCCGTGTCGCCGCTCGTCATCGCGGGCGTCACGGTGTCGAACCCCGAGAAGTCCCTGGAGCCGGCGGGCGTGACGAAGCGCGACCTGGCCTGCTACTACGAGGCCGTCGCGCCCGCGATGCTCCCCCACCTCACCGGGCGGCTCATCACCGCGGTCCG